>NZ_LZRW01000021.1:0-498 GCF_001974945.1 Bacillus sp. I-2 | reverse complement strand
CCTCTTGGGTGCTTTTTTTTTATCTTTTTGTAGCCAGCGGTTTACCCTCATAAACTCTTCCACAAAGAGCCACAAATCCTATTCGACCAAGAAGATCAGGTGGTCCATACCCCTTTTCTTCGTGATACGCACTTTCAACAACAACATTCAAATCCTGTAGATGCCTTTCAGCACGAGAGGCTTTTCGTATTTCAAAAAACAAATGATACGGCCCTGCAGGATCATCAATCGTTATTGAGTAAGCCCAGTTTCGCCTTGCTGCTGTTTGAAAAACCTTTTCTTGCGGATTCACCAAGCTGCTGATGATTGCAGGCAGACTCAACGAGAGCCTATATCTTATTGGGCAAAAAGTTCTTTTGTTTCCGCTATGGTCAGGAATAATCGGCTCCCCTGCAGGATGGCTAAAAGCATCGTATCCCTTAGTAAAACAATGGTTTGTGAATCTAACGTGTACTTTCAACTCCTTTCTAGCCATATCACTTTTCACCACCATTACGA
>NZ_LZRW01000020.1:0-524 GCF_001974945.1 Bacillus sp. I-2 | reverse complement strand
TCCTGGGCCTGGCCTCGCTGTTCGCCTTCATCGACGAGATGGGCGACATCAGCGACACCTACACGCTCATGGACGCGGGCAGCTTCGTCCTGCTGACCGCGCCGCGGCGCCTGTACGACATGCTGCCGATGGCGGCGCTGATCGGCTGCCTGGTCGGCCTCGGCAGCCTGGCCAGCAGCAGCGAGCTGACCATCATGCGCGCGGCCGGGGTGTCGATCGGCCGTATCGTCTGGGCGGTCATGAAGCCGATGCTGGTGCTGATGATCGTCGGGCTGCTGTTGGGCGAATACCTGGCCCCGGTGACCGAGAACAAGGCCCAGGCCGAGCGCTCGCTGGCCCAGGGCGGCGGCGAGGCGCAGAGTTCCAAGCGTGGCATGTGGCACCGCCAGGGCGAGGAGTTCGTGCACATCAACTCGGTGCAGCCCAATGGCCTGCTGCTGGGCGTGACCCGCTACCGTTTCGACGAGCAGCGGCACATGGTCACCTCGAGCTTCGCCCGCCGCGCGCAGTACCAGGAAGACCAC
>NZ_LZRW01000019.1:0-626 GCF_001974945.1 Bacillus sp. I-2 | reverse complement strand
GGATGGGCCAAGTAATGCCATAATTGTAATTCTTTCTTCTGTCATTGGAGGGATGCTTGCATGTGGCTATATACTTTTACGTCATGCCATGGAGGCCAGAAAGATGAGTGTGATTGAGTAAAAGTTGTGCTGATGCATCATTTTATAAGCAACTGTTATAAAAAGTTCAAAGGATCTTCTTGAGATCATTCCCTTACAGCCGTAGTCTTCTACTCTAGAAAACGAAAAAACCACCTGGGGAGGTGGTTTTTCGAAGGTTCAGTAAGTTGGGGAACTTCTGAACCGTAGTAACAGTCTTGTGCGAGACATGTCACCAAATCTGTCCTTCTAGTGTAGCCTCAGTAGGGCTGCCACTTCAAGAACTCTCAATACATCTCTCGCACATCCTGTTTACCAGTGGCCGCTGCCAATGGCGTTAAGTCGTGTCTTACCGGGTTGGACTCAAGACGATAGTTACCGGATAAGGCGCAGCGGTCGGGCTGAACGGGGGGTTCGTGCACACAGCCCAGCTTGGAGCGAACTGCCTACCCGGAACTGAGTGTCAGGCGTGGAATGAGACGAACGCGGCCATAACAGCGGAATGACACCGGTAAACCGAAAGGCAGGAACAGGAGAGCGCACGAGGG
>NZ_LZRW01000018.1:0-803 GCF_001974945.1 Bacillus sp. I-2 | reverse complement strand
TAAGGTGTTTTATATCCAGCATCTACTGCGACTACATTGGGTTTTCCGACTTTCTTTGTCACCTTTGATACGAGTGAATCTAACATACGACTATCATGAACATTTCCACCAGTGACCAGTGTTCCTAAAATAAATCCTTTTGAATCACAAGCCGTATGAAATGAATAAGCAAATAACTTTTCACGTTCATCCTTTACATAGTAGCCACTCTCTGGGTCAGTTGTACTGACCTTGATTTCTTTTTTCTCTTCTTTATTCTGTAGGGGTAACGGCTTTTTTCCATGTTCCTCACGATCAACATTGATCTCCTCATGAAGCAGATTTTGATAACTTCTCGTTTCTACTCGAACAATTTTCTTTTCAAGTTTTTTCTTATTGGCGTTCGCTTTTACATGAGTTGAATCAATGAAAGCAATAGATGGATCAACAAGGCCTTTTTTCATCGCTTCTCTTAAAATTCGATAAAAAATTTGTTCGAATAAATCTGTATCATGAAAGCGTCTCACGTAGTTCTTACCGAAGGTAGAAAAGTGCGGAATTTTCTCAGAAAATCCATACCCAATAAACCAACGATAAGCAACATTGGTTTCAATTTCTTTAATGGTTTGACGCATAGAGCGGATGCCGAATAGGTATTGGATCAAAACCATTTTAATAAGAACAACGGGATCCACACTTGGTCTGCCGTTATCAGAACTATAATGATCTTTGACAAGATCATAAACGAAATCAAAATCGATCGCTTGATCAATTTTTCGTACAAGATGATCTTCAGGCACTAATTCATCTAAGGCCACGACTTC
>NZ_LZRW01000017.1:0-824 GCF_001974945.1 Bacillus sp. I-2 | reverse complement strand
TAATGGTTGATAGGTCTGAGGTGGAAGCGTGGTGACACGTGGAGCTGACAGATACTAATAGATCGAGGACTTAACCTATATTCTAATGTGAAGCATGAACATTGTTATCTAGTTTTGAGAGAACATTTTTAAAATATCTCTTGATTTATTTTCAATACATAGTATAATATCTTTTGTCACTAAATTGTCTGGTGATGATGGCGAAGAGGTCACACCCGTTCCCATACCGAACACGGAAGTTAAGCTCTTCAGCGCCGATGGTAGTTGGGGGTTTCCCCCTGTGAGAGTAGGACATCGCCAGGCTTTCTTCATTCCGCAGTAGCTCAGTGGTAGAGCTATCGGCTGTTAACCGATCGGTCGTAGGTTCGAATCCTACCTGCGGAGCCAATTTGGAGAGCTGTCCGAGTGGCCGAAGGAGCACGATTGGAAATCGTGTAGGCGGTAACCCCGTCTCAAGGGTTCGAATCCCTTGCTCTCCGCCACAATTTACATAATAAAGGGCCCGTTGGTCAAGCGGTTAAGACACCGCCCTTTCACGGCGGTAACACGGGTTCGAATCCCGTACGGGTCACCATTTTTATAGAATATACACCAGCATTTTTTATTCGGAGGATTAGCTCAGCTGGGAGAGCATCTGCCTTACAAGCAGAGGGTCGGCGGTTCGAGCCCGTCATCCTCCACCATATCTTTTATATCGTCGCGGGGTGGAGCAGTTCGGTAGCTCGTCGGGCTCATAACCCGAAGGTCGCAGGTTCAAATCCTGCCCCCGCAACCAAAATGGTCCGGTAGTTCAGTTGGTTAGAATGCCTGCCTGTCACGCAGGA
>NZ_LZRW01000016.1:0-914 GCF_001974945.1 Bacillus sp. I-2 | reverse complement strand
GGTCGCGGGTTCCGATCACTGATATGCAGGGTTGGTTTTTGTATTTGGCTAAGCACGCTGGCCGTTCTGAGACTCACTATCAGCTCAACCCTGAGATTGTGCCCGCAGGATGGGCTAAAACGGGCCGTGTGTGGGGTTACTGCGGTGATTGGCCCACAGATACCCCCTTCGAGCTGGAAACCTCTCACAAGGCGTTCTGTGCGTTCAGGCGCATTTGCCGCGGCTGGCGTCGTGCTGATGCTCGGACTTCGAATATTGGGACTCGTGCGCGCCGGATTTCGTCCGCTCGCCGTATGTTGAAATGCAATGATCGCAGAAAATCCGAGGTGCGTGGCGTCTCAGAATGGATCCCGCTCGATCTCTCCCTGACTGCTGGCTACTGGTGCATGGGTATGCACCCAATGCCAGACGAAGAACGCCGCCAGATTGAAATCTGACAGCGTTCTCCGCCGCCGAATCGTCAAATGCTAAATCGGGGGATCCCTTTAGGGTTCCGATTTAGTGTTTGATGACACTCCCCTAAAACACTGGTCATGGGTGATGGTTCACGCAGTGAGCCATCACCCTGTTAAGCGTTTTTTGCCCTTTGAGATATAGCTCATGATTTTTGCTGAGGGCTGCGCGAACGGTGAACATCCCCGCAGCTGTGCGAGGAGATGATTACCGTTCGTGAAGTCCACTCTGTTTAATAGTGGACTCTTGTCTCATTTTGAGAAAACGGTACAGGGTGAGGGCTTTTCTGGGGGTTCTGGTGTGAGTGTTTGAGTGCTTCAAATTCTGCGGGGTCGAGGTGCTTCCCTTGATTAGTAGTTACATAACTCGACATACCCCTATCTAACATGTCTTTTTGGGTTTAGTATCCCTTTGTCTTTTGGACAAAAAAACACCCCGCAACTGCGCTAACAGTCCGGGGC
>NZ_LZRW01000015.1:0-1285 GCF_001974945.1 Bacillus sp. I-2 | reverse complement strand
GGGACTGACCCCATAAAGTGAGACAAATAAAAACACCTTTAAATTGAAAAATCGGGTATAGCATATCTGAAAACAATTTGGAGGTGTTTTTTGTATGGGAAAAAGAGTTAGTTATCCGATTAGTGTAAAAGAAGAGGCCGTTCAAATGAGGTTAGCTGGAATCCCGACAAAA
The DNA here is from genome assembly GCF_001974945.1 of Bacillus sp. I-2. Lineage (NCBI taxonomy): Bacteria > Bacillati > Bacillota > Bacilli > Caryophanales > Bacillaceae > Bacillus > Bacillus sp. I-2. The sequence goes on along the minus strand of NZ_LZRW01000015.1, from coordinate 1,113 downwards.
GAAATCATGGACAAGTTAGGAATTAAGAATAGAACACAAGTGAAAACGTGGATGAAATGGTATCGCGAGGGTGAAATCCATCGATTTCATCAACCAGTTGGAAAGCAGTATACCTACGGGAAAGGACCAGAATATCAAAATGAGAACGAGAAGTTGAAAACAGAAAATCTTTATTTAAAGCAACAAATTGACCTATTAAAAAAGTATATAGAATGGGAAAGGAAGTGAAAAGAGAAGCATTCGTGTCGATTTATGATGCGGTAAAAGACACAGTAAGTGTAAGTGCATTCTGTCAGATGTTTGAGCTCGCAAGATCAACATTTTATCGTTGGAAAAAACAAGATCTCCTGCCAAAACAGCAAGTGTTAATTGACCTCATATCGTCGCTTTGTGAGTCACACCAATATACGTACGGTTATCGTAAAATAACGGCCCTACTGCGAAAAGAAAGGAGAATAAATCATAAGACAGTACAACGCATTATGCAAACCTACGGTTTACAGTGTCGTGTGAAAATAAAAAAGCGTAAACAGACTGGTCAACCTTACTATATTGCAGAAAATCACTTAAAACAGGATTTTACTGCGACAAAGCCACTTGAAAAACTGGTGACAGATATAACGTATTTGCCATTTGGTCAAAAACCACTTTATCTATCCAGCATAAAAGATTTGTATACTAGTGAGATTGTGGCTTATACGATTGGTGATAAACAGGATGTTTCTCTTGTTTTAGATACATTGAAGCAGTTACAGACATTACCTAAAGGCTGCGTACTTCATAGTGATCAAGGTTCGGTCTACACTTCTTATGCTTATCAAAAGGAGATAAAGGAAAAAAGCATTACCATGAGCATGTCCCGGAAGGGAATGCCCGCTGATAATGCCCCCATAGAATCCTTCCACTCCAGTTTAAAAACAGAAGGATTCTATCTCCACCACCTGACAAACACTACAACAGCCATTGTAGAAAAAACGGTCAGGGAGTATATTGATTATTATAACAATATCCGAATTCAATTGAAATTAAACAGCCAGTCACCAAAAGAGTTTCGGCAACTGGCTGTTTTATAAAGGTGTTTTGATCCCTGTCTCAAAAACGGGGGTCAGTCCC
>NZ_LZRW01000014.1:0-1341 GCF_001974945.1 Bacillus sp. I-2 | reverse complement strand
CACCAGTAGGACCAGTAGCTCCGGTAATACCAGTGGCACCAGTAGGACCGGTATCTCCAGTGATACCTGTAGCGCCAGTAGGTCCGGTAGCCCCAGTGATACCCGTCGCACCAGTAGAACCAGTAGCACCAGTAATACCCGTGGCACCCGTAGGACCAGTAGCTCCAGTAATACCCGTTGCGCCAGTAGAACCAGTAGCCCCAGTGATACCTGTAGCGCCAGTAGGACCAGTAGCTCCAGTAATACCAGTGGCACCGGTAGGTCCGGTTGATCCAGTGTTACCTGTGGTACCAGTAGGCCCAGTTTCACCTGGTGCTGCTAAAAGTGTGTAATCTGACGACGTATCTGGTGTACCTGAAGGTGGTGCAGAATCCACAATATACGTACCACCACCATAAGTGACCACTCGCCCTACTGAGTATGTTGGTGCCATAACAGGATCATAGGCTTCAACACCACTTAATCCGATCCCAGTAGGACCTGTTGGTCCAGTGATACCCGTCACACCAGTAGGACCAGTAGCTCCGGTAATACCAGTGGCACCAGTAGGACCGGTATCTCCAGTGATACCTGTAGCGCCAGTAGGTCCGGTAGCCCCAGTGATACCCGTCGCACCAGTAGAACCAGTAGCTCCAGTAATACCAGTGGCACCCGTAGGCCCAGTAGCTCCAGTGATACCCGTTGCGCCAGTAGAACCAGTAGCCCCAGTGATACCTGTAGCGCCAGTAGGACCAGTAGCTCCAGTAATACCAGTGGCACCGGTAGGTCCGGTTGATCCAGTGTTACCTGTGGTACCAGTAGGCCCAGTTTCACCTGGTGCTGCTAAAAGTGTGTAATCTGACGACGTATCTGGTGTACCTGAAGGTGGTGCAGAATCCACAATATACGTACCACCACCATAAGTGACCACTCGCCCTACTGAGTATGTTGGTGCCATAACAGGATCATAGGCTTCAACACCACTTAATCCGATCCCAGTAGGACCTGTTGGTCCAGTGATACCTGTAGTCCCGGTAGGACCAGTATCTCCAGTGATGCCGGTTGCCCCGGTAGGTCCGGTAGCTCCAGTGATACCTGTAGCGCCAGTAGGTCCGGTAGCTCCGGTAATACCCGTTGCGCCAGTAGAACCAGTAGCACCAGTAATACCCGTGGCACCCGTAGGTCCAGTTGAACCGGTGATACCAGTGGCACCGGTAGAGCCAGTAGCTCCGGTAATACCCGTCACACCAGTAGGACCTGTTGGTCCAGTAATACCAGTGACACCGGTAGGTCCAGTAGAACCGGTGATACCAGTGGCACCGGTAGGTCCAGTAGCCCCAGTGATACCCGTTGCCCCCGTAG
>NZ_LZRW01000012.1:0-1998 GCF_001974945.1 Bacillus sp. I-2 | reverse complement strand
CTACTGGTGCGACGGGTATCACTGGGGCTACCGGACCTACTGGCGCTACAGGTATCACTGGAGATACCGGTCCTACTGGTGCCACTGGTATTACCGGAGCTACTGGTCCTACTGGTGTGACGGGTATTACCGGAGCTACTGGCTCTACCGGTGCCACTGGTATCACCGGTTCAACTGGACCTACGGGTGCCACTGGTATTACTGGAGCTACTGGTTCTACTGGCGCAACGGGTATTACCGGAGCTACCGGTCCTACTGGCGCTACAGGTATCACTGGAGATACCGGACCTACCGGGGCAACCGGCATCACTGGAGATACTGGTCCTACCGGGACTACAGGTATCACTGGACCAACAGGTCCTACTGGGATCGGATTAAGTGGTGTTGAAGCCTATGATCCTGTTATGGCACCAACATACTCAGTAGGGCGAGTGGTCACTTATGGTGGTGGTACGTATATTGTGGATTCTGCACCACCTTCAGGTACACCAGATACGTCGTCAGATTACACACTTTTAGCAGCACCAGGTGAAACTGGGCCTACTGGTACCACAGGTAACACTGGATCAACCGGACCTACCGGTGCCACTGGTATTACTGGAGCTACCGGTCCTACTGGCGCTACAGGTGTCACTGGAGCTACCGGTCCTACTGGCGCAACGGGCATCACTGGAGCTACCGGTCCTACTGGCGCAACGGGCATCACTGGAGCTACTGGACCTACTGGCGCAACGGGTATCACTGGAGCTACCGGACCTACCGGTGCCACGGGTATCACCGGTTCTACTGGAACTACGGGGGCAACAGGTATTACTGGACCAACAGGTCCTACCGGTGCCACGGGTATCACCGGTTCTACTGGACCTACCGGTGCCACTGGTATTACTGGACCAACAGGTCCTACTGGTGTGACGGGTATCACTGGGGCTACCGGACCTACTGGCGCAACGGGTAACACTGGAGATACCGGTCCTACTGGCGCAACCGGCAACACTGGAGCTACCGGTCCTACTGGCGCAACCGGCATCATTGGAGATACTGGTGCGACGGGTATCACTGGTTCAACCGGACCTACGGGGGCAACGGGTATTACTGGTGCTACTGGTCCTACTGGCGCCACGGGTATTACTGGAGCTACTGGTCCTACGGGTGCCACGGGTATTACTGGTCCTACTGGCGCTACAGGTATCACTGGAGCTACTGGTCCTACTGGCGCTACAGGTATCACTGGAGCTACTGGTCCTACGGGTGCCACGGGTATTACTGGTGCTACTGGCGCTACTGGCGCAACGGGTATCACTGGGGCTACTGGACCTACGGGTGCCACGGGTATTACTGGTGCTACTGGCGCTACAGGTATCACTGGAGCTACCGGTCCTACTGGTGCCACGGGTATTACTGGGGCTACTGGACCTACCGGTGCCACTGGTATCACTGGGGCTACTGGTCCTACTGGTGCCACGGGTATCACTGGAGCTACTGGGCCTACCGGTGCCACGGGTATTACTGGTGCTACTGGACCTACCGGTGCCACGGGTATCACTGGAGCTACCGGACCTACTGGGGCAACCGGTATCACTGGAGCTACTGGACCTACCGGTGCCACTGGTATCATCGGTTCAACTGGACCTACGGGTGCCACGGGTATTACTGGTGCTACTGGTTCTACTGGCGCAACGGGTATTACCGGAGCTACCGGACCTACTGGCGCTACAGGTATCACTGGAGCTACCGGACCTACCGGGGCAACCGGCATCACTGGAGATACTGGTCCTACCGGGACTACAGGTATCACTGGACCAACAGGTCCTACTGGTGTCACGGGTATCACTGGAGCTACTGGGCCTACCGGTGCCACTGGTATTACTGGAGCTACTGGTTCTACTGGTGCGACGGGTATCACTGGGGCTACCGGACCTACTGGCGCTACAGGTATCACTGGAGATACCGGTCCTACTGGTGCCACTGGTATTACCGGAGCTACTGGTCCTACTGGTG
>NZ_LZRW01000011.1:0-545449 GCF_001974945.1 Bacillus sp. I-2 | reverse complement strand
TTCAAGGATGAGTCAGATGTGTATAAGAGACAGGCTCCAGTGATACCTGTAGCGCCAGTAGGACCAGTAATACCCGTGGCACCCGTAGGACCAGTAGCTCCAGTAATACCCGTGGCGCCAGTAGGACCAGTAGCTCCAGTGATACCTGTAGCGCCAGTAGCACCAGTAATACCCGTTGCCCCCGTAGGTCCGGTTGAACCAGTGATACCCGTCGCACCAGTATCTCCAATGATGCCGGTTGCGCCAGTAGGACCGGTATCTCCAGTGTTGCCGGTTGCGCCAGTAGGACCGGTAGCTCCAGTGTTACCCGTTGCGCCAGTAGGTCCGGTAGCCCCAGTGATACCCGTCACACCAGTAGGACCTGTTGGTCCAGTAATACCAGTGGCACCGGTAGGTCCAGTTTCACCTGGTGCTGCTAAAAGTGTGTAATCTGACGACGTATCTGGTGTACCTGAAGGTGGTGCAGAATCCACAATATACGTACCACCACCATAAGTGACCACTTGCCCTACTGAGTATGTTGGTGCCATAACAGGATCATAGGCTTCAACACCACTTAATCCGATCCCAGTAGGCCCCGTAGGCCCAGTTTCTCCAGAAGCAGCCAAAAGGGTATAGTCGGGGGAGAGTCCAGGTATTCCTGATGGAGCGTCAACATTGGCAATGTAAGTACTGCCATTAAACGTGACCACTTGCCCTGCATCGTAATCTTGTGATTGTGAGGGATCAAAAGGAAGAGCGCCGGTTAAGCCGCCAGCAGGTCCGGTTGGTCCAGGGGGACCTGCTGGGCCTGCCGGGCCTCTTGGTCCAGCTCTTTGATTTGGTTTTGGTTGTTTTATTCCTTTTGCAATCTGGCAAGGTTGATTCCCTTGAGATATATTTTGTTTTGGATATTCTTGTTTAATGAATGGACAGTCTCTTTTTCGAGGACGGTCATGACGTGATCTTTTGTAATGAGGCTGTTCATGGTATTTACCGCAAAAGGGACATTTGTGTTCGAATTGATTGTACAAATTGCCCATCTCCTAGAATTGATATTTCATTCTATGTGCAAATTTTCAAATTGGAAGTAAAACCTAGAAAATCATCATTTCGAAAATCATCGAATCAAATCATTTAAATCTTTCATTGATTTGTGTTATGGTGTTGAAAGTATAAAATAGTATGATTTTTGACAGAAATGGGGACATCATTTATGAGTCAATCAGTTTTACAAGGCAAAGCCTATTCCGTTTTAAATTTATCCTCAGTGACAGAAGGAGGTACCATTAAAGAATCTTTTGATCGTAGTATGGATTTAGCAAAGAAGGCGGAGAAGTGGGGGTATCATAGATACTGGCTGGCAGAACACCATAACATGGAAGGGGTAGCGAGCTCTGCAACGTCTGTTTTAATTGGATATATTGCGGGAGGAACCGAAAAAATTCGAGTAGGGTCTGGCGGGATTATGCTGCCAAACCACTCTTCACTTGTCATTGCCGAACAATTTGGCACACTTGAGACATTGTATCCGGGGAGAATTGATTTAGGTCTTGGCAGAGCACCAGGGACGGATCAGTTAACAGCAAGAGCGCTTAGACGTAATCTTCATAACGGAGAAGATTTCCCAGAGCAGCTTGAAGAACTTCGTCAATATTTCAAGCCGACCGGTCAGGTTAAAAAACATGTAAGAGCTGTTCCGGGAGAAGGTCTGGACATTCCGATTTGGCTCCTTGGTTCAAGTGGTTTTAGCGCCAGACTTGCAGGAGAACTTGGATTACCATTTGCCTTTGCAGCACATTTCTCACCTAAAAATACAATTCCCGCGTTAGAGTTGTACAGACAGTCATTTAGACCTTCTGATGTATTAAAAGAGCCTTATGCCATGGTCGGTGTGACGGTTTTTGCTGCAGATCAAACAGAACGGGCTGAATACTTGGCAACCTCTCATTATCAGCGGTTTTTAAGTCTTATTCGCAACACACCAGGAAAATTGAAGGCGCCTGTCGACAGCATGGACGGTCTTTGGAGTCCATATGAAAAGGCGATGGTGGATGAACAATTAAGCTCGACTATCATTGGGGATAAAGAAAAAGTAAAAATAGAATTAGAAGCCTTTATTGAAGCTACACAAGCAGATGAAGTGATGATTAATTCGGATATGTTTGATCATCAAGAAAGAATGCGTTCGTATGAAATCATCGGAGAGATCTTTCAAGAGGCACAAGAAAAATAAACATAAAAAAAGAACTGCACAGAGCAGTTCTTTTTTATTTAAGCTTTTGTAAAAATGCGAAATGGTTGTCCGATTGGCAGAACAATACGGCCAAAATGTGTATTAAGAACAACAGCTGCAGAACCATAAAATGAAAGCAGGGAAATGATCAATTCTGCAATACCAGCCATGGTATGAGTCACATCATACATCACACCAAATGTACTAAGGGAAAGACCAATGAATAAGAAATCAATAAAGACGAAAATCAAAAATAACACTTTATGTGTTTCCATTGCACCAATCGTCATAAACAAGCTGAAAATCAAATAACCAATAAACGCAAAGCCTAGCTGTTTTGGATCTACTGCTCCCGCAAGCGTTTTCCCAAAGACGCCGGCTTGAATGAGCCAAGTTGTTCCAACGCCCATCCAGAAAAGACCGAATGCGCCAAAAGCAGTGGCTCCAAAAATATTATGATGCTTTGAATCTTGTATGGACGCGATCAGCTGCGCGATTCCTCCAAGGAAGATAGCCCAAGGTAAAATAAGGGAAGTGCCATCTGTGATTCCTAGTTTTTGTGAGGACGCAACGAGCGTCACCATTGCTAAACCAAACAAACCAAGTGGTGTTGGGTCTGCAATTGATAATCGAATTGCTTGAACATTCTGTTTTTCCATAATGACCTCCTACAATTTGCACTTACAAAAGATACTCGAATTCGATAGAAACGTCAAGCTCTTTTTTAGTAGACACTTGCATCGTCTTCCAAATAAATCTATATTTAATACATATCAAATGTGATAGAAAAAGAGGGATAAAATGAGTAAGGGCTTATCTGGAAAAACGATTGCCATTTGTGGAACGAGAAAAACAGAAGAAATGCGTACACTTGTCGAAAAGCAAGGGGGACAAGCCGTTATTCGCTCTCTTCAAGGAACCGTATTTTTAGCCAAAGAGGAATTAAAGCCAGGCATAGAAACCTTTGTGAAACAAGGGGCCGACTGGGTGATCTTGACAACAGGCATCGGTACAGATACATTGATTGAGAGTGCAGAAGAGCTGCAGCTTGGTAAAGAATTTATGAACATTCTATCAAATGCCCATATTGCTTCAAGAGGGTACAAAACCTTTGCTGCTTTGAAAAAACGCGGAATTCAGCCTGAGGTCTCTGATGAAGACGGTACGGTTCGTGACTTGATTTCAAAGCTTGAAGACAAGGAATTTCAAGGCAAACGTGTGATGGTGCAGCTTCATGGTGAAAATGCACCAGCTCTCATTCAGTTTTTACATGAAAAAGGGGCAGATGTTTTGCCGCTTTTACCATATCAGCACACACCTCCTGAACCAGAGGCAGCTGAAACGCTGCTGAAAGAAATGAAAGATGGACAAGTTCATGCCGTTTGTTTTACAACCGCTGTCCAAGTTCACGCCTTTTTCAAACTAGCCGTAGAATGGGGAAGAAAAGAAGAATTGCAAGCATTATTCGAGCAGCACGTGCTTGCAGTAGCAGTCGGGAAAGTCACTGCTGAAGCTTTAAAAGAAGAGGGAATAGACCGAATTCTTGCCCCGTCACTTGAGAGAATGGGTGCAATGATAATAGAGTTATCTCGATATATGGAAAAACAATCAGCACTCTCATAAAAAAACGCCTTTCACCAGATCAGTGAAAGGCGTTTTGGTTAGATTGTCCGTTTTCGATTCGTCCGAATTTTTTTGAGTACAAAGTAGAGAACAATCAGGACAATGGCAATGACCATAATAGGGGTTGTATAAGCATGAGCAACACTTTGAATATGATCCCATTTTGTCCCAAGCTGCATGCCAAGATAGATAAATAAGATAGACCAAGGGATGGCAGCTAATCCTGTCAAGAAAACAAATTTCAAAAAAGGCATCTTGGCAATACCCGCTGGAATTGAGATGGCATGACGGACAACAGGGATAAAGCGCGCAGTAAACACTACACCGGTTCCATACCGGTCAAACCAGCGCTCTGCAGTCGCGATATGATGTTCATGGATGAATAAATACTTTCCATACTTTGTTAAAAAAGGTCTTCCGCCGTACAGACCGATCCAGTATATAAAACACTGGGCGAGTGTACCTCCAATGACGCCGGCAATCACAGCTCCAACAAAACCAATTGTGCCTGTTGACACCATATATCCGCCATAGGCAAGTACAATTTCACTAGGAATGATTTCAATCATCAGCCCTAGTGCTACACCTACATAACCTAGGCTTGTCAGCCAGGTCAAAATTTCATTAAAAAAGGTTCCCATTCATTTCACTCTGCCTTTAAATACGATTTTCTTCAAGCATCCTTATAAGAGCCTATGCTTGTTTTTCTTCTCTCATGAGTATGCTTTGCATATATGCTAGCATGGCTGGCCGCATATCATGACGCATTAATCCAAGTTCTGCCGCTGCCTTAAATGAGCCGAGCTTATCACCAACATCAAATCTCATTCCCTCTAATTGTGTTGCATAAATGGGTGATTCATGTGCAATGATTTTCAGCGCATCTGTCAGCTGGATTTCGTTCCCGGTACCTCTCTCGATTCCTTGTAAAATAGGAAAAATCGATGGTGTTAACAGGTACCTGCCCATGACGGCTAAATCGGAAGGAGCTTCATGAATAGCTGGCTTTTCCACTAAGTCTGTGACTTCAAACACTTGACCGTCTATTCTAGCTGGTTTTATCATACCATACTTGCTGACATCTAGACGATCCACTTGCTGGACGCCAATGACCTCTCTTTGTTTGTCTTCAAAGACTTCCATGAGCTGAGAGAGTGCTGGTCTTTCTGACACCATGACATCATCACCTAAAAGGACCGCAAAAGGATCGTTACCAGTAAAATGACGTGCACATAATACCGCATGTCCAAGACCTAAGGGCTCCTTTTGACGAATATAATGAATATTGGCCATATCCGCAATATGTTTGATTTCAGCCAGCTGTTCTTCTTTCCCTTTTTCAAGCAAATTCTGTTCTAGCTCAATCGAACGGTCAAAGTGATCTTCAATCGATTTTTTGTTTCTTCCTGTGATAATCAGTATATCTTCAATTCCTGATTGAACAGCCTCCTCAACTATGTATTGAATGGCGGGTTTGTCGATAATAGGCAGCATTTCCTTTGGCTGTGCTTTCGTTGCGGGTAAAAAACGTGTGCCTAATCCGGCTGCTGGTATGACGGCTTTTTTGATGTTCATTGAATCATCGCTCCATTTCTGATGGTTTATTTTCTGAAGGAAAAACCCATAGGCGGCTTCCAGTAAAAGTGATCTTCATGCCAAGAAGGGTGCCAATCGCTTTACTAATAATTAATGAGAAACCTGCTAGCTGCATGACATATAAGACAACATAGGTGAGAAGACACGCTGCTCCGTTGACTGTGGCCCACTTGATCCATTCCCACCTGTCAGCTTTCTTTTTTACTTGGAACGTCCATTTTCGATTCCAAACATAACTGTTCAGCATCCCTGCAGTATAGGACAGGCACTGGGCAAGAAAAGGGGGAACAAAGAAGGCGGTTAAAAAAAAGAAGAACAGAAAGTCAATCATTGTATTGCTTGCACCTACAATGAAAAATGCGGCATAGGTCCGAATATTACTCTTTGTCATGTGAAGAATCATCACCTCCTAGAGTTTGAGTGGGTGTATGAATACTATACAAAAGCGAGTTGACGAATCAGTGAAGAAAAGATGAAAAAAACATGAACAAGCGATATCCGTTTTTTCACCAGCTCGTGATATAATTTGTAAGATGAAACGAACGGGTGGTGCACAAACATGTATTTAACAATCGCAGAAACAGCTGAATACTTGGAAGTATCAGAATCGTATATTGAAAAATTAATCCAGCAAAAAAAGATCCGTTACGTATTTGACGGGGAATCTTATCTTATTTATCAAGGGCAGTTTCAAACGCATTTAAAGCAGCTCGAACAATATAAAGAGCTCGTCCAAGAGATCTTAAATGAACCGATTCCGGAAGACCCCGATGTAAAGGATGAAGATTAGAATATTGTCATTTTTTCAATTGATTCAACATGGATCAATGTAGAAAGAATAATCTTTATATTAACTTATGCTCAAATGGTTCTCGCTCTTTCTCGAATGACAATCATTAGCAGCAAAAGGCAGTGAAAACAATGGGGACAACTACTTTATGTGAAGCCTGTCAAAAAAACGAAATGAACGTTGTAGAATCGTCTGATGAACCGAAACAGCCTTATCAATTATGCTATCAATGCCACGAAAGACTACTCACCTATTCATTACGGCCTATTGAATGGTATAACCTAGCTGTTCTCCATTCTCCTAAACAATTTTTACTCCCGCGATGATTTTTATGGAGAGGACGGACAGGCTTTCCAACTAAAGGAGGACGTCGTCATTACCAAAAGTGAGAAAGCACCAACATTAGAAGCCGTTAGGCGTGATTTGGTGTCTTTATTAGACTTTTCAATCACTAGATGGTTTCTTGAGGATGATGTCATCGATGCGCTAAAGCAGCACGATCAGCAAAAAATCTTGGATTCTATTCAAAGTAGGTTTTATGAAACGGAGCATGCCGAAGTGAAATCACGAATGTTAGAAATCGCGGCTGATGTTCTCGATACATTTGCCGCTGAATGGGTCAGGGAACTTTTGGATCACGAGGACGAAGAATTCCTTTATCCACTTTCGTGGGCAGCAGCCAGCAGTTTGCCGAGAGATGAGGGATTACACCATATATTAGAAAAATTGAAATCGATCAGTGAAAAAGAATTGCCGTTAGAGGCTTTTATTTGCCTGCACCGTTTCCGTTCTCACAAAATATTGGATTGGATGGAGTCAAATTGCACCCATTTTCACGATCAGTGGGGAAGGCTGGCAGCCGTCAGCTGCCCAACCTGGGAGAGAATGAAATCTTGGCTAAACAAAGGAAGACCTTTCAGCTTAATTGCACTAGATACAATGGCAAACTGTGCAGGGAATAGACCGGCCCTAGTGGAACAATATTCACCTAAAATCCTTAAAACGGATAAAAATGAAGTAGAAAAGATTTTACATGATGTTAATCAAAAAGATCCGGTTCCACGAGTGAAAATGAAAGTGTCCAAAATCTTGGAGAACAAACAAGACATATTTGCATAAGCCTTTTTATTGGCTGACTCCCGTTTGAACAATTTTCATGTGGCATTTCACTTGTACATCTGCATCAGGATAAATATCTTGCCATTTTTCTGGTGTCATTGCCTTGTCTTTTGATCTATACCTAAGGCCCAGTCCAAGCGGGTCTATGTTTTGCTTTTTAAAGGACTGTACAAGATCTTCTCCTTGCTGAGTGATACGTTTTTCAACTTCTTTTTCGACTTGGTCCAATATATTCGGTTTATCAATTTTTTTGGACTTCATGAATTCTTTTAATTCGCCTATTAGTTTGATATCAATCGTGATATGAGGCTTTTTTGTTAGGCTTTTCGTCGGTTTGATCTGGTAAGACACATGTGATTTGATATTTTCAATGACAACATGAGTCTTCGCTCGATCATGCAATTGAAACTCATAGATGCCATTTTTATGATTTTCAATCATCGCTTTAAATGTGAACGTGTCTTCTCCTGGAATATGACCCACCATTTTTTCTTGATCAAATAGAGCAACGCCTGAGACCTTGATGGCATTGCTTGTTCTTTCAATGTAAGGGAGATAAGCATCGACCCCTTTTGCCATCATCTGATTCATAAAAATATGCTGATTTGTGACAGGCTCATTGCCATTTCGCATATTTTGGGCTAACAGATCAGAGAGATATACACCTATATTTAAGTTCGTTTGATTCATTTTTGTGTATAATAATTCTTCGACTTCTCCGCCAACAATCGCAAACACTTGGCGTGAACCAATAATAGGATCACGATAAATGTAATTCATTAAATCGATCATGCCGACTTCTTTTGCTAACTTTTCACTGACTAAAATAACGAGCACCTGGCCCATAACCACCGGAAAAGGCGATTTTTCTGACACGAGAAATTGGATATTACTAATCGTGTTTGACTTTGCACTTAATATTTGATAGCTGCCTTGCTCTTCACTTTTAAAGACGGGAAAGACAAAAAAGCCCTTCATTTCGCCATCTTCCATTAAATCAAATCCTGCCGCCTGGGAGATATTTAATTCATCTAATAGACGGGGCTGTGCACAGCTCGTTAACAAAAGACTAAACAACATGAGACCTATGAGTACATACTGTTTCATGTTCGTTTTTTCACCCACCTTTTTTTCAGCATCAGTCCAATGACCATACAGACAATCAATCCATAGATCAGAATGAATCCGCTAAATTCCACCCATTGATTAAAGGTTTCAAAAGAAGTTGCACTGGCAAAAAACGAAAACATGATCAGAATGAGGATGCTGAGTCCGATGAATGTGACGCGCTGGCTCGTATGAAGCACTTGTTTTGCCATGCGGCTCGCAGCCCATAATGGAATCGCGATATTTGGAATGATCAAAATCAGCCAAAGAGACACTTCAATAAATTCAAAACGCTGGATAAACGGAAGCTTCACAATGCTGGTTAACGTTAGCGTCGGCCATTTTGTTAATTTGAGCTGAGCACTTGAGTAATATGCAATGGAGACGAGAAAAGTGAGCAAGTTTAAGCATGTTGTAAATAATACCCCCATGTGAGCAAATTTTTGAGATGTCTGAGCTTGTTTAATAAAGGGATAATAGACAAGCAGCGTCCCAAAACCAAACATGGATAAGGACGCATCTCTGACTCCCACAAGCAGCTGAGAAAATGTATGATCAAACATTGGGAACATGAAACGAATATGACTATATTTCATAACATAAAAACAAATAAACGTCATCCAATACGTCAGTACAATGCTAAAAAATGCCCATCCAGCAATGGTTCTAAAGCCGCCGGTATGAATGTAATACACAAGCAGCAGCAGTACGGATGCAAACAAAAGACCAGGGATTTCTTTAAACAGCCATACATGGATCACATCCATGTAATGGATAAGAACGGTCAGCGACAAAGAAGCAAAATATAAGATATAAAGAATGTTGAATAATTGCCCAATCCATTTGCCAAATACATATTGTGTGATTTCACCAAATTCATCCGAAGGTGCCTTTTTAAACATCAAGTACATGAGAAAGATCATGACATTGACGCTCATGCCAGAAATCAGAATGGCGATCCATCCATCATTATTGATAGAACGAACAAGGTTTGTTTGAAAGTTTAAAATGCTGACACCGACTTGATTGGCATTGATGAGAAAAAACACAAAATAAGGGGATACTTGAAATTTCTCTTTGACAGAAGAAGAGCTCATTCATTCACTTCCTTATTCATAAAAATCATTTTTCCCCTTGCGGCCTTGCTTAGGCTTAGAGCGATGGATGGTTTCATTTTGCGGACGTAAATTTTCCGGCCTTTTGTTCAAAAAACGGAGCTGAGGACGAATCAAACTGCCCTTTAAATCAGCAAGGCGCATTGGAAAAATAGGCTCTAAATACGGCCGGCCAATTGAAGTTAATTTCATTAAATGGGTGAGCAGAAAGGATCCCATCACTGCAATACCTAATGCGCCCCAAACCTGTGCTGCGAGTAAAAAAGGAAATCTCAGCAACCGAATGGCACTGCCCATTTTGTAAATAGGGGTGACAAATGAGGCAAGAGCAGAAAGGGCAACAATAATGAGTAAAATATTGCTCGTTAAGCCTGCTGCTACAGCAGCCTGTCCAATGACAATCCCTCCAACAATCCCAAGTGTCTGCCCGACTTTAGCCGGGAGCCTTGACCCTGCTTCTCTTAGTAATTCAATCGAAATCTCTAAAAATAGTGCCTCAATGATCGGAGGAAATGGCACAAGATAGCGCGAGGACACAATGGTTTCTAATAAATCCTTTGGGATCAGCTCATAATGAAAGGTTAAAACGGCAACATATAAAGGTGTTGCAAAAATGGAAAATATCACAGCAAATATGCGTAACAGCCTAAAGCAAGAAGCCGCAATCCATGACATATTGTAGTCTTCCATAGTGGAAAAATACTCAAGTAAAATAGTCGGGGCAAGCAAGACATGAGGCGAACCATCCACTAATATGGCAATTTTCCCTTCTGATAAGCCTGAAGACACGCGGTCGGGTCTTTCTGTATTCAAAAACAACGGAAAGATCGTATTGGACACATCATAAAGCATTTGAGCAAGGTAATTCGCATCTGAAATCTGATCATAATTAACGTCCTCAATTCGCTGAAGAACCGTTTCGATGTTTTCCGGGTTGGCGATTTCTTCAATATATAACACGGCTACTTTTGTTTGAGACAGCGTACCAACCGTCTTTTCCTCAACTTTCAGGTTAGGCGTCGGCAGCCGCCGCCTGACCAAATTTAAATTGGTATCTAAAACCTCCACAAATGCTTCCTGAGCACTGATAATGCCAAATTCAATCTCAGGCGGACCTACTTGTCTGCCTTTCTTTTCTTCAATCGGCAAAAGAAGCGTTTTGCCCCAGTCTGTCTCAAGTCTAATGGCAATGCTGCCCCGGTGAAGGGCTTCTTCCACTTTTTGAAGATCGCTCGTGATGACAGCCTGCTCAATGGGAATTCGTTCTTTCAGCTCTTCAAGAGTGGGTGTCAGGTGCAGTTGTTTGAGGGAGGGGAGAATTTGTTCATGTAGAAGATGTCCATTAATTAACGAACGAAAAAAGGAAATCCTATACAGGAAATCTCCATTTCGAGACAGCTCATTTGTAAAATCAGCAGAACGTGACAATGCTTCAAATACTGAATTCGGGTCCTTTTGTTGTTTGTTTTTCTTCAGCATTTGAACCAGCTCCTTCGGCGATTTGCCTCTATTATCTAACCAATTGTCTAAAGATATGCATGAAAAAAAGCGTTCAGCTTGATGGGCTGGACGCTTTTTTTCCATATAGAACGGCTTCTAATAATAAATCAGCTAAATGGACCGCGCGCATGCTCGGCGAGTGCC
Organism: Bacillus sp. I-2; assembly: GCF_001974945.1. Classification (NCBI taxonomy): domain Bacteria; kingdom Bacillati; phylum Bacillota; class Bacilli; order Caryophanales; family Bacillaceae; genus Bacillus; species Bacillus sp. I-2. Next base: position 534,240 of record NZ_LZRW01000011.1, on the reverse strand, counting down.
CTGAGCGTTTGATGCCTGCTGCCATTTGTAGCTGACAGCCTGGATTAGATGTAACGATGGCAGCCGCCTTTGTTTGGCTGGCTTCTGTCATTTTATGATCTAAAATTTGCATTGACATCTTTGGCTGCAAGATGTTGTAAATGCCAGCTGAACCGCAGCACCGGCCCGAATCCTTCATTTCTTTAAATGATACACCGTGAATGGCCTTCATCAGCACCCTTGGCGCATGCAGTACACCCATTCCGTTCCGCAAATGACAGGAATCTTGATAGGTGATGACTTGCTCTGGCAAAGCAAGCGGCATGCGGCGGTGAAATTCAAGCTCCACTAAAATGTCTGATATATCCATGATTTTCTTTGAGAAGACTTCACTTCGCTTTTGAAAATCCGGATCATCGCAAAGCAAATGATCGTAATCACTTAAAAAAGCGCCACAACCGCCCGCATTCATGACAATGGCATCCGCATCTATCTGTTCAAAAGCTTCAATATTCCGCTTTGCTAACTGTTTCGCTTGTTCTTTTTCACCGCTATGGCCATGGAGCGCTCCGCAGCACGTCTGAATAGGAGGGACGATGACGTCACAGCCTGCCAGCTGCAAAAGCTGGATGGTTGCTTCGTTTGTACTGGAAAAAACCGTGTCCATTAAACAGCCAGTAAAAAAGGCGACACGTTTTCTCGCTGGCCCGGCGGCTTTGTATTCCGTCAAACGGCTTTTCTGTTGACGCGGCACCTTTGGAAGCGCCTGTTCCATCAGGCGTAAGTGCGGTGGAAGCACCTTCAGCATGCCAGTTTTGCGGGCAGCCGTTTGCAGACCAGATGTTTGATAAAATCGAAGAAGTCCTGCCGCTTTCCGCATTCGGCTTTGTGAAGGAAAGAGACCTTTAAACACGACACGTCTTACAAGTTTGACAGGGATGGATTGTTTTTTGTGCTGCTGAATGATGTCTCTTGCATCCTCAAGTAACCTTCCATATTTGACGCCGGAAGGGCAGACCGGTTCACATGCACGGCAGCCAAGACAAAGATTCAGTGAATGCTCGACATCTTCATCTGGCTCAATGACGCCGTCTCTCACCGCCTTCATTAAAGCAATTCGGCCGCGGGGAGAGTGTGTTTCTTGCTGACCAGATTCAATATAAGTAGGGCAGGAAGGAAGGCAGAAGCCGCAGCGCATGCAATTGAGCAGCTCTTTTTCGTCCATCTGCTGCTGAAATGTTTGCTGAATCTCTGTTTGTTTAGAACTCATGAGACCACCACCCGCTTTCTTGCGGCTTTTCCAAACACTTTATCAGGGTTCATGATATTTTCCGGGTCAAGCGCTTGTTTGATCGCTTTCATTGCCGCAATGCCTTCTTTTTTAATCTTTAGTTCTAAGTAAGGGGCTTTCATAAGACCTACGCCATGTTCACCCGTAATGGTGCCGCCAAGTGAGACTGCTTTTTCAAAAATGGCCTGAAAGGCTTCTTCCACCCGTTTCATTTCTTCTTCATTTCTTGCATCTGCTGCACAAGTAGGATGCAAATTGCCATCACCTGCATGACCAAATGTACAGATTTTCACTTTGTACTCCTTCGCAATGTCTTCGATCGCCCGCACCATGCTGGCAATTTCAGACCGGGGAACTGTGGCATCTTCTAAAATGGTCGTCGGGCTTAAGCGGGCGAGGGCAGATAAAGCGGATCGTCTCGCTGTTAAAAGTGCATTTGCTTCTTCTTCAGAATGAGCGATATTCACTTCTTTTGCACCGTACTGCTGGCAAATTTTTGCGATGCTCTGCATATCACGGGCAACCGCCTCAGGATGGCCGTCTTGTTCGATTAACAGCACCGCTTGAACGTCAGTCGGCAAACCGATTTTTGCAAAATCTTCAACGACTTCCAGAGTCGGCTGATCCATAAATTCTAATGTGGCGGGGATGATACGCTCGGCAATAATCGCCGATACTGAAGCGGCGGCTTCCTCTAAGTTTTCATATAAGCAAAGCATCGTTTGTTTTGTTTCTGGAAGCGGCAAAAGCTTCAGCGTGGCTTCAGTGACAATCCCGAGCGTTCCTTCTGAACCTACGAACAAACGGGTCATATCATACCCGGCCACGTCCTTTGCAAGCTTGCCACCTGTTTTGATGATGTCACCGTTTGGCAGAACGACTTCAAGTCCAAGGACATAATCTCTTGTCACTCCATACTTTAACCCCCGGAGACCGCCTGAATTTTCATTAATATTTCCGCCTAATGTAGAGATTTTCATAGAGCTTGGATCAGGTGGATAGAAGAGGCCTTTCGCTTCTACTTGGCGAATGAGTTCCTGTGTGATCAAACCAGGCTGCACCGTTGCTGTCAGGTTTTCTTCATCTATTTCTATTAATTGGTTCATTCTTGTAAACAGCATCACAAGTCCGCCTTGAGTGGGACATGTGCCTGCACAAAGGTTCGTTCCTGATCCTCTTGGAACGATCGGAATGTTATATGAGGAGCAGAGCCGGACAATTTGCTGGACTTCCTCAGCCGCGCGCGGGCTTACGATGACATCTGGCATATGCTGAAAATTTGGTGTTGCATCATAAGAGTAGGCAAGCCGATCGGCTTTACTGTCCTGCATGTAAGACGCACCGACAATCTTTTTTAATTGATTTAAAAATTCAGAATGTAACATACGCATTCAACTCCTATTGATAAGACGTATCGTTTCTTTCAGTATAAAAAAAGAATCGCCTCATGCCTATGGACGATTCTACAAAATATCGGGCTGTTCGCTTCGTTTTTTTGGATCATGATCTAATAACATCAAGGCTAAATAAAAGAGCATTGCATCTTGCATACGCTTTGGATCAAGTGTCGTTAAATCCTGGATGCGTTTTAGCCTGTAATGCAGTGTATTGATATGGACATGCATCGCTTCTGCTGTATATTTCAATGAGCAATCTGATGTCATAAGCACCCGCAATGTTTTCACTAATTCAGGATAGGGGAGAAGAGGGGCGATTGTTCGATCAAGAAACACTTCTTTTGTTTCCTGACTCACTTCCTCCATAAAAAGTTCAAGCGTTAAATCTTCATCAAATACAATCGGTGTATCAGCATGTGCCATTTTTAATGCTCGAAAGGCTTGTTGAAAGGATTGCTTCATCAAATGAGCAGCTGCTGGTTTTCCCGCTCCAATCAAAACCCCCTGTGTGCCCCGCGCCGTAAGGGAGGCATGGATGTGAAACAGGCGCTGCTGCAAGGCTTTACGATCATCTGCTGTTGTCTGCAGCATGAGCAAAAAACGGGCATGCCCCCAGCGGACGATGATCTCCTGACTAGTGAGATGCAGCGTTTCCTTCCATTCTTTGTATTGATTCTGCTTCATAAACGATTCATCCTGACAATCGATCAGGACAACTGCACGCTCCTTGTTGATATCAAGCTGAAGCCGCGACGCTTTTTCAGTGAGATCAATCGCTGTCTCTGGCAGATGAAGCCAGTCGAATACAAACGCTTCGAGCTGACGTTCATCCGTTTCAGTTTCTTGAAAAAATTCATGTTCATGAATAAGCAGCTCGGTCATTTTTCTTAATATTTCGCCAAAAGGAGACACATGTATAGGATCTCCTGTCATTCCAATGACCCCGATGACCTCTTGCTTAAAATAAATAGGCAGATTGATGCCAGCTTTGACGCCCTTCATGTGCTGCTGGTCATCCTTTGTGAGAATTCGTTTCTGTCCTTCAAAAGATGTCAGATACGCTCCTTCATGAAATTGTCCAACGCGCGCTGGATCAGTTGCTGCAATGATGGTGCCGTTTGTTTGTGCAATGATGATTTCCTCAGTCAGCACCTTTTTAACCTCGTCTACGATTTTTTCTGCCAGTGTCATTGTGAGCAAAACGTACCCCTCCGAGATGTTTCTTTTGACACTATCATACCATCATATGCTAGGACATATCTTTCTTTTCATGAGTTATGCTAAAATAATGAATGCACATGAAGAAGAAAGGAGACATAGCCATGTCGTTACTAAATCGCTTACAAGAACTCTTAAAAGAAGGACAGGCGCTGACAGACTTCGAATATGATGAAGCGGCGCGCCATAATTGGAGATTAGAAGGGTCGAGAATTAAAGAAGAAGCCCGCTTTGGCGATGTATATATAGAACGTGTAGACAAGGAATCAGAGGACATGATTCAAACAGAAAACGCCTCATTTCTAAACACACCGCTTACATATGTGAAAAAACATCAAAAAGAATTCATTTATATCGAATCAAAGTGGTTTGATGTCGTGAAAGTGGATGGCTTGGCCATTGAATGGGATGAAGTGTTTCAAACGTATACCGTGCTATTCGGTTTAAAACGTCCTAAAAAAGACACGGGTATTCTAAAGGACATGCTATCGCCATTAAATGGTGCTCAGCTTCAATTTAATGGAGAAGATGGCTTATTTGATGTGAACTTGCAACTTCTTGAGCTTGAGGACATCCACGAAGATACGGCTTTCATTGACGTCATCTCGGCCGTGTACCGATTTTTATTCCGAATGATCATGCAGCTTGAAATCAATGAATCAAAAAACGGCTCAAATTCCTGAGCCGTTTTTTTGTCCATCTATTCATTTGATGAAGGTGTGACAAACCGTACATCATGCTCTTTTCCATATTGAAGATAATCTTCATTTGGCTCCTGATTGGTCACGACGATATCAATCTCGTGCAAATCACAAAACGTGGTCAAGGCGTAATGATCGAATTTGCTATCATCCACTAATAAAAAGGTTTTGGCACTTTTTTGAACAAGCGTCTTTTTAATATCGGTTTCAAGCGGAGACGAATTCGTGACGCCGTGATCAATGGATAAACCAGTTGACGCGATAAAGGCTTTATTGACATTGTAAGCTTTTAAGCGCTCAACACTTTGATAGCCAACGAAAGAATTCGTTTTTCTTTCAAGCATCCCGCCAGTGGAAAAGATGGTGAGATTTTCATAAGGCATCGCCTGTGTAATGAAATCCACATTATTGGTCACAATGGTCACCTGTTTCTCCGTCAAATAGGGGAGCATCTCAAGCGTTGTCGTACCAGAATCAATAAAAATCATATCCCCGTTTTCCACAAAAGCGGCAGCCGTCTGACCGATCAATTGCTTTTTACTGAGCTGACGGATCTTTCGCTCCTGATACACCACTAACGTTGAGTGGTTCACAGCCACTCCGCCATACACTTTTTTGAGCACGCCAGACTCGACCAATGACTGTACATCTCGGCGTATCGTGTTTTTTGAGACACCAAAATGCGCCACAAGCTCATCAAGTGAGGCAGATTCCCGGTCAAACACATACTCTTTGATTTGCTGAATCCGTTTTGTTTTTATCATACTTCATATCTCCAATCAATCCGAATGTCCTTTCTCCATTATACCAATAAATTCTCTTACTGGGATTAGGTCAATTGTTTCTCTTTTCTCCTTTGATATAAAAGCGTATGATAGAAAAAAGAACGAAACCAGAAAGGACTTTCACTTCTATGAATCAATCAAACAACCCATTTTCAAAGCTTGCGAATTTTAGAGAAGTAGGGGGACTTCAAACAACAGATGGGATGGTGATCAAACAGGGAATGATTTATCGATCCGCAGACTTATCCCGTTTGTCGAAACAAGACATCGAAATATTCTCAGCACTCGGAATTCAAACCGTTTGTGACCTCCGTACAGCCTCAGAACGTAAATCACATCCGCCAAAGATCAAGGAACATGACAAAATCGTCCATATTCCGATGCAGCCTGACAGTAAGATGCCAAGTAAATGGACCATGTTTCGTATGCTGGTAACAGAAGGGAAGTCTCTCTCATTTACACCGATCATGAAAGAGTTATATCAAAGCATGCTGACAGAGCGTAAAGAAGAGATTCGGCAGCTGTTCACACTGCTTTCAGATCAAAGCCATTACCCGCTGATGCTTCACTGCACGAGTGGCAAGGACCGTACAGGTTTTTTATCTGCCCTGATTCAGTTAACAGTAGGTGTACCGCTGGCTGTCGTTTTAAGTGAATACATGCGTTCCAATGAAGGCGTGCAAATGCTCGTCAGAAGGCAGGAACGATTTGTCCGATTGATGAGTTTATACCGGGTGTCAAAAGAACAAATTCAGCCGCTTGTCGGTGTGCAGCAAGATTATCTTGAAGATGTGCTGCACGAAATGCTGGAGACATACGGGAGTGCAGAGCGGTATTTAATTGAAGCCTGCAAAGTCCCTGAATCCCAGCTCAAGGAAATGAAAAATATTCTGCTTACACCATCTGCTGGCATTCCATCACAAAAAGCGGAATAAACTTAAGATGAGGTGATGCAAAACATGCTGAAAAAGATCAGTATGACAGTTTTAACACTGATGTTGATGTTTATATTTTTATTGATTCCTTCTAGCAGTCTAGCAGCTCGTGCAGTGCCAAAAGGGAAGCTTGAGAGCACAAGAGAGATGCGCGCGGTATGGATTGCATCAGTTTATAACTTAGATTGGCCCTCAAAGAAGGGGCTGCCTGCAGCAGAGCAGAAACAAGAGTTCATTCGTTTGTTAGACGAAATCAAAGCGATGAATATGAATGCCGTCATTATGCAAATTAAACCAACAGCAGATGCCTTTTATCCTTCAGCATACGGGCCGTGGTCAGAATATTTGACTGGGACGCAAGGGAAAGATCCTGGGTATGATCCGCTTGAATTTATGATAGAAGAAGCTCATAAACGCGGCCTCGAATTTCACGCTTGGTTTAACCCTTACCGAATCACAATGAATCATACTGATCTCAGCCGTTTGTCTGCCGATCATCCTGCAAGAGAGCATCCTGATTGGACGATTGCCTATGGTAATCAGCTTTATTACAATCCTGGTATTCCTGAAACGCAGGACTTCATTGTCGGCGGCATAGAAGAAGTTGTGAAAAACTACGATATTGATGCGGTGCATATGGATGATTATTTTTATCCATATAAAATAGCCGGTGTCTCGTTTCCAGATCAAGAAACGTATGAAACATATGGAAAAAAAGCATTTACTCATATAGAAGATTGGCGAAGAGATAATGTGAATCAGCTGGTGAAACAAATCAATGACACCATTAAGAAAGAAAAACCGTATGTGAAATTTGGTATTAGTCCATTCGGTGTATGGCGCAACATAAAAGATGACCCGACTGGTTCAAACACCACAGCAGGGATGACCAACTACGATGATTTGTATGCTGATACAAGAGAGTGGATTCAGCAGCACGATATTGATTATGTTACTCCGCAAATTTACTGGAGCATCGGCTTTCAAGCTGCCGATTATGATGTGTTGACGAAATGGTGGTCAAATGAGGTGAAAGGGGAGCCGGTTCACCTGTACATTGGTCAGGCGGCATATAAAATTAATCAAAACAGTGATCCTGCTTGGTCTGACCCGGAAGAATATTTTAGGCAGATTGAGCTGAACAGGCAGTCACAGCTCGTGCAGGGAAGCATGCATTTCAGCCTGAAGGATATCAATCGCAACCCTTTGAATGTAAAGGATCGATTGATAGAAGAGTCATACCGCAAACCAGCTCTCATTCCAGAAATGCCTTGGCTTCATCAGAAAGCCCCTAAAAAACCAATCATTCAATCTGTGAAAAAGACATCAGATGGTACGTCTTTACAAATCAAAAATGATCCGCATTCTACCGTTTCCTATTATGCGGTCTATCGATTAACAAATAAAGGAACATATGAATTGCTGCAAACGGTTAGAAAAGAAAAAGACGCCATAACAACGATTAAAGACCTCCCAGTCAATCAAAAGAAAATGGATACTTACAAGATTACGGCTCTTAATCGTCTTCATCACGAAAGCAAGCCTTCTACAAGAATAGTGAAATAACGAAAAAGCATGAATGAGATTTTCTTCGTTCATGCTTTTTTTCTATTATTCTTGTTTTAATTTTCTGAATTCAATCAAGCTTGGCATGAAGCAGCTGCTTGATTAATAAATATGATAGAAAAGAGCTAAAGGGGGAAGCAAGATGGATTTTGAATTAACGAAAGAACAACAAATGATCCGCCAGATGGTCAAAGATTTCGCCAAAGCAGAAATTGCACCACTCGCTCAAACGATTGATAAACAGGCCGTATTCCCAGCCAAAACGTTTCAAAAAATGGGGGAACTCGGCTTTATGGGCATCCCCTTTCCAGAGAAATACGGCGGCTCAGGAGGAGATACGATATCATATGCACTCGCTGTAGAAGAAATCGGAAAACAGTGCGGTAGTACAGGTCTTAGCTATGCCGCAGCCGTCTCCTTAGGCGCAAGCCCGCTTTATTATTTCGGTACAGAGGAGCAAAAGATGGATCATCTTGTCCCGCTGGCATCTGGAACAGCACTCGGTTCCTTTGGATTAACAGAACCAAATGCAGGGTCAGATGCAAAAGGGACGAAAACAAAAGCGGTCAAAGACGGACAAGAATATGTCATTAGCGGGGAGAAGTGCTGGATCACAAACGCCAATTTTGCCAGAACCATTATCGTCACTGCTGTCTCGGATCATGATGAAAACGGCCGCCCAATCATCTCCGCCTTCATTGTGGAGAAAGGGCAAAAAGGGCTGACCATTACAAATCCATATGACAAAATGGGCGTGCGCGGTTCAGATACAGCAGAAATCATTTTAGACGGTGTACGTGTACCCGCCCAGAATATTTTAGGAAACCCAGCGAAAGGTTTTAAACAATTTTTATATACATTAGACGGGGGACGCATTTCAATTGCTGCGTTATCAGTTGGTATCGCACAAGCTGCACTAGATGCTTCGCTCTCGCATGCAAAAGAAAGAAAGCAATTTGGGCAGACCCTTTCTTCCTTCCAAGCGATTCAGTTTAAGCTGGCAGATATGGCGATGCAAATAGAGCTCGCCAGACAAATGGTTTGGAAAGCCGCTTGGCTGAAAGATCACGGCAAGCCGTTTACAAAAGAAGCTGCCTATGCCAAACTTTTCGCTTCTGAAATGGCGACAAAAGCAAGTCTTGATGCTGTTCAAATTCACGGGGGAACAGGCTACATGAAAGAATGTGGTGTAGAACGGCTTGTGAGAGATGCGAAGCTAATGGAAATTGGAGAAGGGACCTCTGAAATTCAGCGTCTAGTCATCGCAAGACAACTGTTAGCGTAATCCGATAATGAAAACGCTTACCATCAATAGAGGAGGAAAGCCATGATGTCGATTCATCCACAAACGATCGGCTCTCTATTAAAAGAGAAAATGGAGCAGCATCCAGCACATGAAGCCATTGTGTATCCAGAACGTTCTTTACGTTATTCATATGAAGCGTTTTATCGAGAAGTCAAGGAAACCGGGAAAGGTCTTATGGCATTAGGTGTTCAAAAAGGGGATCATATCGCCATCATGGCGCCCAATGTACCTGAATGGCTCATGCTGCAATTCGCCTGCGCGTCAATTGGAGCCGTTCTTGTCACCGTAAATACGAATTTTCAAGCACAAGAACTCGCCTATTTACTCAAGCACTCTGATAGCAGCATGCTGTTTATCGTAGACGGGTTTAAAGAGACATCCTATGTCAAAATGCTTGAAGAACTCATACCGGAGCTTCAAAACGCTCATCAAGGTGAGATCACATCCTCATCTTTTCCTTATTTAAAAAGGGTCGTCTATATAGGTGAGCACACGCCAAAGGGCATGCGCAGCTGGAACAGTATTCAAGCAGCTGCCAAAAGAACAGAGGATCATGAGTGGGAGAAGCGAATGGATGAGCTTGCACCTGATGATGTCATTAATATGCAATATACTTCAGGCACAACCGGCTACCCAAAAGGAGTCATGCTCAGCCATACAAACATTGTCTGCAATGCCAGCCAAATCGCAGATTGTATGAAGCTTACCCAAAAGGATCGAATGTGTATCCCTGTTCCTTTCTTTCATTGCTTTGGATCCGTTCTTGGCGTGCTTGCTTGTCTCACAAAAGGAGGAACGATCATTCCAGTTGAATCCTTCCATCCAGAGAAAGTTCTTCAAACCGTGGAAAAAGAGAAGTGCACCGTCCTTCACGGCGTCCCGACAATGTTCATTGCAGAGCTCGACCATCCGAATTTTCACCAATACGATCTGTCCACATTACGAACGGGCATTATGGCAGGATCTCTTTGCCCATCTCATGTGATGAAGGCCGTCATTGAACAAATGGGACTGAAGGAGCTCACGATTGCGTACGGACAGACCGAAAGCTCTCCTGTCATTACCCAAACAAGAACGGATGATTCATTTGAAAGACGGGTTCAAACGGTCGGCCGGGCGCTTCCTTACATCGAAGTGAAAATCACCGTTCCAGGCACACCGGAGGAAGTACCAAGAGGAGAACAAGGCGAGCTGTGTACAAGAGGCTATCATGTGATGAAAGGCTACTATAAAAATGAAGAAGCCACAAATGAAGTGATTGATCAGGACGGCTGGCTTCATACGGGTGATTTAGCAGAGATGGATGAGGACGGCTATGTGAAAATCACAGGACGGCTGAAAGATATGATCATTAGAGGCGGGGAGAATGTTTACCCAAAAGAGATTGAGGACGTTCTTTATACTCATCCGGCCATTCTTGATGCACAGGTCGTTGGTATACCTGACGAGACGTATGGAGAAGAAGCCGCCGCATTCCTTCGGCTCAAGCAAGGCAGGGCAGTGACGATTGAGACACTCACCAGCTATTGTCAGTCGCAAATGGCACGCTACAAAATTCCTAAATATTTTTTCATCACTGACGAGTATCCAATGACCGCATCAGGGAAGATTCAAAAATTTCGTCTGAAAAAGCAGGCGCTTGATCTAATAAAGGAGTGAAGGCAGCGATGTTTCAAAAAGTACTGATTGCAAATCGAGGCGAAATTGCCAGGCGCATTATTCGAACGTGTAAAAGGCTCGGGATCCACACCGTCGCCGTTTATTCAGAAGCAGATCAGCATGCACTTCACGTGCAAGAAGCAGACAGCGCCTATCCGATTGGAGGCGCGAAAGTATCTGAAAGCTATTTAAACTTGGAAGCAATCATTCGTGTAGCCAAGCAGACAAATACAGATGCCATCCACCCAGGATATGGCCTCTTATCAGAAAATGCAGCCTTTGCAGAACGCTGCTGCAGCGAAGGAATCGCCTTTATTGGCCCATCCGCACAAGTCATTCAGCGAATGGGGAATAAAATTGAAGCAAGAAAAACGATGGCTCAAGCAGGTATCCCCATTGTACCAGGCGTTTCAGCTCCGCTGCATGATGCAGAAGAAGGGGTGAGTCAAGCGCAGTTACTCGGTTATCCGATCATGCTCAAGGCATCAAGCGGGGGCGGAGGAATTGGCATGCAGCTCGTGCAAAATGACGAGGAGCTGTATAGGGCTTTTGAAGGGAATCAAAAAAGAGCGCAAAGCTTTTTCAACGATGGGACGCTGTATATGGAAAAGGTCATTGAAGACGCTCGGCACATTGAAATTCAGGTCCTTTTTGATTCCTTCGGTCATGGGGTTCACTTATTTGAGCGCGACTGTTCACTCCAGCGAAGACATCAAAAAATCATTGAAGAAGCACCAGCCGCCTGTCTCGATGAATCGGTGAGACATCAAATGGGGGAGATGGCCGTCAAAGCAGCCAAAGCGATTGGGTATGAAAATGCAGGAACGATTGAATGTTTAGTCGATCAGCATCAACAATTTTATTTCCTAGAAATGAACACGAGATTACAAGTAGAGCATCCTGTCACAGAAGAAATTACAGGCATTGACCTTGTCGAGGAGCAGTTGAAAATCGCTGCATGTGAGCCGCTTTCCTTTAATCAGGAGGATATTCATCAAATCGGTCATGCCATCGAGGTTAGAATTTATGCGGAAGATCCCGTCACCTTTTATCCATCACCAGGAACGATCACTCGGCTCTCCACACCTGAAGCTCCGTATATCCGTCATGAGTCAAGTGTGACAAATGGAAGCATCATTACCCCTTTTTACGATCCAATGATTGCGAAAATGATCGTTTACGGTGATACGAGAAAACTTGCAATAGAACGATTAAAAGAGGCATTACAAGCATATGAAATAGAAGGGATCAAAACCAACTTACCGCTTTTAAGGGAAATGGCCGGATCTTCTGCTTTCTTACAAGGCAGCATCACAACCGATTTTCTCATGAAAAAAAGGGAGGAAAACCGTTCATGAAAACTGTCACAATTCAAATGGCCGGAAACTTGTGGAAGCTTCTTGTGAAACAAGGCGATGAAGTGCAAAAAGGACAGGAGGTTGCCATCTTAGAATCAATGAAAATGGAAATTCCGATCGTTGCTGAAGAGGCCGGGATCATCAGCAAAGTGCATAAGGCAGAGGGGGAGTTTGTCGATGAAGGAGAGGTTCTTTTAGAACTAACAGAATAGGAGGGAGCCAAATGGCATTACCAAAGAGTGTGCTTATCAGGGAGGTCGGCCCGCGGGACGGACTGCAAAATGAATCAGTCTGGCTGGACACAGGCGAGAAGCGAACGTGGATAGATCTGCTCGCAGCAGCCCAGCTCCCTTATATTGAAGTCACATCATTTGTTCATCCTAAATGGGTTCCAGCCTTAAAAGATGCTAAAGAACTCACCCAATCCTTTAACAAAAAAGACGACATCACCTATGCAGCACTCATTCCCAATGAAAAAGGCTTAGCTCATTTTTTTGAAGCCAATCTTGACACAGGCGCTATGTTTATCTCTTCGAGTGAAACACATAACAAGAAAAATATGAATCAATCCATCCACGAAACACTTCCTGTCATCAAACAAATGACAGCTGATTTAAAAGCAGCAGGAAAAAACACGCGCGCGTATATTTCCACCGTGTTTGGCTGCCCGTATGAAAAACAAGTGCCAATGGATCAAGTCCTGCGGTTAACGGATATTTTGCTTTCTTATGGCATTGATGAAATATCTCTCGGTGACACCATCGGTGAAGCCCATCCGCTACAAGTAGAAAGGCGCTTAGACATTTTACTTGAACGTTTTCCTGCTGATAAAATTGCTCTTCATTTTCATGATACGAAGGGGATGGCTCTTGCCAATATTTATACGGCATTAAAAGCCGGAATCACGATATTTGACTCCTCCAGCGGGGGGCTTGGCGGATGTCCCTATGCACCTGGTTCCAGCGGAAACGTGGCGACAGAAGATGTGGTGCATATGCTTCAAAAACTAGGAATTGAGACAAATATTCACCTTCCTGCATTAATTCAAGCGGCAGAATGGATTGAAGCGAAAGTAGACCGAACCCTTCCTAGTCACTGTTTACGCGCTTTTCACTCTCAGACTACTTCATAAAGGAGAATAACATGACATCATTGGTCCATTTTTCGATACAAGATGAACAGATTGGCATCATGACCTTAAACAGGCCAGAACAAGCGAATTCCCTATCCGCTCCAATGCTGGAGGAGATCAATCAGATCATTCAAGAAATCAAACACGATGAAAGCATCCGCTGTCTGCTCATTACAGGAGCCGGTTCTAAAGTCTTTTGCGCTGGAGCAGATTTAAAAGAACGACGATTGATGACAGAAGCAGAAGCGAAAGGCGCTGTTCTTTCGATTCAGCAAACCTTTATCGAGATTGAATCTATTCCTGTACCTGTCATTGCAGTGATGAACGGACACGCACTAGGCGGAGGACTTGAGCTCGCGCTCGCTTGTGATCTCCGCATTGCACGAGCCGGAGCAAGACTCGGCCTGCCAGAAACAGGACTAGCTATCATACCAGGAGCCGGAGGGACGCAGCGGCTTCCGCGCCTCATTGGACTTGGTAAAGCAAAAGAACTTATTTTCACAGGCTCATCATTACAAGCAGAAGAAGCCATTCAAATCGGGCTCATTGAGCATATCTCTTTAGCAGATTCCTTCATGAACGATGCCATCTCTCTTGCAAAACAAATCATCAAAAATGGCCCGCTTGCCTTAAAAGAAGCGAAACAAGCGATTCAATCAAGCCTTGATCACGATTTGCATACAGGTTTGACAAAGGAATACGAAGCCTATCTACGGCTCATTGAGACAGAAGATCGAACGGAAGGTCTTCGAGCCTTCCAAGAAAAACGAACGCCTCAATACAGAGGCAGGTAGCAAGAAAGGGGAATCGGTATGATCGAAGAATATGAACTGAAAAAACAGCAGATTCTGAAAGGCGGGGCCGAGCGATACCATCAAAAAAACAAAGAAAAAGGAAAATTGTTCGTCCGTGACCGCCTCCAGTTGTTATTAGATGAGGATTCTTTCATTGAGGATGCCATGTTTGCCGAGTGTCACAATGAACATTTACCAGCAGATGGTGTTGTCACAGGGACGGGGCGGATGAATGGGCAGACTGTTTGCGTTATGGCAAATGATTCTACCGTCAAGGCAGGATCATGGGGCGTCAAAACGGTAGAAAAAATCATTAGAATCCAGGAAACAGCCGAAAAGCTCAACTGCCCAATGCTGTATTTAGTCGACTCTGCGGGTGCTAGAATCACCGATCAAATCGCCATGTTTCCAGGCAGAAGAGGTGCAGGCCGCATTTTTTATAACCAGGTGAAGCTGTCTGGACGTATTCCGCAAATTTGTTTACTATTTGGTCCTTCTGCCGCCGGAGGTGCTTACATTCCTGCTTTTTGTGACATCGTCGTCATGGTCGAAGGGAATGCTTCAATGTACTTAGGCTCACCGCGAATGGCCGAAATGGTGATCGGAGAAAAAGTATCACTTGAAGAAATGGGCGGAGCAAAAATGCATTGCAGCATTTCTGGATGCGGCGATATTTTAGCAAAAACAGAGGAAGAAGCCATTCAAATCGCTCGCACTTATTTAACTTACATGCCTGCCAACTATACAGAAAAACCAAAACGGGCAGCCGCAAAAGCACCTAAACCATCAGAGATAACCCTCCAAGACCTCATCCCTAAAGGGCAGAATACCCCTTTTGATATGTATCAGCTCATTGATTTACTCATTGATGAAGGATCATTTTTTGAAATCAAAAAGCTGTTTGCCGCAGAATTGATCACAGGCTTTGGCCGCATGAATGGTCAGCCTGTCGGTCTTATTGCCAACCAGCCGAGGGTAAAAGGCGGCGTTTTATTCCATGATTCAGCCGACAAAGCCGCTAAGTTTATTCAGCTATGTGACGCCTTTCATATTCCACTCCTTTTCCTTGCCGATATACCGGGGTTTATGATCGGAACAAAAGTGGAACAAGCAGGCATTATCAGGCACGGGGCGAAAATGATCTCCGCCATGTCAGAGGCAACCGTTCCGAAAATATCTGTCATTGTTCGTAAAGCATACGGTGCAGGTTTATATGCTATGGCAGGACCAGCCTTTGAACCGGACTGCTGTCTTGCTCTTCCATCAGCACAAATTGCTGTCATGGGGCCAGAAGCCGCTGTAAATGCGGTCTATGCGAATAAAATTGCCGAACTGCCTGCTGAGGAAAGAGCAGCATTTATTCAAGAGAAACGCAAGGAATACCAGGAAGATATGAATATATATGAGCTTGCCTCTGAAATGATAGTCGATGGTGTCATCCCATTTGACCATTTGCGAGATGAGCTTTGTCATAGATTACAAGCCTATACCTCTAAAGAGATGACATTTACAAGACGAAAACACCCGGTTTATCCGGTCTAAAGGGGGCGGCCTCATGATGAATCAAAAACCAGCGTGGATACCCGAAGAGCAGATGATGAAACAAACACGCCTTTACAAATGGATGCATTCACTTGGTTTTTCTACTTATGATGCGTTCTATCAAGCTAGTATCGAGCGGACCGATTGGTTTTGGAGAGAAGCCGAGAAGGCGGTCGGCATCGTGTGGAAGGAGCCGTATGAAGCCGCGTTAGGCCAAGATTCATTCATGTGGCCCAATTGGTATAAAGGCGGCCGGCTCAACGTGGTCGAAACGGCTGTTGACAAATGGGCAGAGAATGAAGAAACCCAGCATCAACCAGCTGTGATGTGGAGAAATGAAGCGGGAGAAGAGAGAAGATGGACGTTCCTCGAACTTCAAGAAAAGGTCAATCGTCTCGCTGCTGGTTTTTTGAAGAAGGGAATACAAAAAGGGGATGTGGCGGTCATTTATATGCCGATGCTTCCGGAAACAGCTGCCGTCATGCTTGCCTTTGCAAAGATTGGTGTCATCTTTAGCCCGGTTTTTTCTGGCTATGGAAGCGAGCCTCTTGCCGTACGTATTCGTGCATCAGGTGCAACCATTGTCGTCACAGGCTCTAGCGTGACGCGCAGAGGAAAGACGATCAACATGCGTGAATGTGCGGCAGAAGCAATCGACAAAACCAAGACTGTCCAAACAGTCATTGTACACGCTTCCTCTCATACTGGATATAAAGAGGATATTAAGCTAAATGATTTGTTAAAAGAAGAACCACTGAGTAAAACGACTTATCTTTCAAATGAAGATCCCCTTATGATCTTATACACGTCTGGAACAACCGGTACACCAAAAGGGGCTGTTCATACACACGCAGGCTTTCCTGTAAAAGCGGCTTTTGATGCCGGTCTTTGTATGGACGTTGCAAAAGGAGACCGTTTGTTTTGGCTCACAGACATGGGATGGATGATGGGGCCATTTCTCGTCTTTGGCGGCTTGATCAATGGAGCTGCAATTGTTTTATATGACGGCGCCCCCGATTATCCAGATGAACAGCACCTTTGGTCATTCATCCACGAGCAAAAAGTCACCCATTTTGGACTTTCACCTACTTTTGTTCGCTCTGCGATGCAGCAAAACCTTTCAGACATTGAGCTGCCGCATGTGAAAGCCATCATATCTACAGGTGAACCGTGGAATGAAGCACCATGGCAATGGCTTTTTGATACCATTGGTCAAAAGCACATTCCAATCTTAAATTACTCAGGGGGAACAGAGGTTTCTGGCGGTATTGTAGGAAGTACGCTGCTTCGTCCAATCAAACCGATCCTTTTTAATGCGGCAATCTTAGGAATGGCGGCAGATGTGTATAATGAGGCAGGAGAGAGCGTGCTGAATGAGGTAGGAGAACTTGTTGTCAAAAAACCGTGGGTCGGCTTGACATGTGGGTTTTGGAAAGATCCGGAGCGATATGAAGACACCTATTTTAAACGATTTGATGGGGTGTGGACGCACGGGGATTGGGTGATGCAATCAGAGGATGGCGCATTCCATATCACGGGCAGATCGGATGATGTCATTAATACAGCAGGTAAACGCATTGGTCCAGCTGAAATTGAATCCATTCTTACCTGGCATCCAGCCGTACATGAGGCTGCTGTGATTGGAGTAAAGGATGAGGTGAAGGGAGAAGCACTAGTTTGTTTCATTGTGGCCAGTTCACAGACTTTTGAAGAAGCAGCACTCATTCAAGAGCTCAAAATACATGTTGGTTCATATGCGGGAAAAGCGCTCACACCAAAGGAAATTCATCTCATTTCAGCTTTACCGAAAACAAGAAACGGAAAAATCGTCCGGCGTTTATTAAAAGGAGCTTATGAACAGCAGCCTTCACCAGATCTTTCGTCTCTAGATAATCCTGATGTGTATAACAGCATTTGCGAATACTTGAAAAGAAAACAAAGTCCATAAAAAAAGACAGGAGAGCGTCCTGTCTTTTTTATTGCACATGAAAATTCGTGCCATCTGTTGTTTCTTTTACAATACCTGCCCGAATCACAAAATCACCGAAATGTTCATGTTCCGCGCGTTCTTTTGCATAGCGGGGGAGTAGAGAGCCAAGCTCGTTTAAAATGTCTTCTTCTCCTACATTTTCTCGGTACAGTTTACTTAATCTGCTGCCATCAAACGCAGCGCCAAGATACATGTTGTATTTACCAGGTGATTTCCCGATAAAGCCAATTTCACCAAGCGCATGTCGGGCGCATCCATTTGGACATCCAGTCATACGAATCGTGATTTCTTTATCACTTAAGCCATTTTCTTCGACAATCTCTTCAATTTTGTCAATTAAGCGCGGGAGGTAGCGTTCTGCCTCTGCCATCGCTAAGCCGCATGTCGGAAGAGCAACACAGGCCATTGAACTGCGGCGCAGTGCAGAGTGCTGCTGTCCATCTGACAAACCAAACTCCTGAATGAGCTGCTCGATTTGTTTCTTTTTATGAGATGTGACGTTTCCAATGATCAAATTTTGATTCGCTGTTAAGCGGAAGTCACCTGTATGAATCTTTGCGATTTCACGAATGCCTGTCATCAGCGGATAATCATCGTAATCCGTGATACGTCCGCCTTCTACAAACATTGTATAATGCCATCTGCCATTGATTCCTTTTACCCAGCCATAGCGGTCACCGTTATGATCGAAGTGATAATCTCTTGCGTCTAATAGGGTAAATCCAAGGCGGCGCTCAAGCTCTTCTTTTACATTCTCAAGACCGAGGCGGTCCACTGTATATTTAAAGCGGGCATTTTTTCTCACCGAACGGTTTCCGTAGTCCCGCTGGATGGTGATCACTTGTTTGGCAATCTCTACAACTTGTTCCGGTGTACAAAAGCCAATTACTTTTGCAAGCTGTGGATAGGTCGCTGTATCACCATGAGTCATGCCCATTCCACCGCCAATCGCGACATTAAAACCGACTAATTGATCATTTTCAATAATCGCAATGAAGCCTAAATCCTGCGAAAAAACATCAATATCGTTAGCAGGAGGGACCGCCACACCAATCTTGAATTTTCTTGGCAAATAAAGTGGACCATACATCGGCTCAACCTCTGTATCAGGCGTTGCTGCTACCTTTTCCTCATCAAGCCAAATTTCATGATACGCTCTTGTTTGCGGAAGCAGGTCATCACTTAATTTTTTGGCGAGCTCGTATACATCATGGTGTACTTCTGATTGATAAGGATTTGACGTACACATGACATTACGGTTCACATCGCCGCAAGCAGCGATCGTATCAAGCATAGTAGAATGAATGTCTTGAATGGTCTTTTTCATGTTCCATTTTAAAATACCGTGAAGCTGAAAGGTTTCACGAGTTGTCAGCTTTAACGTACCGTTTCCATATTTATGAGCAAGCTCATCCATCACAAGCCACTGTTTGGATGTAGCGATTCCGCCAGGCAAGCGGACGCGCAGCATAAATTGATAGGCAGGCTCAAGCT
The DNA here is from genome assembly GCF_001974945.1 of Bacillus sp. I-2. Taxonomy (NCBI): domain Bacteria; kingdom Bacillati; phylum Bacillota; class Bacilli; order Caryophanales; family Bacillaceae; genus Bacillus; species Bacillus sp. I-2. The sequence goes on along the minus strand of NZ_LZRW01000011.1, from coordinate 515,093 downwards.
TTTGTTTTTGCCGTTCATTTCTCAGGTCACGATCATCCTGTAAATAACTGCCGTGATGCTTCATCAGGCGGTTGTCATCATCAGGAATACCCGCTGAAATCGGATCAAGCATCACTTCTTTTAATGTACCCCGTAAATAATCACTTTTTTCTTTGATTTCCTCTACGTCGCTCGGAGGTCCATCCGGCGCTGTTAATGCTGTCTTCACCATGTAAGTAAAAGCTCCTTTCTTTCAAGCATTCAATCAATATACGTCACGCTGATAGCGTTTTTGCTGCTGCAAGTTGGCTACATAGCTTTCAGCTTTCTCTTTGCTCATCGCACCTTCTTCTTGGATGATTGATAGAAGGGTATCATGAACATCATGCGCCATATGTTTTTCATCTCCGCAGACATATACATAGGCACCTTGCTCCAGCCATTCGAATAATTCTTTACTTTGTTTCTTCATTTGATGTTGGACATATACTTTTTCCTCTGAATCTCTTGAAAAAGCCACATCCATTTTTGTTAACACACCATCTTTTAACCACTTTTGCCATTCGGTTTGATATAAGAAATCCGTCACAAAGTGCTGATCACCGAAGAACAACCATGACTTTCCATCTGCACCGACTTCCTCACGCTCCTGCATAAAGGAACGGAAAGGGGCGATGCCTGTGCCTGGTCCTACCATAATGATCGGTGCATCAGGGTTTTCAGGAAGCTTAAAGTTTTGATTGTGCTGAATATAAACAGGCAGCTTATCACCTGGTTCTAAGCGCTCCGCACATAAGATTGAGCAGACACCTTGACGTTCTCTTCCGTGAGCATCATATCTCACAGCACCGATCGTCAAATGAACTTCTTCTTCATTTGCTTTCAGGCTGCTTGCAATGGAATAAAGGCGAGCCGGAATTTTTCTTAAAATGGCAGTGAAGTCTGCCGCTGTTCCTTCAAAAGGACCGAAATCACGAGCAGCATCTACTAAATCTCTTCCTGCTATATATGCTTTTAACTTTTCTTCGTTTCCTTCTTCTAAAAGGACCTGCAAGGCTTCGCTCTTTGTAAAGGACGCCATCTTTTGAAGAAGAGGTTTTGTTAAGACGGTAATCTCAAAATGAGAGGTGAGTGCTTCCTTTAAAGGAAGCGTGTCGCCGTTTTTATGAACGGTTACGGCTTCCTCTGCATTCCATCCGCAGGCTGTAATCAATTCATCAACAAGCGCTGGATCATTTGTTGGATAAATACCAAGGCTGTCACCCGGCTCATAAACAAGCCCTGATCCTTCAAGAGAAAGCTCCAAATGACGGGTTTCTTTGTTAGAACCGCGGCCATTTAGGTTGATATTTTCAAGCACTTCAGCATAAAAAGGATTTGTTCTTGAGTATTCAGATGCAGTCGTTTGAGTGTTTGCTACCGCTGATTCCTGCGGGGCTGCTGCGGCTCCGCCTTCGCTAAGTGAAGATGCCACCCCTTGAAGCCATTCAGAAAACGGCTCATCATAATCAAGATCACAGTCCACTCGATCGAAAAGACGCGTTCCGCCAAGCTCTTTTAAACGCTCATCAAATTCTTTACCTGTTTGACAGAAGAATTCGTAGGAGCTGTCACCAAGTGATAGGACAGAAAAGCTTAAATGATCAAGCTTTGGTGCACGTCTGCCGTGAACATATTCATGGAAAGAAAGGGCATTATCAGGCGGATCTCCCTCGCCATGTGTGCTGACGATGATCAGTAAATTGTTTATTTTTTTCAGACTATTTGGTTTAAAATCTGACATAGAAGAGAGCGTCACTTGAAAACCTTTCTCTTCAAGATGCTGCGCTGTCTTTTTTGCTAACCCTTCAGAATTGCCTGTTTGTGAGCCATAAAGTACGGTCACATCTTTGCTGACAGGCTGCGCTGGTGCTGCGGCAGAAGGAGAAGGGGCTAGGGCAGTATTTTCTGATCCGGCTAAAGCTGCCTGTGCTGATAAATAACCGGTAAGCCAAATTTTTTGCTGATCTGTTAAAGTCGGAAGCAGCTGATTAAGCAGTTCTGCCTGCTGCTGACTAAACGGACTGTTCAATACATGAAGTTGCAACGATATCCACCTCACAAGGAATATAAACATAGATTAATTCGATAGGAATTATATATATAGGTTCAATTTGAACTTTACCGAAAGTTTGCCATTAAGTAAAATATATAATATTGATTGTCATGATTAAGATTTCTAATACCTTTGCAAGGTGAAATTACTTTATTCAGTCAAGGAGGTAATATGAGTATTATTAGAGATTTGGAAGATCCAAAAGTTAAGTTTAAATTAATAAAAAATGTATCTATCCAAAGACAGGAACTAGAAAAATTAAATCTGAGACAAATTGCAGATCTTCGAATTTATGCCAAAGATAAATACGAGAGAGCTGCCAACTTTTCCACAAAAGCTTCTATTATAACAATAACAATTGTGCCAGCATTTTTATTTTTGAACTCTTACTTTAATTCATATTTTAACTATGGATTAGATGTTATTACTAAAAAGCACAAAACTAACGATTCGAAATTGCAAAATGCTTTCGATGAAATTTCAATAAATATAATGGATACTTATCTGAATATCGCTTTAAGTATATTGTTATGTGTTTTTATTGTTCTTCTCAGTAGAAGAATTGATGTTTCCAAAACAAATAAACTTTTCAATTTAATTGATGAAGTATATGACATGAAATTAAAACGAGAGGAAAAATTTCAAGAGGATTATAAACAAATGCAAAAGAGAAGAGCTATGAATTGGAAGGTAATTTCTTGTGTTCATTATTCTGACCGTTTCGAGATTTTAATGAAATCTCCAAATCGAAAAGAAGCTGAATTTTTTATGTTCTATGAATTAGATCATATTAAAGAGGTTGAAGTAATTTTTGGGATTAGTGGAAAAGTGAGTTCACGATCATTATTATAGGCACCACTTTAAACCACAATGACTTTTTTATGTTCTGATTTAACAAAAGTAGATTCTAAAAAGCTGTCACAGGGTCAAACGATTGAGGTTTGGTTTGATGAGTTACAAGAATCGTTTCCTCCTAAAGCAACGGTCGAAAAATATCACATCATGATGGATAAGTAGGGAGCAGGTGGCAGATTCTTTCTATCATGAAAAAGGAGAAAAACCTCAAGGTTTTTCTCCTTTCCCAAATTATGCTGTTGGAAGTCCCATCACAGCTTTCACTTCTAAATATTCCTCGATTCCGAAGTCTCCCCATTCTCTTCCGATACCAGATTGCTTAAAGCCGCCAAATGGGGCAAAGTAATCTGTTTCGGCGTTGTTAATGGTAATTTGACCGGCACGAATATGTTCAGCTACATATTTTAATGTTTTTTCATCTTTTCCAACCACATAGCCAGCAAGACCGTACACTGTATCATTGGCAATTTCAAGGGCATGATCCAGGTCCTTATATGTGATTACACTCATGACGGGTCCGAATATTTCCTCTTGCGCAATGGTCATATCATTTTTCACATTTGTGAAAATAGTATGCTTAGCGAAATAGCCCTTGTCTAGTCCGTCCGGCTTCCCAGTTCCCCCAGCAAGCAGGTGAGCACCTTCTTCAATTCCTTTTTCAATATAAGACTGTACGGTATCCCATTGCTTTTTGGAGACAAGCGGGCCAGTGGCGTGATCTTCTCGCGGATCACCAACTGTAAACTTCGGCAGGGCATTCAGCAGCGCTTTTTCAAATGTGTCTTTCATTGATTCAGGAATCAGCACACGTGTAGCTGCGGAACACACTTGACCTGTATTCATCGCAATATGATGAACGGCTGTTTCGGCTGCCTCATCCACATCTGCATCATCTAAGACGATAAGAGGGGATTTCCCGCCAAGCTCAAGAGCCACTTTCTTAATATTGTCTGCAGCATTTTCCATTATTTTAGAGCCGACAGCACCTGATCCCGTAAATGAAACAAAGTCAATATCAGGGTGTGAGCTAATGCCGTCACCAATGACATCACCAGTTCCGTTTACTAGGTTGAAGACGCCTTTCGGTACGCCTGCTTCATCAATGATGTCTGCAAGAATCATTGCGGCAAAAGGTGTAATTTCCGCAGGCTTTAAGACAACTGGTGAGCCTGCTGCAATGGCACCCGCGATTTTAAGTGATGTTTGATTCGTTGGGAAATTCCAAGGTGTAATCAATCCACTGACACCAATCGCTTCTTTTATAATGGTATGCCCGCCGCGATTCTCAGTAAATGTATACGATTTAAGTGCTTCCGCTGCTTTAGAAAAATGTTCATGTCCCATTTTGTAATGAACCTCTTCTGATACTTTCAGCGGTGCACCAAGCTCTTGTGTCATGACTTCTATTAGTTCATCCTTACGCTTTTCGTAGCCGCGCACAATGTTTTCCAGCATCTTTATGCGTTCATTTCGAGATGTTTTTGAGAAAGAAGGAAAGGCGGCACGAGCGGCTTTAACTGCCTTATCTAAATCTTCTTTTGTACCTAAGCTAATGGTGCCAATGACTTCCTCTGTAGCAGGATTGATGACCTCCGTCGTTTCGTTTCCTGTTGATGCGATCCATTCTCCGTTAATAAAATGTTTCTCTTGTTTTCTCATTCTGACATGTCTCCTTTTTATATGTGATTCCAATCAATATTCTGTTTTCAGGTGATATAAAACTGTACCCACTGTGAAAAATCTAAAACGATGAAACTGCAAAAGAAAAAGTTTCTGATATAATACGCAAAGTGGGACATATGTCCTTTTCAACATGAGGGCATCTATCTTTTAATGGAACTAGACTGAAAAAAGAAGGAGCATTTGAACGAATGAAAGGTGTTATTTTCGCTTTATTAGGAGGCGCTTGTATTACACTGCAAGGCGTAGCAAACGCAAGAATCAGCCAGGATATCGGGACATGGCAGGCGGCAACCATCACGCAGCTGACCGGTTTTATTATTGCACTGATCATTTTACTGATTGTACGTGAAGGACACTTCAGGGAATATCGAAAGGTGCAGCCGCTTTATTTAGTAGGCGGTGCATTTGCAGCCATTATTATTTTCAATGAAGTGACTGCGATTCAAATGATCGGTGTCACACTGACCATTGCTGCTTTGCTCATTGCACAGCTTGCTTTCACCTTTGCAATTGATGCAAAAGGATGGTTTGGTGTACAGAAAAAGAAAATGAAATGGCCGCATTATGCAGGAATTCTATTGATGATCGCAGGCGTCATCATTTTAAAGCTATAAAGGAGGACGTCAGATGGAGGAGCTCCATGATGAATCTCTATTTTCCTCTTATCTCAAGGCACATGAATTAGAAAACGTCTTTCATCAGAAACTCATATCACACGTCAGCTTATGGCGCTATGAGCAAGGTGAGCTGATTTGTTCAAAGGGAGATCAGAGGGAGCACTTGTACTTGTTAGTAAAAGGAAAATTAAAGATTTTCACCACCACAAAAGAAGGGAAGACCTTTATTCTTTGTTTTAAACATCCTCTTGAAGCGATTGGAGATATTGAATACGTTCAGCAGACAGATATGGTCAATACAGTGGAGGCTGTCACAGAAGTACATATGCTAAGGATTTCTCATCAAGCGCTCATGCGCCATGCGAAGGATGACCCCCGCGTGTTAACCTTTTTACTAAAGGGCATCACAAACAAATTTTATACGAAATCAAACGATTTGAGCTTCCATCTTTTATATCCTGTAGAGGTCAGGCTTGCAAGCTACTTATTGTCTGTGTTAACAGGGAATAACAGCGCGAGCGCACTTCGTCTTACTGATGCGGCGAGCTTAATTGGTACAAGCTACCGTCATATTAACCGGGTGATTCAGCAATTTTGTAAAAAAAGGCTGATAGAGAGGCGAAGAGGGAAAATTACGATTCTTGACCGGGAAGGACTCTTAGAAATAGCGGAGCGAAACATTTATGAATAGAAGAAATGAAGGGATTCAGACATGATCATAGGAATAGGATTAGCCATTACGGCTGGCGCACTCGTCAGCTTACAAACCATTTTTAACAGTAAGGTCAATGAGCAGACAGGCTCTTGGTCAACGACCACTCTCGTTCTAGGTATGGGCTTTATTGCTTCACTTTTGATGGGTCTTTTGCTAGAAGGAACCGGCATGTTTCAATTAAGACATATGGAAGCGTGGTACTGGATGAGCGGAGCCATTGGAGTAGGGGTGGTCATCTGCCTCGTTCAAAGCATCAAACGTCTCGGTCCAACTTATGGAATCTCGATTGTCCTGATTTCACAGCTCGGCTCTGCGCTTTTGTTCGATTCGCTTGGCTGGCTTGGGTTAGAGAAAGTGGAATTTTCTCCCGCAAAACTATTAGGAGTCATTGTGATTGTTGCGGGGATATTGGTATTTAAATTGACCAAATTGGAGTCAGCAGAAGAGGATCAATCAGAAGAAAAAGGGCTGCCACAAGAGTAGCTGCCCTTTAGATCAACCGCCGCCATAGAACGGTTATCGCGGATAGCCCATTTAAAAGGAGCCTTTTCATCAAAGGCTTTTTTTTCTGCCCATAGGACGCCGCTTTATAGGCTGCTTTGTCCTTTGCGACGAGAATACTATAGGCTATTTTACGTTCTATTGCCTGAGTAAGTGATAGCGCAAACGGGGCACTATCAATGACCAAAATCGACTCTGTATTTAAAAAACTAGACCTCGCATCTAAATTATATGTCCCGATAATACTTAAATAATCATCAACGACCATTGATTTCGCGTGAATAGAATATGGACCTTCATATTCATATAAATGAACACCAGTTTTCATCAGTTCCTTTTTCGTGCTTAAATATCCTGCAAAAGCTAACGGATTTGGCGTCGCTGTAAGAGAATTCGTAACAACTGTCGTTTGAATCTCGCTAGCTAATGGAGTGAGGCCGTCTTTCATGGGTCGTGTCGGGATAATATAAGGCGTCTGTATGAGCACAGAACGCTTTGCTCGGTGAGCAAGATCGTTTAGTTTTTTGAGCACAAGAGGACGCTTATTGAAGCGCTCCACAGGATTAGTAAAAAATGCAATCTGCTTTACTGAGGTGCCATCTGCTGCCCAATTAAAGGACGACATCACAAAAGGTTCTTTCGCATGCACTGCCTCCTGATAGGATCTAAGCAGGTTCTTTCTTAGTTTTAAGCCTTTCTTTGCTTTTTGTTTGGAGAACACAGCTTTTGTTCTTTTCGTAAAGTCATGATTCCATAAATAAACGAAGTATTGCTCCATTTCATCTAATACTTTTCCTTTTTTGTTGTTATAAAGCAGCACATCGCGGTCAAATGCAAAATCTTTTGGGGGCTGATCTGCAAAGTATTTATCACCGATATTTCTTCCACCCATCACAGCCACTCTGCCATCTACCAGCAGCAGCTTATCATGAAGGCGGTTATGCCACGTCCATGGCTTAAATAACCGAAAGGGCTCATAAAAACGAATGGCCATGTTCGGGTGATTTGCCACGGCATACTGTAAATGCTTCAGCGGTCCACGCAAACTGTGGCAGATGCCGTCTAAAAGCAGCTGAACCTTTACCCCTCGATCAGCTGCTTCAATTAATGCACCTAGTACCCATTCGGCTGTTTTTCCCTTTTGAATGGAATAATAACTTAGGCGGATCATTCTCTTTGCCTCACGAATCATTTGAATTCTGGCCTGGCCAGACTCAAATCCATCATCAAGAAGCATCACTTGATTTATGCCTTGATCGTCGCCTGAGATCGAAGAGGCTTTATAGATACAATGTTCTTTGCATGTTTTTTGGATCGGTAAATAAAACAAAACAAATGCGGTCAAAAAGACATAAACGACATAGAGAAGGATCAGAAAAAACAAAAGATGAAGCATTCGGATCAGCTCCTTTCACATAGACACCACTTTTCCTTAGTTTATGTCAAAAATAAAATTTCACTCATTTTCGCCTTTCATCTAAATACATGACAAAAGAATCATCTTGTTTTTATTGGGCATTTAATTATAGTATGAAATGAATAAGGGGGAATCGAATTGAATGAATCATTATTTAACATCCCAAGTGATGTATATCAAACGTTAAGTGAAACAGAACGATATTTACTCAATTATATTCACCAGCATTTAGAGGATATCTCCACCTTATCCATTGTCACTTTAAGCGAAAGAGCGAATGTATCGACTGCCACAATAGTCAGACTGATGAAAAAAATTGGTTATAACGGCTATACATCCTTTAAATATCGATTAAAACAAGAAAAGAAAATGACAGATGCAAGCGACCAGCTCAAAAATATTGATGAAGACATCAAACTAGCAATTCGGAAAAATGAAGAAGAGGTTTTAAAAACGATACAGCTGCAAAGTATTGGACAAATTGAAGATGCCGTTCAAAAAATACATAATGCAGACAAAATTTATATTTTCGGCAGGGGCTTCTCAGAGATGATCGCCAAAGAGATGACCATCAAATTACAGCTCATCGGGAAAACATGTGAAGTACACGACGATCCGAATATCATTCGGCTGAAATCGCGAGACATTGAAAAAAGTGAGCTTGCCATCTTTGTTTCATTAAATGGCGAAACAGCTGAGCTTGTTGAAGCGTGTCAAAACCTCAGTATGAAGCAAGTCACAACTATTACAGTTACAACAAGAATAGATTCTACATTAAGCAAAATATCAGATATGACACTAGTCGGATATAAAGGGGAACAATCTTTCTTCCCAGATTATGAAGTCAGATCCCGCCTGTCTCTTCATGTCATTGCCCGCATTTTACTTGATGCTTATGTGATCCGAATGAAATAACCAATAAAAAAGCCTTCGAGACTTTGATCTGGAAGGCTTTTTCTCATGAAAACCTTTACACATTCTGAAAACATTTTCACTGAATCGTATGAGATACTTTCTTTAGAGAAAAGAAAGAAGGTGAAACCAATTGATTTATACCTGCACCTTAAATCCTGCTATTGACCTATATATTGCATTAAAAGAAATGCGGGCAAATGCAGTCAATCGCACAGAAGATGAAGATTATCAGCCGAATGGAAAAGGCGTGAACGTGTCGATTATGCTAAAGAAATATGGCTTCACCAGCACTGCATTAGGATTTATTGCTGGGTTTTCAGGGTCTTATATTGAACAATCCTTAAAGGATCTCTCCATTCAGACCGATTTTATCTCGGTTGAAGGAATCACACGCATTAATGTTTTTATCAATACGACAGAAGAATACAAGCTCGTGAACCAGGGCCCTGCAATTGAAGAAAAAGCGCTTCACGCCTTTCGTGAGAAAATTGCGGCTATCCCGCAGGGAGGCACCCTCATCATGTCAGGCAGTCTGCCAAAAGGCGTTCCTGTCAGCATTTTTTCAGAAGTAGCAGCTATTTGCGATCAACAGAAGGTCAAGTTCATTTTAGACACAAGCTCCGCAGCGGTTCTTGAGACGCTTCAATACAAACCTTATTTATTAAAACCGAATGAAGAAGAAATCGCTGCTTTTTTCGGCAAAACACATCCTTTGTCAGAAAAAGAACTCATTCAATCAGGAGAAAAGCTCATTGAGATGGGTGCAGAGCAAGTGCTTATTTCCCGAGGCGAGGAAGGGGCTTTATTTATTACGAAGGACGCAGCGTTTAAAGGAAACGCACCAACAGGCACTGTCGTAAACACAGCTTGTTCTGGAGATGCGATGCTCGCAGCTTTTCTTAGTAAACACCTTGAAGGACACTCACCTGAAGAGTGCTTACGCTACGGCATTGCAACGGGGGCCTCTACTGCGTTTTCAAAAGGCTTAAGTGATTTACATGATATTGATTCATTGATTGAGCAAGTACACATTCAGAAGATATAAGGGGGAATAACACATGAGCCGCAAAAAAATTGTCGCTGCAACCGGCTGTCCAACAGGCATTGCACACACATTCATGGCAGCTGAAGCATTAAAAATCGCTGCTGAGCAGCTAGGGGTCGACATTAAAGTCGAAACGCATGGTCAAGTAGGAATTGAAAACGCTTTAACTGATCAAGACATTATGGAGGCAGATGGGGTCATTGTGGCAGCCGATAAAGATGTGCATACAGACCGTTTTCATGGCAAACCACTTATTGAAGTGCCTGTAGCCAAAGGTATTCGCACACCTACTGAGCTGATTCAGAGCATTATAAATGGAGATGCTCCCGTTCATCAAGTGAAAGGAAGAGCTTCTGGAACAGAGAAACCATCTGCTCCTTCATCCTCTCAACAAAAGTCGGCAAATAAATGGATACACACCATTTATAAGCACTTAATGAACGGTGTATCACACATGCTGCCATTTGTCGTTGGAGGCGGGGTCTTAATTGCCCTTTCTTTCTTATTTGGTATCTACTCTGCTGATCCTAAGCACGAAACGTATCATCCGTTTGCTGCCTATTTGAAAAGCATTGGCGGACTTGGCTTCAGCTTAATGGTACCAATTTTAGCAGCATTTATCGCTGATTCGATCGCTAGACGCCCAGGGATGGTCGTCGGATTTATAGGTGGTCTCCTTGCAAATGATGGAGGTGCTGGTTTCTTAGGCGGTATTATCGCAGGTTTTGCAGCAGGATATATCATTTTATTGCTTCAATTCTTGCTTCAAAAATTACCAGCATCACTTGATGGATTAAAATCGATCTTCATCTATCCTGTCATCGGTATTTTCTTAATTGGGGCTGTCATGACCCCGTTGTTAGTTCCAATCACAGGGCTAAATAATTCCTTAATGGACTTTCTTTCATCTGTACAATCCACAAATCCGCTGCTTTTAGGCTTAATTGTTGGAGCAATGTGTGGATTTGATATGGGCGGACCCTTTAACAAAGCAGCCTATGTCACAGGAACGGCTTTACTTGCAGAAGGTAACCTTTACTTCATGGCAGGTGTATCAGCAGCATGTATCACACCGCCGCTTATCATTGCGATTGCCACAACGATTTTCCGAAAACATTTCACGCCACAAGAACGAAATGCAGGGGCAATTAACTATATTCTAGGGGCGACACATATTACAGAAGGAGCCATTCCATTTGCGGCCAAAAACCCGGTCGTTGTCCTGCCAATTATCATGTTGGGCTCGGCCATCTCTGCTATATTGACATATTTGTTTGGCGTACAGGTTCCAGCTCCGCACGGTGGATTCCTAGTTCTGCCGGTCGTCACAGGCGCATTCCAATGGGTGCTTTCCATACTAATCGGCTCACTCGTAGGTGCGATTCTCTACGGACTTTACCGTAAAAAAATAGACAAACCAGCAGTTTAAAAGGGAGGAAGAGAAATGATGGAACATATCTATATGAATCTTCACGAAACAGCTTCTTCACAGGCTGGCGTGTTCGCAGCCATTGCAGACATTGCCTATAAAGCAGGTATTTGCACCTCACCAGAGGATGTCAAAAAAGGCTTAGCGGAAAGGGAAGCACTTAGTACAACCGGATTTCAAGATGGATTTGCCATTCCGCATACACAAACAGAAGCCATCACGAAACCAGCACTTGTGATCGTCCGCACGGAAACAGGAATTGAATGGGACGCTTTTGATGGGAAGCCTTGCTTTTTCTTCTTATCCTTACTGATCCCTAAAAGTGAAGCAGGGACGACTCATTTAAAAGCTCTTTCAGCCCTTTCACGAGGCTTAATGGATGAAACGAAACGTCAAAAACTGCTGGAAACAAGAACAAATGAAGACATGCTTGCTGTATTAGAAACGGATATTTTAACTAGAGAGGATGTTTGATCATGCCTTTACTTTCAACAACACCGATGCTTGAGGCTGCGAAAAAAGAACAATACGGAATTGTGGCATTCAATGTACACTCCTTTGACAGTATCTATTGGGTGCTCGAAACTGCTGCAGAATTAAAGTCACCTGTGATTTTGCAAACAACAGTTGGAACGGTTCAATCTCTTGGAGCAAAAGCGATTGCAGATACAGTGAAGGCGGCGGCTGATCAATATCAAATCCCAATCGGTCTTCACCTGGATCACTGCACAGACTTTGATGTGATTCTCACCTGTATCAGGGCCGGGTATACATCCGTTATGATTGATGCATCCATGCACTCATATGAAGAAAATGTACGCCGGACAAAAGAAGTCGTGGATCTTGCCTTAAAAGTAGGTGTAAATGTCGAAGCAGAGCTGGGCAAGGTAGGCGGCGTAGAAGATGATATCGTCGTCGACGAAAAGGATGCTGAAAAAGCCGTTCCATCAGAATGCCGCCAATTTGTAGAAGAAACTGGGGTGCCTACTTTAGCGCCTGCGATTGGTACTGCCCATGGCATTTATAAAGGGGTGCCGGATATTGACTTTGCCCGCATTGAACAAATTGCAGCGCTGGTTGATGTACCACTTGTCCTGCACGGTGGTTCCGCTGTACCAGATGAGGATGTCAAGCGATGCGTTGCACTTGGTATGGCAAAGGTGAATGTCTCAACTGAACTGAAAAATGCGTATTCCGAAGCAATACGTGATCATTTCTCAAACGAACCTGAAAGCTTAGATCCGCGTATGTATTTACAAAAAGCAAAACAAGCAGCAAAAGACATGGTCCAATCGAAAATACGAATCGTGGGCAGTGAGGGCAAAGCCCATCCGTTATATCAATAAGAAAAAAAGCAGAGCCGCTATCGCTCTGCTTTTTCACATTATTCGTTTTCTTTCATTTCATTAGATGTGCGTACCCGTGCATTTCCCATAAATACGACCGTAATCGCCGCAAGTGCAATCGGGAATAATGCAAGCAAAAATACGTACGTAATACTTTGTGACATGGCATCGATGACTTTATTTAAAATATCAGTCGGAATTTGTGAGCGAGCACCTTCTTGGAAAATAGCCTGTGGATCGCTTATTTGAGAAGGGGCTCCTTTCATGCCGCTAAAGGCATCAGCTAAACGATTTGTCAGAACATTGGTTTGAATCGTTCCGAAAATTGTTACACCGAGCGTCATCCCAAGTGATCTCATAAATGAATTGGTCGAGTTTGCACTGCCTCGGTAGCGCGGCTCAAGATCATTCATTGAAGCTGACGGCAGAAGGGAGAAGCTGAAGCCAACGCCAAAGCCTGATATCATCATAAAGAGTGTGAGCCACAGTCTTGCTGTATCTGGTGACATATTGGCAAGCAGCAGCATCCCAGCGAAAAATGAAATGACAGAAATGGTCATAAGACGTCTGAAAGGCACTTTCGTCTGCATCGTTCCGCCAATCATACTGCCAATGACTGATCCAATCATCATTGGTGTTAAAATAAACCCTGCACTTGTCGCAGATTCACCGTACACCGCCTGCACGAAAATAGGAATAAAGACAGCAAGAATAATAAATGTTCCGCCATATAAAAATGCCAAAATTTGAGATGTTGCAAATAATCGATTTTTAAACATCCAAAATGAGATAATCGGCTCCTCCGCTTTACGCTCAACAATAAAGAAGATCGTACCGAACACAAGGAACACAGCAAAAAGTGTGAGGATTTGCACCGAATCCCAAGCATAAGATTTACCGCCAAGCTCAAGAGCGAACATTAAGCTGACAACCGCAACGACAAGTGTAATGGCACCTGACCAGTCGATTTTCTGCTTACGATGTTCAAGCGATTCCTGATAGTATCTGGCGATCAAGAAGACACTGACAATACCAATTGGCACATTAATATAGAAAACCCAATGCCAGCCGATCGAATCCGTAATAATAGCACCTAAAAGCGGTCCGAGTACACTTGATAAACCAAAGACTGCTCCAAACATACCAGACATTTTTCCGCGCTTTTCAGGCGGGAAGATGTCAAAGATAATCGTAAATGCGATTGGAAGAAGTGCACCGCCCCCAAGCCCTTGAATGGCTCGGTAAATAATGAGCTGATCCATCGTTTGTGCGATACCGCACAGTGCTGATCCAATTAAAAAGAAAATAAGTCCAAACAGAAAAAAACGCTTTCGACCATACATATCAGAAAGCTTTCCGTAAATAGGCATTCCCGCCATCACTGCCACCATATAAGAAGCCGTTACCCAAGCAAATTTATCAAAACTGCCTAAATCTGCTACGATGCTTCCCATCGCTGTTGCAACAATGGTATTGTCCATCGCTGCCATAAAAATCCCTAACAGCAAACCGATGACAACAAAGCGAGTGGATGCCTTTCCTTTATCCACATGATTCATTTCATTTACCTCCTGCTTACGTTCTCTCATTATTTTTGCTATGATCAACTTAACCATAAAGTAAGAGAACATTTATCTTGATGATCAAGATAAATTGATTTTAAAGGGAGGAGAACAAGTTGTCAATAAAGAACGAGGCTGAAGACAGAGCAGCCCAGATCATATATACAATGAGGCGCCTCGCCACACGAACCGTTTTGTTCCACCAAGCGGCCGCTCAATCGCTCGGCCTTTTTCCAACAGATCTCAAATCCGCCGATTTATTAAACGAACTCGGCCCCCTCACAGCAGGGGAATTAAGTGAAAAAACAGGCCTTAGCTCCGGTGCAGTCACAGCACTCATTGACCGGCTTGAAAAAGCGGGCTACGTCAAAAGAGAAAAGGATCCAAAAGACAAACGAAGAGTCATCATTGTTCCCCTAACAGCGGGGAAATCACAGGTAAAAGAACTCTTTCGATCCTTATCAACATCAACGAAGGAACTCACAAATGAATACAAACCAGAAGAATTAGATTTAATTATTCAATTTATAACTGAAGCAGCAGATATCATGGAGCAAGAGCTGCAATTGCTTAAGTCTAAATCGTAAAAAGTACACTGATGCGGGTGTGCTTTTTCTAAGTGCATTCCTAATTCATGTAGGGATGTCCTCGACTAGTGACATCTTCCTTACCATGGAAGTGCTCTATAACAATTTTATAATGAAGTAGCTTAAAAAAATTTTTATTTAAAAGATGTTCTAAATATCGCATCATAATTATTACTGACAAAAGTGGAGCTAAAGTATTCTATTGAAACATTGTTCATTTACATAATAAGTACTGTTTTTTGTATCAATATCCCCATTTAATGACAAAATTTTTATTGGTAAAATTGACCTTGTCAATGAATAGGAAGGAGTGAATTCTTCTGGGCAAGATACTTGATGCAAAAGCACTAACAAGTGCCATGGACACAAGGGCAAAACACTATCAGGAACTCCGCGAACAAATGGTAGATTTAAAAAAGGCATTACAAGGTGTGGCCAACCTCGGTGATGACTTCACTGGGAAAGGTGCTGATAATATTAAAAGTTTCTATAAAGAGCTTGCTGGAAATGTAGACATGTTTATCAGCTTCATTGATAAACAAAAAGCCTTTCATGAAGGTGTTTCTGGGACACTGGATGATACGAGCTTTGGCGGCGATACCTTTGTAGAAGAACACTTTTTAGACAACTCAGTACATATGGGCATCAAGAATGCCAAAAGCATTGTGAAGGATCAAAAAAAGGCACTCAAAACGATTTTTCAAGATATTGATGACCTCATTTCTCTAGAGGTATTTGATAGTCAAACCTTTGATGAAAAAATAGAGGATGCGGAAGATGAACAAAAAAAGACGGTCAAAGATCTGAGAGAGCTTGATCAAAATTTAAAAGATGAATATGCTTTGTCAGAGACGGAGCAGCAAGCTACAATGGCATTGTATGCTGAAATGATCAATGCGACAAATGACGGAAAAGCGATTTCGCCTATGAATTTTGATAAGAAAGCGTATCAAAATAGCGAAATCTACAAGGCAAAAAGCGATATTGAGAAGCAAACTTCTGAATATCTGAAAATCAAAAAAGAACAAGAAGAAGCCCGAAAGATTGCGAAGGAACAAGAAGCGCTCGCCAACCGTCCTTGGTATGAAAAAGCCCTCGATTATGGCGGGAATATCGTGAATGAACTGACTGGCGTGAACGATGCAAAACGTGCCGCAACAGGCGTTGATCCAATCACAGGCGAAGAGCTCACCGCAGGCCAGCGAGTCGCCGCAGGCGGCATGGCAGCCGCAGGCTACATCCCAATCGTCGGCTGGGCAGGCCGTATTTTCAAAGGCGGAAAAGCTGTCTATAAAACCACCCAAGCCACATCAGCTGCAGTCAGGGCAGTCGACATTTACAAGACATCACAAAAATCCTTTGACGCCCTAAAGACATCCCAAAAAGGTTTATACGGCCTCACCGCCACCAACGGCTTCAGCGAAGCGATCACAGGCCGAGACATGTTTGGAAATAAGATCTCCAAAGAACAGCAGCAAGCGAGTATGAATGCGGCGCTAGGAATGCTTTTGCCGATTGGGGCGAAGAGGTTTCATGGGAAGATGGGGATTAGGGGTATAGATGATGCTTCTTTAACCAACAAAAGTAATTTATATAGAGGGGATAGTTTACTACACTCTCCAACTAGACCAAATGGAATTGGTAAACCTCATATATCAAGTTCAGGTGATTTAGTACCAGCTAGTAAAGAAGGTTTATATAAAGGACGAGAAGTGACTGTTACAGAGCATATACTTGGAGGTTATAGAAAAGGAGCTAAATCTAATAGCCCTTATACTAGTTTTACAAATAACAAAAATGTTATTGGAAATTATGGAGAAAATGCAATTGAACTAAACATATCAGCTTTAAGGAAAGATATACAGTCTGGAAAGCTAAAAGGTGTTGTTATACTTTCTCCAAAACAAATTCAAAAGTTGATTGAAAGAGATGTTACTTGTTCTGATTTTTGGAAGAAAAGAGCGATTAATTGGACTAAAAGGGATAATGAGTATTTGATTAAAGGGGAAGTTCCAAGCCAATATATTAAGGTTTCACCTAAGGAGTGAGAATTGTGAAATTATACTTTCTAAACGAGTTTTTAGGAGATATACGCGATATTAATGTTGATGGTATGTGGGTTAATGGTGAGATTACCCCTTCAAATAATATAGAAAAATTTAATGATTTTTTCGCAGCACTTGTTGATGAAGAAAATGATTTTGTAGAAACAAATTTTAACGAAGAATGGTTAGAGGATAACAATTGGTACATTATTGATGATGAAAATAAAAGAAGGGGGATATATATACCTGCAGTTTATCCTGATAGGGAAATTAGCTGGCGGTGGAGATGATTTACAGAATTTATAGATTATATAAAACCTTGATGGGCTAATGCCTTTCAAGGTTTTTGGTGTTTATTGGACTCTGGACTCCTATCCGAGAAAAAACCGACCAAAAGGAGAATGGGAATCTTTTTTCCTGTGTGGGTCACGTATGATAGAGACAAGCAAAACTAGGCACTCACAGCTTTTATGGTGATTGTTTTTGAATGAGGGATACTTCACATCATTTTCTTTGAATATAGATCTGAAAAAAGTATAAATGTCAAACAATGAAATAGCAGGACATTTATATAAAAGACTAATCGCAAGCCATTTTAACGACGAACTTTTTCATAAGAAAATGAAGTTGGTACAATAAACAGAAAAACATCCTCTAATAATGCATAGAGAATGCTGCTCTGTTTAGAAGGGGGAAATAATTTTAATTTATTTGTTTAATCAGATTCACAAATTCGAGTTCAATATTCCCCTTTAATTTTAAAAAATGACCCACGAATCGTTCCAGCTAGTTTAGACTTCTGCCTAGCAAATTTAAATTTCCCTTCTAATTCCTTTGGTACTTCCATCCCTTCAGAAAGCTTAAAACCAACAGCGCGTTTTTTCGGGTCATCCAATGTATACAGGACGTTAATTGCAAGACCATCCTCATAAAAGACGTAAGTCCATTTGATATTTTCTACTTGAAAACTTGCCGTTTCTAAAGGCTTGGCTGCAAACTCTAGTTCACGTTCTTCTTTTAACACTCGGTTCACATAATCAAGGGTATCCTGACTTTCGCTGGCAGGTAATACTGTCAATTCATGCTTATATTTGTTCATAAAGTAACGAGCCTCATTCGCTCGTAAGCCAGCAAGTGCTTCTGCTACAGGTGAAGACTCTAAACCAATAGTAGACACATTTTTAAAATCAACGATATAGGCCATTTCTATCCCTCCATATCCTTCTTATTTCCGTACAACAGGAATCCACATCTCACCAAGTAATAAGCCGTTTCGCTGTCCCATTTCTACCACTGCATTTGGTCCACCAACATAGGCGAAATTCTTTGCTTCAGGCAAGACTTGACCAAATGCAATACCAGTAAGCGTTTGATGCAAGTCATCAGCCGTTTTAGCTTCCCCTTTAACGATTAGATATTCCCCTTTAGGAAATTGAATCACTCTGTCCGCTTCTGGTAACGATTCCTCTGTCATGACCCCGACATAATGCATCAGCTTGTTATTTATCGCTTCGTTTACGATAAAAATATAGTCATTTGTGGCAATGGCTTTTAAGGTGTCAAGCTTACCTTCTTGTGTGACTGCTTGCCAAAAGTCTGCTTTTTCCTTCGTGATGCCCGCATAGTCTGTGTAATGACTCTTAAGTTCAGTTCCAATACCTAACACGTGAAAGCTGTCTTTTTCTTCTAGTATATAATCTGTCATATTCTACACATCCATTTCAAAAATTGATCAAATGTTTTTTCTTTTCACTTGATAAATATATAATAGGCTTAAACCATGTCAAAAAATGATACTGTTTAGGGGGGACCAGATGAAAAAAGTTGAACGGATTAATACCATCATGCGGTATATTAACAACCGCGCCAACTTTACAATTTCTGAAATCATGAGAGAATTTAATATCTCTCGTTCGACAGCAATTAGAGACATCAGAGAAATTGAAGCTATGGGGATGCCGCTTGTCGCAGAAGTCGGAAGGGACGGGGGATATTTTGTGATGAACAACTCTGTCCTGCCAACTGTTCGTTTTACCGATAATGAGATTAAAGCTCTTTTTATTGCCTTTATGGCCACGAGAAACCAACAACTTCCTTATTTAAAGAGTCGCCAGTCTTTAGCTGAAAAATTACTAGGACTCATCTCAGAAACCCAGCAAGATGACCTTGTTCTTTTAAATCGCCTCTTACTATTTGAAGGGACTAATCCGAATAATCCTGATCTGCTTGATTTGACAGATCTCCCTCATCCCATATTAGAAAAATTAATCCAACTGCTTATTTTGGATCGATATTTACTGATTACCATGAGAGAGGAGAACGTGATAAAGTCCTATCCTATTTACCTCTTGAATCTTTATCGTGAAAAAAGCCTGTGGCTGATTGAAGGCTTTGATTTAAAGGAGGAGAAGAAACGGATTTTGCCTGTCGACCATCTCACAGATGTAGAACCATGCTCTACAAATATTCGATTAAGCAGGAAAAAGATTTTAGAAAAACTAATTAAACAGGAAGAAGTAATTAACCTTGTCCTTGAACTTGGTCCAAAGGCAATTGCACAGTTCAAAAAATACCATCCTTTCAAAATGTCAATTTCTTATACGAATCCTTATCAAACTACAGCCATATTAAAGACTTTTATCGATGTTAATCATTCAGAAGAAATAACGGAAATGACAAATTGGCTATTTTTCCTAGGCGATGATATCAAGGTCCGGGAAATGCCTGTAGAAATCTTGGAAGGGTTACAAGAGAGACTACTCCTATATTGTCCATAATCAATGCTGGTTAGACCTCATGGTAACCGTACCATAAGTAAATAGGTTTTTTAGAAAGTGCCTCTTCCTTAACTGGGAAGGCATTTTTATATTGTAGAGGGATCTAACTCCTTCATATTAGTTTGAACCATTATCTCTAGAGAATTTATCTAATAGTCCGTGCTTAATTAGCTAAATGTTTACATAGATAAACCTATTAATAATTGCAAGTAATCAACAGTTATAAACAAAATTTTAAATTGAATTAAAAAAACATATATTTCACTTATGGCTATATCTTCTTTAACATTAATGTACAGTCACATTTATGTTACCAAATAAAGTCAAGGAGGAGTAGCTGAGTGAATAACTCATATGATGTTATCGTTGTTGGCGGGGGTAATGCGGCTTTGTGTGCTGCTATTAGTGCACATGAAGGAGGGGCAAATGTACTTGTTCTTGAAAGGGCACCTATTGAAAAACGTGGAGGAAATTCATATTTCACAGATGGTGCAATTCGAGTAGCCTATAACAGATTAGATATGTTAAGAGAAGTACTTCCGGATTTGACAGATTATGACTCAGAACATATTGTAATGCCTACTTATACAGAGGATGATTTCATGAATGATTTGATGAGAGTGACTTCTGGTAAAAGTGATAACAAATTAGCCCACCATTTAATTTCAAAATCTTTTGAAACTATTAAGTGGATGTATAAAAACGGAGTAAAATTTGAATTAAATTATGATAATCAGTCATATGAAAAAGAAGGAAAGCGGCATTTTTGGGGTGGTTTACCTCTTAAGACTTCTGGAAAAGGTGTTGGCCTCATCAAACAACTTTATCAGCGTGTTGATCAATTAGGAATAAAAGTGAAGTATGATGCCAGAACGGTTGATTTAATTAGTGTTGATGATGGGGTAACGGGTGTAGTAGTCGAAAAGAACGGTGAGTTAGTTCAAATTTATTCTAAAACCGTCATTCTTGCATGTGGTAGTTTTGAAGCAAATAAAAAGATGAGAATCGAATTCCTGGGTAAGGAATGGGAAGGTGCGATTGTCAGAGGTACGGAATATAACACTGGAGACGGCTTGGATATGGCAGTGAAAGCTGGTGCTTCTAAATATGGAGATTGGAGCAGCTGCCATTCTATAGGCACTGATTATAATGCTCCAGCGGTTGGTGATTTTAACAAGCCTGGCGATATTTACAAGAAATCCTCTTTTCCACTTGGCTTAATGTTTAATTTGGAAGGGAAGAGATTTGTAGATGAAGGAGCAGATTTTAGGAATTATACGTACGCTAAATATGGAAGAGAAATCCTCAAGCAGCCCGGTCATAAAGCATTTCAAGTATTTGATGCCAAAGTACATCCATTATTACGCGATGAATATACTTTGGACGAAGCTACCTGCTATCAAGCTGATAGCTTAGAAGAACTTGCAGACCTTATGAAAATCAGTAAAGAAGTGTTTAAAGATACGATACAAGAATATAATTTGTCCGTGCAAGAAGGAGACTATAATCCTTCCATTAAGGATGGAAAGGGGACTGTAGGGATAACGCCACCAAAAACAAATTGGGCGCTGACAATAGATCAAGCACCTTATTATGCTTATCCGGTAACATGCGGTGTTACCTTTGCATTTGGCGGTCTTCGAGTGAATACAAATGCAGAGGTTTTAAATTCTAAAAATAAACCTATCAAGGGTTTATACGTAGCTGGTGAGATGGTAGGGGGTATTTTCTATGAGAACTATCCAGGTGGTTCAGGTTTAATGTCTGGTTCAGTATTTGGAAAAACTGCTGGTTTCAATGCTGCATCATTTCTAAAACAACATGCATAGAAATAGGGCTATAGGGTAAGGGGGGACTCTTAAAGAGTCCCCCTTACCTATTTGATATGCTCTCTGCATGTAAATCAGTACGTATACTTCGTGTTATAAGGTTCGTGTAGGATGTACAAAATAAAGTATTATTCAATTTAACAAGAAAACATCTATAATTATAATAAACTTAGAAAGGATGACCACTATGGATGAAAAAGATTGGATTTTACTTGATATCCTTTACAATGAGCAAAATTTAACAAAAACAGCGGAAAAATTGTATACATCTCAGCCCTCAATTACTTATAGAGTAAATAAGATTGAGGAAGTTTTTGAGATTAAATTGTTTAACAAAAGACATAAGGGAATTACCTTTACTGTAGAGGGAGAGCATTTAGTTTTCTATGCACGAAGAATGTTAAAGGAACTGCAGGATACCAAGGATAAAATCGTTAACTTAGGAAAAGAGATACAGGGACACTTAAGACTTGGCATTTCCAGCAATTTCGCACAATATAAGCTCCCTAAATTACTTAGAGATTTTTCTAACATATATCCCAATGTCCAATTTAGTGTGCAAACTGGATGGAGCACTGATGTCATGAAGTTATTAGATGCAGGTATTGTACAAGTTGGAATAATTAGAGGGGACCATCGATGGAAAGGAGAGAAGGAGAGGCTTACAAAAGAAAAATTACTAATCATCTCTAGAGATCCCATTAATATAGGACAGCTTCCTTTGTTACCATTTATAAAATATGAGACTGATAATTCTTTAAAGACTATTCTCGATGATTGGATGTACGACAATCTAGTCCTGCAACCAAACATAGCTATGAAAGTTGATCGACATGAGACATGCAAAGAAATGGTGAAGCAAGGGCTTGGGTACTCGATAGCACCCGAGATTTGCTTAAGAAATTCAGATAAACTATATACAATGGAAATATATGATACTAAGAAAAAGCCATTAACTAGAGATACTTGGCTCATGTATGATCAGAAAACTACAGAGACTAAATCTGTTAAAGCATTTATTGAATTCCTAAGAGGAGAACAAGTTTTATCTGTATTATGACATCATTTTATATTTGTTCTTAAAAGACATTCTTTTTTGAAATCGCATTCACTCGATGCAACGGTATGCATGGGCAGTAGCCAAGGGAAAAGAAATCAAAAGATGATAAGAAGTGAAAAAACCTTGGCTGGCTTTATATCATTCAAGGTTTTTTGCGTTTATTGGTTCGCAAACACGCAAAAGAAGGCAAAGAACTCTTTGTATACAAGCCTGAAAGCACACTCAAATGGTGTGTTTTTCTTATGAAAAAAGCACACAATCGCTGCACAGCACGTGCTGAAGACATTTGGACTTCTTTGATGCATATGAGTTGATTAGACTTATAAGCAAAGGGAAGAAAGGAGGAATTCCAACTGTACTTAACCAAAAGGGGCACGACGTTACTATCTATGCTGCTTCATACGACATCTTATCTATCAATAGAAGATTTACAGAATCGAATGAATGTCTCAACTCGAACCGTTTACGCTGAAATCAAACGAATGAACAGCTGGCTGGAAACTCATCAGCTTAGTGGTGTGCAGCGAAAAGGCCATCTTGGCTATTATTTAAATCCTCATGAAAAAGAAGTCATTCTTCAAAAAGCTGATACCATTCTTGTTGGTCACGATTATGAACCATGTGTAAAAGAACGAAGGGCTATCTTGCTTTTATCCATTGCATGCAGCGAGCATTGCCTAAGAATTGATGATTTTATGAAGATGACAAAGGTGAGCCGAAATACATTGCTTGAGGATATGAAACAGCTAAAAGAAGCGCTTTTCAAGCAGGAGATCACACTCCGCTATCAGGCAGCAAGCGGCTATGCCATTTCAGGAGACGAAAGAGCCATTCGATTGGCACTCAAACCTTATATACATTTCATTCGCACCATGATAAAAAACGAAAAAACGTTTCCGTCGTTTTGGTTAAAGGGACCTATTTCATCCAAACGAGTACACCATCTCCTCCAGCAGTCAGAACAAGAACTTAAGCTTGAATTTGCAGATGAGATGCTGGATCAGCTCTCTTTGGATCTCTTTTTCTACTTCAAGCGGATGAAGCTAGGGCATGCTGTACACATTTCAAACGAAGAAAAGCGAACATTGCAGGAAACAGAGGAATGCTTGGCTGCTATTCGTTTCATGGCGCAGATTCAAAAAGAGGCCGGTCTCATTGTTCATGATGATGAGATCTATTTTCTTAGCACCTTATGGCTCAGTGCCAAAAAACAAAAACTTCCATCAATTAAAAAACCAGAAGAACATCTCATTCGCACCATCGCCAGACAAATGATATTGGACTTTCAGAGATATGCTTGTATTTCCTTTCAAGAACCAAAAGCATTGGAGCAAAACTTAACAATGCATTTAATTCCAGCTTATTACAGGCTCATCTATCACATTGGTATGATCAATGAATTGACGGATTCTATAAAAAAAGCACAGCCAGAAGTGTTTGAAATCACTCAAAAAGTTGCTTGCCATTTAGAAAAGGCGGCCTGTTCAAAGTTGAGTGACCATGAAATTGCATATCTCACCATGCATTTTGGCAGCTGGATGAGAAGAGAAGGAATTTCATCCATTGTAAGGCGTTCTGTATACATTGTCTGCGGGGAAGGAATTGGCACAAGTAACATGCTGAAAACTCAGCTTCTCGAATTAATCGGCTACATTGAAGTACGCGGACTGTTATCAAAGCGTGCATATGAAGAATTAGCAGCAGTTGATGCAGATTTCGTTGTGTCCACAACACCTATTTCGTTTAAAGGAAAACCAGTTCATCTCGTTCATCCTATTTTAACTGCCTATGAGAAAAAAACATTACTTCAATACGGAAAAGGCGTAGAAACGAAGAGTGACGAGGGGCATGTAAACGCTTTATTCAACATCATTCAGCAGCATACCATCGTACAAAATAAACAAGCACTGCTTCATGACATTCGGGAGCTGCTTCATCCCACATATGTATCCTATCAGAAAGGGTGGAACCCAGTGTTAAATGATTTATTAACAGAACAAACCATCAAGCTCCACCAAACAGCAGACACATGGCAAAAGGCGATTACAAAAGCGGCGCAGCCTTTACTTGATCAAAATGCTATTAAACCAAGTTATGTAGAAGCCATGATACAGTCTGTTCATCAAAATGGTCCTTATATTGTCATTGCACCACAAGTGGCCATCCCACATGCAAGGCCCGAGGATGGCGTGAACAAATTGAGCATGACGCTCATGTCATTCAACCAGCCCATTTCGTTTTCAAAGGATGGAAAAAAGCAGGTGCGGCTCGTCATTGTGTTAGCCGCTATTGACAGCATGAGCCACTTGAAAGCACTTAAACAGCTGACCATGCTGTTAAGTGAAGAGAAACGCACGAAACAATTGATTGAAGCAGAAGATTTAGCATCAGTTCAAAAACTAATTGATCAATTTTCAGAAGTATAAAGGGGGAGTAAGAAAATGAAAAAAATTCTTGTTGTATGTGGAAACGGGTTAGGAAGCAGCTTTATTGTAGAAATGAATGTCAAAAAAGCATTAGAAGAATTAGGTCTTAAAGCTGAAGTAGATCATACCGATCTCAGTACAAGTAAAAATGAACAAGCAGACCTTTATATCGGCGCAGCTGATATTATTGACCAGCTGAATGACGGCACAAGAAATGTGGCTGGCTTAAATAATTTACTAGACCAGAAAGCCATTAAAGACGTGCTTCGTCAACACATTTAAGTCATGAAAAAGGGGGATTCACATCATGATAGAACTGATCATGAACGATATATTGGGCACACCTGCCATTCTCATCGGTTTGTTTGCACTAGCCGGTTTACTTTTGCAGAAAAAATCAGCCGCAGACACTGTGTCAGGCACCTTGAAAACAACCATGGGTTTCTTAATATTAGGAGCGGGCGCTACAGTCGTCTCTGATTCACTTGGGGTTTTTCGAAAGATGTTTGAAGCATCCTTTCACATTCAAGGGGTTGTCCCAAATACAGATGCTATGGCCGCCATTGCTCAAAAGGAATTCGGTACACAGACAGCACTCATCATGATTTTTGGTATGCTGGTCAATTTGTTACTTGCAAGATTCACACCCCTTAAATACGTCTTTTTGACTGGTCACCACACGTTGTATATGGCGGCGATGCTCGCCGTCGTTCTCTCGACAGCTGGCCTGCACGGGTGGCTGCTCATTTCCACTGGCTCAATGATATTAGGTGCAGCTATGGTCATTGCACCCGCAATCCTTCAACCGTTTACGAGGAAAGTCACCGGAAGCAATGATCTCGCGCTCGGACACTTCAGTACTTTCGGTTATTTTACTGCGGGAATGATCGGCAAATGGGTTGGATCTCCAGAAAAATCAACGGAAACCATTCAAGTGCCTAAATCACTCGGTTTTCTAAGAGATACATCTGTTGCCATTTCGATTACGATGGCTTTGCTGTTCTTTGCGATTGCACCGTTTGCAGGAATTCCTTATATAGAACAAATTAGCGGGGGCACGAACTTCGCTGTCTTCATTCTCATTCAGGCGATTACGTTTGCTGCTGGTGTGTACATTATTTTAGCAGGGGTACGGATGGCCATTGGCGAGATCGTGCCTGCGTTTAAAGGAATTGCCGATCGATTCGTGAAGGGGGCAAAGCCGGCACTTGATGCGCCAACCGTTTTTCCATTTGCGCCAAATGCGGTCATTATCGGTTTTTTATGCAGCTTTGCAGGAGGCATTGTATCCATTTTTCTTTTACCTTTGTTTGGTTTAACTGTCATTGTCCCTGGTCTTGTCCCGCACTTTTTTTGCGGTGCTACAGCAGGAGTGTATGGCAATGCAACAGGAGGGGTAAGAGGTGCTGTCGCTGGGGCCTTTGTAAATGGATTGCTTCTTTCCTTTTTACCTGCCTGTTTATTACCTGTGTTAGGAGCCCTTGGCTTTGAAGGGACAACGTTTGGAGATACAGACTTTGGTATCATCGGAATCTTGATTGGATTGATCAAGTTTTTATTTCAGCTGTAAAAAGGAGGAGCCTGAGAATGACAGCCATTTTTTCACCTTCACTGATGTGCATGGATCTAACGCACTTCCGTGAACAAATTCATCTTCTCAACACAAGAGCAGACCGGTACCATGTCGACGTGATGGATGGACATTATGTGAAGAATATTACGTTATCACCCTTTTTCATTGAACAGCTTCGGAAACTGACAAATTTACCGATTGATGTTCATCTAATGGCCGAACACCCGCAGGAATTTTTAATCGATGCATGTATTGATGCAGGCGCAACGATGATTTGTTTACACCCAGAAGTCGTGCAAAAAGATGCTTTTCGAATCATCCGGCATATTCATCAAAGAAAATGTGAGGTTGGCTTTGTTCTAAATCCCGCCACACCAGTTGCGGCGCTAGATTCCTTTATTCATTTAATAGACAGAGTGACGATCATGACGATCGATCCAGGCTTTGCCGGACAGCCTTTTATTAAAGAAATGCTTCAAAAAATTAAACAGGTGAGAGATATCAAAAAAAACGGAGGATACTCGTTTTCAATTGAAGTAGACGGCTCTTGTAATGAGAGCACATTCCGGCTGCTTGCTGAGGCTGGCAATGAGATCTACATCATCGGCACCTCAGGTTTATTTGGACTTCATAAAGAACTCGACACTGCTTGGGAAACAATGAAGCAAATATTTGCAAAAGAAACAGCCTCAATTGAATCACGTTAGTAAAAAAGAGGATGAAACCCATCCTCTTTTTTACGAAAATTTTACTAAAACACAATTCACTCACCAAAACTTACCCAAAAACAAAGTAAAAATCACAAATTCACAATTGAAAGCGCTTTATTTATATGTTATCCTTCAAATATCTTTAGTAAATATTTAGTCAAATAATAATGAGGAGTTTGCCTATGACCACACTCAAAGATATTGCTCATGATGCAAAAGTGTCCGTTTCCACTGTATCCCGTGTGTTAAATGGCGATCAAACACTGGCCGTTTCACACGCAACGAGACAAAACATCCTCGACATTGCTAAGAAGTTAAACTATACCCCAGTGAGAGCAAGAAAAGCCGATCAAGCAGAAGAAAAAAGGCCATCTGAATCCCCAGTCATCGGTGTCGTTGTCGCTCAATCCATTGACGAAGAATTAAATGATCCCTTTTTTTCATCGATTCGAAAAGGAATTGAAAAAGAATGTGCCAAACAAGACTTGTCCACTCTCCATACCTTTCGCCTAAGAAGCATGGATAAAGGGGCGATGCTAAAGGATATTGACGGTTTGATTGTCATTGGACGAATTAGCCCCGATACGGTTGAAAAAATGACAAATCGAATGGAACACATTGTTTTTATCAATCATTATGCAGATGAAGATTTGTATGATTGTGTACATGTGGACTTTGTCAGAGCGGCAGATCGTGCCATTCGTCATCTGCAATCTCTCGGCTATACACATCTAGGCTATATTGGCGGGAAAGAGCGGGAGCATTATTTCGAAGGTAATGCTGTGATTGAGGACGAAAGACAAACGACGTTTATGAAAAGAATGCAGGAGGCGGGAGCCCTTCATATGGAAGACATCCACATTGGTGAATACTCCATGCAAGAAGGCTATACGCTTATGCAGCAAGCGATCAAAAAGGGAAAACTGCCGCAAGCCTTTTTCATTGGAAGTGACTCTATGGCAATCGGCGCAATGCGCGCTTTGCATGAAGCCGGTCTACACGTACCTTCAGATGTATCCATTGTTGGGTTTAATGACATTGAAGCCGCGTCATTTTCAAGCCCGCCGCTTACGACCGTCAAAGTATATACAGAAGAAATGGGGGAAGTCGGTCTGAAGCTTTTGCTTGAGAGAATAAACGGAAGAAAACTTCCTCTAAAAGTCGTCGTGCCAACAACACTCATCGAGCGAGGCAGTACATGTCTCATCCATGAAAGGGGGTGAACCATAGATTTCAGCACACAAAAAAGAGACAAAAAAGCAGAAAGCAAGCTGCATAGCATGATGGCCAGATCATGCTGAACACAAGGCAGCCTGCCGGTATGCTCTCTTATCTCTTTGAAAAGAATAGAATTCCAGTATAATGGACTTCCTTTGTTTCCGCAACTGCATGAATTCTACCGATTATCGTCTGAATTTTCAGTGATTAAAAGGAGGAAACCATGAATAAAAAAATCATGCTGCTGACTGCAGCCATGTTCTTGACCATGATTTTGTCTGCTTGCGGTAATAACAGCTCATCTGAAGCAAATGGAAAGGTCACCTTGACGCTATTTTCAACGATGAGCAACAGCGGGGAAAGAAAAGCGTTTGAAGAAGTCATTCGCGAGTTTGAGAAGGAGCATGAGCAGATTCGAATCGATGCTAATTTCCCAGGCAACAGCTATGAAGATATGATCCGCGTCAAAATGGGAGCAAACGATATGCCAGACCTGTTTGATACACATGGCTGGGCCAAACTGCGCTATAGCGAGTATGTGGCTGATTTAAAAGAGATGGATTGGGTCAAACAGCTTGATCCTTCACTCGACCAGATTTTAAAAGACCAAGATGGGAAAGTGTACGCTTATCCGCTGAATCAAGCAAAAGACGGGCTTAGCTTTAATGCCAATCTATTAAAGGAATATGGTATAGAAGTCCCTAGAACACTTGATGAATTAAAATCTGCTTTGCTGACAGTGAAAGAAAAGAGCAAAGGAGAGGTTGTGCCGCTCTGGATACCAGGAGGAGATAACTCAAATATTGCCCAAGTCTTTGATGAGCTGGCGACGCCTTTATTAATCACCGATCAAAAGCATCAATACGGAAAGGAACTTGAAAACGGATCATTTGATTGGTCTCTCTATACACCGCTTGCACAATTCATGAAAGATCTGAAGGATCAAGACCTTTTAAACAAGGATGTCCTGACAGCGAAACTCTCTCAAGCGCCTGAACTCATGGCACAAAACAAAATCGCCTTCACCTTTGTCGGTGGATCTTTAGGACCTGAAGCAACAGAACTGAATTCATCGATCAAAGTAGGTACGATGCCTGTTCCAGCCATTCATGAAGGAGATGAACAAAGCTGGATTGGCGGAGAACGTTTTACTGTTGCTGCTTGGAAAGACTCTAAGCATATAAAAGAAGCAAAACAATTCATCGATTTTTTAGCAAAACCTGAAAACGCAAAAAAAATCGCAGAGGGCACATCCTCTGAAACAGCTCTAAAACAAGTGAAAGCGAAAAACTATTACTCTACATTTTACGATCAATACGAACAGGTGAAGATTGAACCGTATTTCGATCGAAAATACTTACCAAGCGGAATGTGGGCAGTCATGGCAACAACGGGTCAAGAATTATTAGCAGGCTCCATCACACCAGAACAGTTATCAAAGAAAATGGAAGAGGAATATAAGCGTCTGAAAAAACAATAGCTGATGGATGCTGAAACAGGAGTGAAGCCAATGAATGACATCACAAAAGCAAAGCAGCCAGCCGCATTCACCTCTTTACCAAAACAAAAGATACAAAAACGCCAGAATTCCTCACTTTGGTGGATGTACATGCCAGCTGTTCTCGTCGTCAGTACCTTTATCATTTATCCTTTTTTGAACGGCATTCTGCTTTCTTTTACAAATTGGAACGGTTTCTCACAAACTTATCAATGGATTGGTCTTGAGCAATATGAGCGGCTGCTTCAGGATCAAGCGACATGGCTTGTTGTCAAAAACACGCTTCTCTATGGAATTGGGAGCACCATCTTGCAAAATATCATCGGACTTGGATATGCTCTTTTATTAAATCAAAGCTTAAAGATGAAAGCCATCACAAGAACGGTCATCTATTTACCTGTCATGATCAGCCCGATTGCGATGGGCTATATTTGGTATTTTGTGTTTGCTTACCAAGGCGGTGCCTTAAATGATGTGGTGACACTTTTTGGATTTGATCAAATAAATGCGCTCGGCAACCCGGAATTAAACACATGGATCATTGTGCTTGTCAACACATATCAATTCGTCGGGATTGCCATGATCATTTATTTAGCAGGACTTCAAAGTATTCCTAAGGATTATTATGAATCGGCGCAATTAGACGGCGCATCGAGCTTCCAGCAATTCAGGCGGATTACATTGCCGCTGCTTATGCCGTCGATCACCATTAATGTTGTGCTGAATGTCATTGGCGGGCTCAAGCTCTTTGATGTCATTGTGGCACTCACGGGCGGCGGACCTGGAGATTCCTCGCAATCCATGTCGACCTTTATGTATGATCTGTATTTCAAACGTCAGGATGCAGGCTATGCAGCGACGCAAGGGGTATTCATGGCGGTCATCATCCTTGTCATTAGTGTCGCAGCGCTGATTTATTTCAAACGAAAGGAGACCGAGGTGTGATGGATAACGCCTATAAACGCAAGAAAAGATGGTACTCCGTCCTCGCACTATTGATCACATTGCTGCACCTCATTCCATTTTATATTTTGGTGACGACATCATTAAAGGGGATAGGAGATTTTAGTTCAAAATGGCTGTTTCCAAAAACGCTGCATCTTGAAAACTTCCGCACAGCATGGACAGAGGCTCAGCTTGGCCAGTCCTTTTTGAATACAGTGATCATTACGTTCAGTTCCGCTGTATTGCTCATTATCTTTGGATCTCTTGCAGCCTATCCGCTTGCAAGAAGGAACACAAGGCTGAATAAAGCGGTCTATGTTTTATTTATTGCCATTATGGTCATTCCACCACTCACAGCCCTTGTCCCGCTCTATAAAATGGTCGTTCAAATCGGGATGATGAATACCTATCAAATTGCTATTTTAAATAATGTCGCTGCTTTTTTGCCGCTGACAATTTTCTTATATGCAGGCTTTATCCGGTCGACAATTCCAAAGGAGCTTGAAGAAGCTGCCCGTATTGATGGAGCAGGGACACTCAGAGTTTTTTTCACTGTCGTTTTTCCGCTTCTGAAGCCCATTACCGCTTCTGTATTAATCATTGCCTGCGTGTATATTTGGAACGACTATCAATTTGCTATCTTCTTTTTGCAAGATAAAGAGATGCATACACTCACAGTCGCCTTATCCCATTTTTTTGGTCAAAATCAGCATCAGCTTCAGCTCGTTGGGGCAGCTGCACTCATTGCGATGCTGCCAATGGTCACGATGTTTTTACTTTTGCAAAAATATTTTATCGCAGGGCTTTCACAAGGCTCTGTCAAAGGCTAGCCCAATATGGATGTAAAAAGGAGAGTGTCTATGTCTAAAATTACATTTATCGGTGCAGGGAGTACCGTGTTTGCTAAAAATATATTAGGAGATTGTCTGTTTGTTCCCGCCCTTGCAGGCTTTGAATTTGCATTATATGATATCGACCACAACCGGCTGAAAGAATCAGAAACAATGCTGTCGCATTTAAAAGCAAATTACGGTGCAAACGTGACCATCCAGTCCTATCACAACCGGAAAGAAGCCTTACAGGATGCGAAATATGTCATCAATGCCATCCAAGTTGGAGGCTACCGTCCAAGTACTGTCATTGATTTTGAAATACCAAAAAAATACGGATTAAGACAAACGATTGCGGATACGGTAGGGATCGGTGGTATCTTCCGTGCCCTTCGGACGATTCCTGTCATGCTGGAATTTGCAAAGGACATGGAAGAGGTTTGCCCAAATGCTTTATTGTTAAATTACACGAACCCAATGGCCACTCTGACAGGTGCGATGCTGCGCTATACTCAGGTTCAAACGATTGGTCTCTGTCATAGTGTGCAAGTCTGTACAAAGGACCTATTTGAATCTCTTGAAATGGAACATGAAGGCATTGAAGAAAAAATTGCCGGCATTAATCATATGGCATGGTTATTAGAGGTAAAACGAGACGGAAAAGACTTGTATCCAGAAATCAAAAGACGAGCAAAAGAAAAGCAGCAATCGCGGCATCATGATATGGTTCGTTTTGAACTGATGGATAAATTCGGCTACTATGTCACAGAATCCTCAGAGCACAATGCCGAATACCATCCATATTTCATCAAATCAAGGTACCCAGAACTAATCGGTCAGTTTAACATTCCGCTCGATGAATACCCGAGACGCTGCGAGGAACAAATCAACAATTGGAATACAATGAAGCATGACCTTGTGGGAAACACACAGATCACACATACCCGGTCAAAAGAATATGGTTCCCGGATCATTGAAGCGATCGAAACGAACGTTCCTTTTAAATTTGGCGGAAATGTTCTGAACACTGGCAGGCTCATTGACAACCTGCCTGAAAAAGCCTGTGTAGAAGTACCGTGTGTGGCAGATCGAAGCGGCATTATGCCTTGCTATGTTGGAGAAATACCTGAACAATTGGCTGGACTCAATCGAACGAATATCAGCTCACAGCTGATGACAATTGAAGCAGCAATCAGCGGTAAAAAAGAACACATTTATCAAGCGGCTTTACTGGATCCACACACTAGCGCTGAACTATCAATTGATGACATCGTGAATCTTTGCGACGACCTCATTGAAGCGCATGGGGATATACTGCCAGCCTACAAAGGGACTACACAGTATAGCGCTTCATCATCATCGTCAAATTAATCATGTCAATCAATCTTTTTTAAAAAAATAGGAGTCGGTGAAAATCACAGGAAAAAGAGACAAATGAATGAATTGAAAGTTTGTTGACGCTTTCATCTGTTTTGCAAATAAAACACACTGTCTTCATAATGAAAGAATCCGAAAAACGAAGGAGTCATTCATTATGAAAACATATGCGAAAAAGTTTATTGAAGAACTAAAAGAATCCATGAAGCATTACGGTGAATCTATCATTAAAATTAAGTCAAATCTATAGAATAAGGAACAAGACCTGATGTGCAAATGCCATCAGGTTTTTTTATACAAAAAATCACAAATAAATAGAAAAAATTCAGAAAAATAATTGACTGAAAGCGCTTTTAATATTATGATTACCTCAAACTTAACCATTAGTTACCCAATTAATCACCACTACATTGGTTAACTCGTGATAAAGTTTGGTGGAAATAAAGATGATGAATAAAAGGATGGTGACAAACAACGTGTCTAAAGAAGAAATTTTATGGGGCATCGCGCCTATTGGATGGAGGAACGATGACATTCCAGCACTTGGCGCTGAAAACACACTATCTCATTTATTAAGTGATATTTGTGTCGCTGGTTTTGAAGGAACTGAAGCAGGTGGTTTCTTTCCAGAACCAGCTGTCTTGAATAAAGAACTAAAACTTCGCAATTTAAAAATAGCTGGAAAATGGTTTAGCAGTTACATGATACGAGATGGTTTAGCGGCTTCAATACAAGCATTCAAAAAGCATTGTCAGTACTTGCAAGACATTCATGCTAGTGTAGCTGTAGTCTCAGAGCAAACGTATTCCATTCAAAAAGAAAACATCAACATCTATCAGCATCAGCCATCTTTCACAGGTGAGGAATGGGCTCTGCTTTTAGAAGGTCTCAATGAATTAGGTCAAATAGCAAACAGTTATCATCTCAAACTAGTCTATCATCATCATCTCGGAACAGGGGTACAAACCTTATCAGATGTCACACGTCTTTTAGCTGGAACAGACCCTCGGTATGTTCACCTTCTATATGATACTGGACATATTTACGTATCAGATGGCGATTATTTATCCTTGCTCAAGCTGCATATCGACCGTATCCAGCACGTGCATTTTAAAGATGTGAGAAAAGAAGTGATGGAAAGCTGTCGTCAAAAAGAATTGTCTTTTTCAGAATCTTTCTTAAATGGACTGTTTACAGTACCTGGGGATGGCTGTATCGATTTTAATGAAGTATACCGTTTGTTAATCAGTCATGGCTATAAAGGGTGGATCGTCATTGAAGCTGAACAAAATCCTGCGATTGCCCATCCTTTAGAATATGCATTAAAGGCTCGTCAGTATATTGATGAAAACTTGGCTATTCATTCTTAAAGAGAACAGGAGAAAAGACCATGAACAAAAGTCAACAAACCAATTTAAGATCTATTATCCTAATTTCGACCTTTGGAGGACTTCTTTTTGGTTATGACACTGGTGTATTAAATGGTGCATTACCTTACATGTCTTTACCGAATCAGTTAAATTTAACAGCATTGATGCAAGGGATTGTGACAAGTGCATTATTATTAGGTGCAGCATTAGGTGCAGTCATATGCGGACGTTTATCAGACAGGTTCGGACGCCGTAAAACTATTTTTTACTTAGCCGCTCTATTCTTTTTTTCTACATTAGGATGTACTGTATCACCAAACGCTGAAGTAATGGTCTTATTCCGATTCTTATTAGGGCTTGCAGTTGGAGGAGCTTCAGTCATAGTTCCAGCCTTTTTAGCTGAAATCTCTCCAGCAGAAAATCGCGGAAGAATCGTCACACAAAATGAACTGATGATCGTATCCGGTCAATTACTTGCTTTTACCTGTAATGCATTGATTGGAAATTTATTTGGAGAGAACCCGTATGTATGGCGCATCATGCTACCAATTGCGGCGATTCCAGCCATTATTTTATTCTTCGGTATGCTAAAAGTGCCAGAAAGCCCAAGATGGCTTGTAACAAAGGGGAAAAACAAAGAAGCACTTCAAGTACTTCACCGCATTCGCTCAAAAGGAGCGGCGAAAACAGAGTTGCTCGAAATAGAGAACGCTTACAGGGAAGAAGTGAATTTAGATAAAGCGACTTTAAAAGATTTATCCACGCCTTGGATTAGGCGGCTTGTGTTTATCGGCATAGGAATTGCGGTTGTACAGCAGTTCACAGGAGTTAATTCCATCATGTATTACGGAACAGAAATTTTAAAAGATGCAGGTTTCGAAACGAAAGCAGCTCTAATTGGGAATATCGGGAATGGTGTTATCTCTGTCCTTGCTACATTTGTTGGAATTTGGCTGCTTGGCAAAATAGGACGTCGCCCTATGTTAATTTCAGGCTTGATTGGAACAACCTTCACATTACTGTCTATCGGCATTTGCTCTAATCTTTTTGCAGGAACAGCCTTTCTTCCATATTTGATTTTATTTTTGACGATTACATTTCTTGCATTCCAGCAAGGCGCCATCTCTCCTGTCACTTGGCTCATGCTGTCAGAAATTTTTCCTCTTCGGCTGCGGGGGCTTGGTATGGGGGTAAGTGTATTTTGTCTATGGATGGTGAACTTTTTAATTGGTTTGACGTTCCCAATATTACTTGCTCAGATCGGCCTCTCGATGACTTTCTTCGTTTTTGTCGCTTTCGGAGTCCTGTCTATTTTGTTTGTGGTGAAGTGCTTACCGGAAACAAAAGGGCTGACACTTGAAGAACTAGAAATGAATTTTCGTAAGCACGATCAAACATCAATTGACATCACAACAGATCATCAAACACTGTCTTAAATAAAAGGGATGAAAACAAAGATGGTGTCGAACCAATTTGTGAAAATGGAGTTTCAACAGTAAGGAGTGTTCAATAGATGACCGTAATAGATTCAAAGCTCATTTCAATGAAAAGCATACTGCATGAAGCAAAACAAAAACAATATGCAGTAGGACAAATGAATATCAATGGTTTGCAATGGGTGAAAGCCATCTTACTTGCGGCAAAAGAGGAGCGATCTCCTATCATTTTAGCAGCATCTGACCGGCTCATTGATTATTTAGGCGGCTTTCACACGATTGTAGGCATGGTTGAAGGGTTAATGAAAGATTTGGAGATCAGTGTCCCAGTTTCTTTACATTTAGATCATGGCATGACTGTCTCTCGGTGCAAAGCTGCCATTGATGCAGGATTTAGCTCAGTCATGATAGACGGCTCTTCCTATCCTCTTTCACAAAATATTGCCATGACAAAAGAAGTTGTTCATTATGCCTCTAAAAGAGGTGTATCTGTCGAAGCTGAAGTTGGCTCTGTTGGAGGAATGGAAGATGGCTTGGTAGGAAATATCATCTATGCTGATCCATACGAATGTGTGCGCCTTGTTAGAGAAACAGGAATTGATGCCTTGGCCGCAGCACTCGGTTCAGTGCATGGCCCTTATCAAGGAGAACCGAAGCTAGGATTTGATGAGATGAAGCAAATAGCTGAACTCACAGACGTTCCGCTTGTCTTACACGGCGGTTCAGGCATTCCTGTTGATCAGATTCAAAGGGCTATCTCACTTGGTCATGCAAAAATCAATGTCAACACTGAATGCTTGGAAGCTTGGAATCAAGCTGTCCGAGCTCAACTAACTAAAAACAAAGCAACCAATGATCCACAAACAATTTTAACACCTGGTACAGAAGCCATTAAACAAGCTGTCAAGATGAAAATCCAACAATTTGGATCAAGTCAGCGTGTTTGATCACATCTAGCAGACACTCCCATAGATAAGATGAAAAGGAAGATGAAGCATGATAAAAACGAAAAGAATCCAGCAAATAAAAGAATATGTGATCCAACATCAGTCTGTCTCGTTAGATGATCTTGTCACAACCTTTGGGGTGTCAAAAAATACGATTAGGCGAGACGTTCAAAAGCTCGTTGAAGAAGGACATATCCAAAAGGTTTATGGGGGAGTAGCAGCCAATCATGCAAGGCTTGAATCATTTCATGACAGACAAACACGAAACCAACTTCAAAAAAGATGGATTGCAAAAGATGCGGCTCAATTAGTAGATGATGGCGATGTCATTTTTATTGACTCTGGTACCACAACATTAGAAATGATTCATTTTATAAAAGAAAAGGAATTAACGGTTGTCACGAACAACTTAGACTTTATTGTACAAGCATTGCCTTACACTCAGCTTCAAGTCATTTCAACTGGCGGCCTATTAGAGCGGAAAACGAAATCATTTTCCAGCATTACTAATACAAATGATGTACTTCAATACAACTTCGATAAAGTGTTTATGGCCTCAACAGGGGTCTCTATTTCAAATGGAGTAACAAATTCATCGCCAGTAGAAACAAGCATGAAGGAAATGGTCGTCAAAAAAGGGAGAGAAGTGATTCTATTAGTAGATCATACAAAATTCAATAAATATGCGATGTTGACATATTGCCAGCTGGATGAAATCGACTACTTAATCACTGACGATTCTCTGGATACCTCCTACACAACCTTTTTCAAAAAGAATCATATCAAATGGATCGTTGCTCCTTCGCAAGATGAAAGTCAGCAAACTTTAACATGAAGGAACATATCAAAAATATTTTCAGATAAGGCAGGGGAAAAAATGGACACAATCAGATTAACGGTGAGTCAAGCATTGGTCAAATTTTTAAATGCCCAGTACGTTGAATATGACGGTGAAAAAAAGCCTTTTATCAAAGGAATCTTTACTATTTTCGGTCACGGTAATGTGTTGGGGCTCGGTCAAGCCCTTCAAGAAAACCCTGGAAGGCTCGAGGTATATCAAGGAAGAAATGAACAAGGGATGGCACATGCTGCAACGGCTTTCGCAAAA
Organism: Bacillus sp. I-2; assembly: GCF_001974945.1. Taxonomy (NCBI): domain Bacteria; kingdom Bacillati; phylum Bacillota; class Bacilli; order Caryophanales; family Bacillaceae; genus Bacillus; species Bacillus sp. I-2. Next base: position 477,198 of record NZ_LZRW01000011.1, on the reverse strand, counting down.
CAAAAGCAACGTAAACAAGTAATGGCCTGCACCTCATCCGTTGGGCCTGGCTCTGCCAATATGATCACAGCTGCTGCAACGGCAACAGCGAATCAAATTCCACTTTTGCTTTTCCCAAGTGATGTCTTTGCCACACGACAGCCAGACCCAGCACTTCAGCAGATTGAGCAAACATATGACTTGAGTTTATCGACGAATGATGCCTTTCGGGCTGTGAGTAAATACTGGGACCGGGTTTCAAGACCAGAACAGCTCATGTCCGCACTGATTAACGCCATGCGTGTTTTAACAAATCAAGCAGATACTGGTGCGGTCACAATTTCGCTTCCTCAAGATGTTCAAGGAGAAGCATGGGATTACCCGCTGTCTTTTTTTCAAGAGCGGACGCATTTTTTAGACAGATATACACCTTCAGCAAGAAGTATTCAAGAAGCAGCGGCACTCATTCGTAAGAAAAAGAAGCCTTTCTTGATTTTAGGCGGAGGGGTGCGTTACTCAGAGGCGGCTGACGAGTTTGTCCAATTTGCTGAAACTTTTCATATACCCTTTAGTGAAACACAAGCTGGTAAAAGCTGTGTTGAAAGCAGCCACCCATTAAATGTGGGCGGACTTGGTGTCACTGGCAATAGCGCTGCCAATGAACTCGCTCAGAAGGCTGACCTTATTATTGGCGTCGGCACTAGATTTACAGACTTTACAACATCATCTAAACGGCTATACGCAGACAGTGATGTTTTAACGATCAATCTATCCGATTATCATGCATCTAAATTAGATGCAACAACAGTCATTTCTGATGCGAAGATGGCACTCCTTGCATTAAAGGATGAACTAGCAAACTATCAAACAGGTTATCAAAATGAAATCAAAGAAGCAAAGCAGCACTGGGAACAAGAATTACATCGGCTTCATCATATTCAGTACACTGAAACAGGCTTTACACCTGAAATCAAAAGCCACTTTGATCATGAATTAGATGAATATAAGGAAAAACTTCATACAACGCTACCTCAAACGACTGTACTTGGCTGTTTAAACGAATGGATTCCATCTGACGCCATTATTACATGTGCTGCAGGCAGTCTCCCAGGAGATTTACAGAGAATGTGGGTGACAAAAGAGCGAAACACATATCACCTTGAATATGGATACTCTTGTATGGGCTACGAAATTGCTTCTGCACTTGGAGTGAAAATGGCTGAACCAACTAAAGAAGTGTATGCCTTAACAGGTGATGGCAGTTATTTAATGCTGCATAGTGAACTTGTCACAAGCATTCAAGAGGGCTATAAAATGAATATCATTCTTTTTGACAACTCCGGTTTTGGCTGTATTAATAATTTGCAAATGGGCCATGGAATGGACAGTTTTGCGACTGAATTTCGAAAAAGAAACAAGAAAACAGGACAGCTTGATGGAGAGATTATGAGAATCAATTTTGCACAATCAGCAAAAGGTTATGGAGCAAAAACATATGAAGTTCATACACTCGATGAACTGAAATCTGCGCTTGAAGATGCTAAAAAGCAGACAGTCAGTACCCTGATTGATGTGAAGGTACTTCCAAAAACTATGACAGCAGGTTACGGTGACTCATGGTGGAACGTAGGTATCTCAGAAATCTCTGATAAAGAACAGATCAAAAAAGAATATGAAGAAAAACAGCAAAAATTAAAACAAGCAAGACAATATTAAGAAGAGCTACATGAAAGGTGTGTGCATAATGGCTGATTTAATTGTACCGAAACAAAAAAGAGACAAAGAGGGAAAGGTGCTGAGCATCACACCTCAATCAGCAGGTTGGACCTATATTGGCTTTGAGGTGTACACATTGGCAAAAGGGGAAAACCTTCGTAAAAAAACAGGTGAAAATGAGGTGTGCATTGTCATTCTCTCAGGTAAACTTCATCTCCAAACGAAAGAAAAGACATGGAAAGAAATTGGGGAACGAATGAATGTTTTCGAGAAAACACCTCCTTTCTCCATTTATATACCAAACGATGATCATTACGAAATTGAAGCCATAACAGATATTGAGATTGCCGTTTGTAGTGCACCTGGAAAAGGAACATATCCAGCTCGTCTCATTCTTCCTGAACGAGTAGAGGTTGAACATAGAGGTGCTGGTAATATTGCAAGACAGGTTCACAACATTTTACCTGAACATGAACCAGCTGACCACCTGCTTGTTGTGGAAGTATTTACACCGGAAGGAAACTGGTCGAGCTATCCGCCGCATAAACATGATCAAGATAATTTACCGTACGAATCTTATTTAGAAGAAACGTATTATCACAAAGTAAACCCAGAACAAGGTTTTGTTTTACAAAGAGTATATACAGATGATCTTTCACTAGATGAGACAATGGCTGTAAGAGATAGTTCCGCCGTTCTTGTACCAAAAGGATATCACCCTGTGTCAGCACCACCAGGCTATGAAATCTATTATTTGAATGTCATGGCAGGTCCAGTGAGAACTTGGAAGTTTCATAACAATGCTGAACATGAATGGGTGATGAAAAACAAATTGAGTATGAAAAGGGAGGGACGCTGATGCTAGACTTAACATTTAAACAAGATCGGCAGCTTGATGTTATTGCAATGGGAAGATTATGTATTGATTTAAATGCGAACGAACTGAATCGGCCGATGGAAGAGACGATGACTTTCACAAAATACGTCGGGGGGTCTCCAGCCAACATTGCCATTGGTTTAGCAAGGCTCGGTATGAAATCTGGATTCATTGGAAAAGTCGCTAACGATCAGATGGGACGTTTTGCAACAAGCTACTTGGAAAAGAACAACATCAATACAGACGGCATTGTCATAGATCAATCTGGTGCTGTCACGGGTCTTGCTTTTACTGAGATTAAGAGTCCCGAAGAATGCAGTATTTTAATGTACCGAGACAATGTAGCAGATTTAAAAATCGATGTCCAAGAAGTATCTGAACAATATATCAAAAAGGCGAAAGCCTTACTCATCTCAGGCACTGCGCTAGCAAAAAGTCCATCAAGAGAAGCAGTATTTGTGGCACTTGATTATGCACGTAAGCATCACGTAACTGTCTTCTTTGACCTGGATTATCGTCCATACACTTGGCAAACCGAGCAAGAAACAGCGATTTATTACAATTTAGCTGCTGAAAAATCAGACGTGATCATCGGCACAAGAGAAGAGTTTGATATGATGGAAAAACTCATAGCAGATGGACCGTCAAATGATGAATTAACCGCCAAAAAATGGTTTTCACACCATGCCAAAATCGTTGTTATTAAACATGGGGGTGATGGTTCCATCGCTTATACGCCGGATGGACAGTCATATCGAGGCGGCATCTTTAAAACAAAGGTCCTCAAAACATTCGGAGCGGGTGATTCATATGCTTCAGCCTTTATTTATGGACTGATGAACAACATGTCCATTGAAGAAGCTATGCGTTTTGGAAGCGCTTCTGCCTCCATCGTAATTTCTAAGCATAGTTCATCAGATGCCATGCCCACAGTTAAAGAAATCAAAGACTTTATGATCGAAACAAAAGTTGAACAATCACAACCAATTTAATCGTAGAGGAGAGAATACCATGGCTAAAACAACTGTCAAAACATTAAAAAATTATATTGGAGGAGAATGGGTAAATGCTGAAACAAGTCAAACTGAACCCGTTTATAATCCAGCAACAGGGAAAATCATTGCAGAAGTTCCCCTATCAACAAAAGGAGATGTAGAACGAGCAGTTCAAGCAGCAAAAGAAGCGTTTTCCAGCTGGTCTAAAACCCCTGTACCAAGACGTGCACGTATTCTCTTTAAATATCAGCAATTATTAGTCGAAAAATGGGAAGAATTAGCCGAACTGGTTACGCTCGAAAATGGAAAAAGCTTAACTGAAGCACGCGGAGAAGTACAGCGAGGCATTGAATGCGTCGAATTCGCAGCCGGTGCCCCAACTTTAATGATGGGAAAACAGCTGCCAGATATTGCGACTGGACTTGAATCAGGCATGTACCGCTATCCTATTGGCGTCATTGGCGGCATTACGCCATTTAACTTTCCAATGATGGTTCCTTGCTGGATGTTCCCGCTTGCCATTGCCTGCGGAAATACGTTTGTCTTAAAACCTTCAGAACGTACGCCTGTTCTTGCGGCACGGTTAGCAGAGCTATTTGAAGAAGCGGGTCTTCCAAAAGGTGTTCTTAACATAGTCAATGGGGCTCACGATGTCGTTAACGGTCTGCTTGAACATCAAAAGGTCAAAGCCATATCGTTTGTCGGCTCTCAGCCAGTCGCAGAATATGTCTATAAAAAAGGAACAGAGCATGGCAAACGTGTCCAAGCACTTGCAGGGGCTAAAAATCACTCCATTGTCCTAAAAGACGCAGATATAGATGCAGCCGTCAAACAAATTGTTGGTGCTGCCTTTGGCTCTGCTGGAGAAAGATGTATGGCTGCAGCTGTTGTCACAGTAGAAGAAGATATCGCTGACGAGCTCATTCAAAAATTAATCGCTGAATCCAATCAGATGGTCATTGGAAATGGTATGAATGAAGATGTTTTCCTCGGCCCGGTCATTCGGGAAAGTCACAAAGAACGAACGCTTCAATATATTCAATCAGGTATTGAAGAAGGAGCGAGTCTCATTCGTGATGGCCGCAAAGATCGTGAAACAGAGGGAGAAGGATACTTTATCGGACCGACTATTTTTGATCATGTAACAAAAGAAATGAAAATTTGGCAGGACGAAATTTTCGCTCCCGTTTTATCCATTGTTCGCGTTTCATCGCTTGCTGATGCTATTGAAATTGCCAATGAGTCTAAATTTGCAAATGGTGCCTGCCTTTACACTGATAGTGCATCAAGTGTGAGGGAATTCCGCGAGAATATTGATGCAGGCATGTTAGGTATTAATGTCGGTGTTCCAGCACCAATGGCATTTTTCCCATTCTCAGGTTGGAAAGATTCATTCTATGGCGACCTGCACGCAAATGGCACGGACGGTGTTGAATTTTATACTAGAAAGAAAATGGTCACCGCTCGTTATATGTAATACAACATACTCCTATCAACTTCAAAACAGCTGTGCGAAAAAGCACAAATACAGGAGGTAACAAGATGGAATTAAAGATTGGTGTTATTGGTATAGGTGCCATTGGTCAAGATCATATGAAGCGAATTACAAATACGCTGTCTAAAGGAAGAGTGGTGGCTGTTACTGATGTGAACAGACAGCAGGCAAAAGCCATCGTAGATGCATTCAGCCTTGATGCACGTATTTATGAGGATGGCCATCAACTCATTCAATCAAATGAGGTAGATGCCGTTATCGTCACATCATGGGGGCCGACACATGAAGAATATGTGTTAGCTGCTATTGAAGCTAATAAACCTGTTTTTTGTGAAAAACCACTTGCAACCACAGCAGAAGGCTGCATTCGTATAGTCGAGGCTGAAATGAAGAAAGGGAAATTACTCGTACAGGTTGGATATATGCGCCGGTACGATTCGGGATATCGCGCTTTAAAACAAGTACTGGATGAAGGACAAGTAGGTGAACCATTAATAATTCATGCTGCACATAGAAACCAAACCGTCCCTGACACATATACAGGAGATATGTCAATTGTCGATACATTCATTCATGAAATCGATGTCCACCGCTGGTTACTAAATGATGAATACGTATCCGTACAAGTCATTGCACCTAAAAAAACGCAGCAAGCTGCTGAGCACTTACAAGATCCTTTAATAGTGATTATGAAAACGCAACAAGGAACCATCATCAATGGCGAAATATTCGTTCATTGTCAGTACGGCTATGACATTCAGTGTCAAATTGTCGGTGAAAAAGGGATTGCAAGTCTGCCTGATCCTGCCAGTGTCGTTTTGCATAGTCAGGCAACACGATCTACAAATATCTTAACAGACTGGCAGCATCGATTTAAAGCAGCCTATGACGAAGAATTGCAGGATTGGATCAATTCCTCCTTAAAAGGAGAAGTAAATGGACCTACTGCTTGGGATGGATATGTAGCTGCCGTAACAGCAGATGCTTGTCTTAAAGCAAAGGCAACTGGTGAGACAACACCAATCCATCTCCAAGAACGTCCAGCCTTTTATCATCAATCATTTGTCCCTGAAAAAGTATAATCAATTCAAAAGAAGAGGCTGCTGAAAGCAGTCTCTTTTTCATTCCAAAAAAGAAAAAATGCAGCTCCATCATGGGAGACTGCATTTTTTGTTGTCTTCTAGTCAAAAAGTAAGGGTTTTCATCGTGATTCCAGCAAGGATTTGCACTAGAAATCATTCTTTCTATTCATTCTTCATCAGTACCTATCAACATATTTTGAAATTGGGCCTAAACCCCAATATTAGGAAGATGAAAACAGGAGGAAATGAAACGATGAGGACGAGGATGAAGTGCGGCGTTGGTTTATTGATTTTTGCTTTGGTACTGAGTTGTTTACCGGTATATGATGCGAGTGCGGCAAGCACAACAATTGCAAAACGTGTAGGAAATGCAAACCCGCTCATAGACCACCACTTGGGCGCTGATCCGTTTGCGCTCACCTATAACGGAAGAGTGTACATTTATATGTCGAGTGATGACTATGAATATCACAGCAACGGAACGATTAAGGATAATTCTTTTGCCAATTTGAATAGGGTCTTCGTCATCTCTTCAGCAGATATGGTGAATTGGACAGATCATGGCGCGATTCCAGTAGCCGGTGCAAATGGAGCAAATGGCGGCAAAGGGATCGCTAAATGGGCAGGTGCTTCCTGGGCTCCATCAGCGGCAGTGAAAAAAATCAATGGGAAAGATAAATTTTTCCTTTATTTCGCGAACAGCGGCGGAGGGATTGGTGTTCTGACAGCAGACTCCCCAATCGGCCCATGGACAGATCCTATCGGAAAAGCGCTCGTCACGCCAAATACACCAGGAATGTCTGGGGTTGTATGGCTGTTTGATCCAGCCGTTTTTGTAGATGATGACGGCACTGGGTATTTATATGCCGGTGGAGGTGTACCAGGCGGTTCTAATCCAACGCAGGGACAATGGGCCAATCCGAAAACAGCAAGAGTCTTAAAACTAGGGCCTGATATGACAAGTGTTGTGGGCAGCGCCTCGACCATTGATGCTCCTTTTATGTTTGAAGACTCAGGGATGCATAAGTATAACGGAACCTATTACTATTCCTATTGCATCAACTTTGGCGGCTCCCACCCAGCAGATAAACCACCTGGTGAGATCGGTTATATGACGAGCTCAAGTCCGATGGGTCCCTTTACGTATAGAGGGCACTTCCTGAAAAATCCGGGTGCATTTTTCGGTGGAGGCGGTAACAACCATCATGCTGTGTTCAATTTTAAAAACGAGTGGTATGTCGTGTATCATACCCAAACGGTCAGCTCTGCCTTATACGGGGCAGGAAAAGGCTACAGATCTCCACATATAAATAAGCTTGTGCATAATGCTGACGGCTCCCTTAGAGAGGTTGCAGCCAATTTTGAAGGGGTCAAACAGCTTTCCAACCTGAATCCTTATCAGCGGGTAGAAGCTGAAACATTCGCATGGAATGGACGCATTTTGACAGAGGCCTCTTCAGCTCCAGGCGGACCGGTCAATAACCAGCATGTCACAAACATTCAAAACGGAGATTGGGTTGCAGCCAGTAACGTCGATTTCGGATCAAACGGTGCAAGAACATTTAAAGCGAATGTAGCATCAAATGCAGGCGGAAAAATAGAAGTACGCCTCGGAAGCCCTGACGGCAGACTCGTCGGGACACTAAATGTCCCTTCCACAGGCGGAACAAACAATTGGCGAGAAGTAGAAACGACAGTAAACGGAGCAGCTGGCGTGCACAACGTATTTTTTGTCTTTACTGGAACAGGTTCAAACCTATTTCAGTTTGATTCCTGGCGGTTTACTCAATAACAAAGGATGACAAAATGATAGGAGAGTGGAAAAATTTGATGTCAATGATCAAAAAACCAATCTGTACTTTATTGATCTGCTTCACCATGCTGTCTGTCATGTTCATCGGACCTGGCGTCACTGAAGTTTCAGCAGCAGATGCCAATATTAATATCAATGCAGAAAGACAAGTGATTCGCGGCTTTGGCGGAATGAACCACCCGGCTTGGATTGGTGATTTGACCGCACCTCAAAGGGAAACCGCTTTTGGCAATGGGCAGAATCAATTAGGGTTTTCCATTCTAAGAATTTTTGTAGATGAGAACAGAAATAATTGGCACAGAGAGGTCGCCACAGCCAAAAGAGCAATAGAGCATGGAGCTTTAGTGATCGCTTCACCTTGGAATCCTCCAAGCCATATGGTCGAGACTTTCAACCGTAATGGTACAACTGCAAAGCGTCTGAGATACAATCAATACGCTGCATATGCTCAGCATCTGAACGATTTTGTGACGTATATGAAAAATAATGGCGTCAATCTCTATGCGATATCCGTACAAAACGAGCCCGATTATGCACATGAATGGACTTGGTGGACTCCTCAGGAAATCCTGCGTTTCATGAGAGAAAATGCCGGCTCCATTAATGCCCGCGTGATTGCACCAGAATCCTTTCAATACCTTAAAAATATATCAGATCCTATCTTAAATGATCCGCAGGCGCTAGGAAATATGGACATTCTCGGAGCCCATTTGTACGGAACCCAAATCAGCCAGCTTCCGTATCCTCTGTTCAAACAAAAAGGAGGGGGGAAGGAGCTTTGGATGACAGAGGTCTACTACCCGAACAGCGATAACAATTCAGCGGACCGCTGGCCTGAGGCATTAGGGGTTTCAGAGCATATTCACCATTCGATGGTAGAAGGGGACTTTCAGGCATATGTTTGGTGGTACATCCGCAGATCCTACGGCCCTATGAAGGAAGATGGCCTTATCAGTAAACGCGGTTACAACATGGCGCATTTCTCCAAATTTGTACGCCCAGGATACGTCAGAATTGATGCAACGAAAAGTCCTGAACCAAATGTTTTCGTATCTGCCTACAAAGGAAACAATCAGGTCGTCATTGTCGCGATTAACAAAAACAATACAGGAGTCAATCAGCACTTTGTGATGCAAAATGGAACTGCTTCACAAGCATCAAGATGGATTACGAGCAGCAACAGCAACCTTCAGCCGGGTACAGACTTAAATATATCAGGTAATCAATTTTGGGCTCATCTCCCGGCTCAAAGTGTGACAACATTTGTAGTCAAACGCTAAAAAATCAATTGAATCACCAAAAGCCAATTTTCTCATTTCAAAAGAAAATTGGCTTTTTTTATGCAAATAGGAAGTTGATTTTCTCACTATGTTCTTACATTGGGTATAATAATGGCAATGACTTCAGGAGAGTGATCAATGTATGCCAAAGCATCAAAGCAAAGTATTAATGATCGATGACGAAAAAGAAATTTTGGAATTAATCAACACAGTATTAACAAGAGAAGGCATTGATCGCGTTATAACAGCTTCAACTGCCCGTGATGGGCTCACGAAATTTCATCAAGAACAGCCCGATCTTGTCATACTTGATATTATGCTGCCAGACGGTGAAGGCTATGATATTTGCAGACAAATCAGAGAGACCTCCCATGTTCCGATTATCTTTTTATCAGCAAAAGGAGAGGAATCAGACAAAATTGTAGGACTTGCTATCGGCGGGGATGACTACATTACAAAACCGTTCAGCCCAAAGGAAGTCGCCTACAGGGTGAAAGCGCAGCTGAGACGGCTCTCATACTTGCAGTCATCTCAAGCCGATCCCGTGATCAAAAAAGGGCCGTTTGAATTAAACGAGCAGCAAGCAGAACTGACGAAAAACGGCGCGGTCATTGAGCTCACGCCGAAAGAACTTCTGCTGATGACCTACTTCTTGCAGCATCCGAACCGCATCATCAGTAAAGAAACACTTTATCAAACTGTTTGGGGGGAAGACTTCTTCGGTTCTGACAATACAGTGATGGTTCATATCCGAAGACTTCGGGAAAAAATAGAAAATTCCCCGTCAACACCAGAGTTTCTCGTCACAGTCAAAGGGCTTGGCTATAAATTTGTTGTAAAGGATGCGTAAGGATGAAATGGCGATTAACAGGCAGATATATGGTCTCTGTCATTATCGTGACCATAATCACGGTCTTTATCAACTTATTCGTATTTATGATTTGGCTCGTACTTCAGGCAAACAGCCAGCATAACGAGGAAAATACGCCTGAAACCTTTACAAGATCATTTGAACAATACATCTCTTTTTCTGGTCAAGGGATAACCGTAAACAAAGAAGGGCAGAAAGCCTTAAAACAACAGAATGCATGGATTCAAATTTTAGACGAAAATGGACAGGACGTGTATCATGCGCAGGCACCTAAAGGATTAAAGAATAAATATACACCGATAGACATCGTGAACTTACATAAATATAAAGATAAGCAATTATTATCGACTATTTATGCTGGCGGAAAAAAAGTAAAGGGCAAAGAATACAGTTACTTTATCGGATTTAAAGACCCTTCCATTGGAAAATACCTATTCTCGTTTGACACGAAGGATTTAGTAACAAGATTCAATATCGGGACGATGATTTTATTATCAATTGATGCCATTATAGCGTTACTCATTGGTTACTTATTCAGCCGGCAGCTCACAAAACCGCTCGGCCGTGCCATTCATAGCATCCAGCGGCTGGCAAACGGAGATTACACGACAAATCTGCCTGCTAAAGGAATTTATAAAGATGTCTTCTATAATGTCAATCACTTATCAGAGCAGCTCGCTTCAAGCAAAAAAGAAAAAGACAAACTAGAGCAAATGCGTGAAGAATGGATCAGCCATATTTCTCATGATATTAAAACGCCGCTCGCTTCTATTCAAGGCTATGCAGAAATCATGAAAGACCCAAAGTATCCTCTTTCAAAGCAAGACATCAGACATTACGCGGGCATCATTGAGAATAAATCATTGTATATCAAAGATGTCATGGAGGATCTGAATTTAACGACAAGGCTGAAAAATAACGGCGTCATGCTCAATAAAGAGCTGGTCAACATTGTGTCACTGCTGCGGGAAACGTTAATTGATATTTTGAACGATTCAAGATATGTGGATCAGACGATTGAGCTTCAAACGAATGAAGACAAACTCATGCTGAATATTGATAAAATCCTCATTCGAAGAGCGGTCACCAATCTGATTTTAAATGCCCTCGTTCACAATGATCCTGATGTGACGATCATTGTACAGCTTGAACAAAAAGAAAAAACCCATATCACGATTAAAGACAACGGCAGAGGAATAGAAGAGGCAGAGCTGGAAAAAGTGTTTGACCGCTATTACAGGGGGACGAATACAGGAGTTTCACATGCTGGCTCTGGTCTTGGGATGGCCATTGCAAAGGATATTATCGTCAAGCACGGCGGGGACATCACGATCCGCAGCAGTGTAGGGAAAGGAACAACAATTGATATCCAAATACCAGCATAAAAATAGACAAAAAAACGGTTCTGATCAACAACAGAACCGTTTTTTTCACCTATATTATTTATTCTGAAAATACTTTGATGCCTTTCACAATGTTCCAAATGAAGAAGTAGATGGCAACAAGGAATGTCACTGCATATGTCGCAATTAAGAAAGGCCCCGCATGGCTGATATCTTTCATACCAAGTAAACCTGAACCAAGGATGCCAATACCAAAAATCAAATAAGGGATGACATGCGTCCATAATGATTTTTTCGCATGATATTTCACTTCGTCCTGACCTAAGAAATAGACGATAATTGGGAACAAAAATGGTGCGAAAAAGATACTGAAGTAACATAATGATGACAAGACTTTATTTCCTTTCATAACGTTTCACCTCTATGATTTATTCACTACAAACACATTGTACTACCTCAACCTTAATCCGTATTAATCTGAACCTTACAGCAACCTTAAAAATGTTTACCTTTTAAAATAATTTATAAACGACATACTTTAATATAGGTATTTAAATCTATTTTACCGAAAAAAATAGTTGACTTTGGTTTATCCTGTGTTTACAATAAAATCGTAACCGATGCAGGAGTGTTACTGATATCATCAGGCACCACCAAGTCAGGTAAACATGTTGTACATTTGTACGTTGTTTGCTGAGATTTTGGTGTTTTTTTTATGCTTTTTTAGCAGTTTTAGGTAAGGTGGGATGAAGATGTTCACCGTCGTTAAAGTTTTAAACAATAATATCGTATTAGCTCTAACAGACACTCAAAATGAAGTAGTTGTTTTTGGTACAGGAATAGGCTTTAAGAAGAAAAAGGGTGATACACTTGATGAGAGCGCTATCAGTAAGACATTTTATTCTGATCAGACGTCTCCATTAGAATCTCAACTTGCCGCTATCCCAACTGATATTCTTTTATTAACTGAAAAAATCATTCATATGGGCGAAGAGATGTTGAATAAAAAATTAGGTTCTAGCATGCTGTTTTCGCTATCTGATCATCTTACCTTTTCAATTCAAAGGCATCAAGAAAAAATGGAATATGAAAACCCTATTGTGTGGGAAATTCCACATCTATATTATCAAGAATATCAAATTGGGAAAAAAGCACTTAAAATTATCCAAAAAATGATGGGGATTACTTTTCATGATACAGAGGCTTCACTCATTGCCCTTCATTTTGTAAACGCTCAAATAGATGGTCAGTCTATGGGAGATACGATCAAAATGACCCATCTCACGAAGGAAATCGTTAAGATTATTCAAAACATTTTCGAGATGGTATTAGATAAATCATCGATAGATTATTCGAGGTTTATCACTCATTTGAGATATTTTATTGTCAGACAAGAAACAAATCAACCGCCGCAGCAAATGGATGATTCATTAAAAGAATTAATTCAGGATCGGTATATGAAGAGCTATGCATGCGGTTTAATTATTAAAGAAATGTTAAAGCGGGAATTCAATTGGAATGTCACGGAAGACGAACTTGTTTTTCTAGTCATTCATATTGAAAGAATTACAAAGAAACATCAACAAAATAAATGATTTCTTTTAGGCGTGTTATGAAAAAGCATTAACCTAAACAAATCTCCATTTAGAAGTCTTTCTAATGGTGGATTTTGTTTAGGTTTTTTTTGTGAAAATGAAGGGGTGAAGACATGGGAAACAAAGAATTGGCGCAAGAAATTATTAAATTAATCGGTGGAACCGGCAATATATCTCAAAGCTGGCATTGTATTACGAGGCTGAGATTTAATATCAACGATGAAAAACAGGTAAAAGTAGATGAACTAAAAACAGTAGACGGTGTGCTGGGAGCACAATTCCAAAGCGGACAGTTCCAAGTCATTATTGGAGCAAAAGTCGCAGAGGTCTATGAGGAAATTGACCATCTGATTGGTGAGCGCAGCAATGATTCTCCTCCTGACAAAAATACGTCAAAGATGAATCCAATCGAAGTCGTATTCGATGTCATTAGCGGAATTTTCACACCGATTTTGCCAGCGATTGTTGGTAGTGGATTGATTAAAGGGATCATGGCTTTGTTCGTTAGTTTAGGCTGGATGACGGAAAAAAGCTCTACCTATGCTGTACTTCAAATCTTTTCAAATGCTGTCTTTTACTTTTTACCTTTCCTCATTGCGTATTCTGCAGCGAAGAAATTTAAAACACGAGAATCTCTTGCGATGGCACTCGCTGGGATTTTATTGTATCCAACGATGGTGGAAGGTGCAGCAAAAGGGGCTGATCCACTTAGTTTTTTAGGATTGAGTATTCCATTAAATAATTATACTTCTTCAGTCCTACCGATTATTTTAGGCGTGCTGCTCCTTAGCTTTATCGATAAGTGGATAACGAAAGTGATTCCAAAATCCTTAAGCATCGTGTTTACACCGGTACTGAGCTTAATGATCACGGCGCCTCTTACACTAGCTTTCATAGCGCCTATTGGAAACGTTTTCGGTCAGTATTTAGAGATCTTTTTCACTTCTTTATTCCATTTTGCTGGACCGATTGCAGGTTTATTAATGGGAGGCCTCATGCCTTTAATTGTGCTAACTGGGATGCATTACGCATTCTTCCCAAGCACGTTTGCCAGCTTTGAAAAAGTTGGTTACGATGTCATGCTGCTTCCGATGAACTTTATTGCCAATATGGCACAAGCAGGTGCCGTTTTAGGTGTCATCATTCGCACAAAACGAGTAGAAACAAGGTCTTTGGCGTTATCAACATTGCTTCCGAGTTTCTTTGGAATTACAGAACCAGCCATTTATGGAGTAACACTGAGACTGAAAAAGCCTTTCTATGCTTCATTAATAGGCGGCGCAGCTGGCGGATGTTTTTATGGTTTATTCTCAGTTAAAACGACAGCATTTTCAATTCCAGGTATGACATCTCTGCCAACCTACATTATGAAAGGCACGAACAATTTCCAGCTGGCTTTAATTGGAATAGCGCTGAGCTTTTTGGTCTCACTGATTGCCACTATGTTTCTTGGCTTCAATGAACCTGCCACAAAGGATGAAGGTCAGCCGGAAAAACAGGAAAAGCCATCTAAAAATCCAGAAAATGCAGTCAATCAACAAGCTGCCAGACAAGTAAATCCTTATGAAGTACAAGCACCTATAACTGGTAAAGTCGTTCCTTTATCTGACGTAAATGATGCCGTCTTTTCAAGCGAAATGATGGGCAAGGGAGTAGCGATTATACCTGATAAGGGGGTGGTACAAGCGCCGTTTTCCGGAAAAGTAGTGACCGTTACACCTACTAAACATGCAATAGGTTTGGTATCAGATGATGGGGTTGAATTATTAATACATGTAGGGATTGATACCGTCAGCCTAAATGGTCAATTCTTTGAGGTATTGGTGGAAGAAGGAGATGAAATCAACATCGGGGATCATTTATTATCATTTGATATAGAAGGAATTCAATCAAAAGGATTAGATATCGTGACACCTATGATCGTCACTAATTCCTCGAAGTACCTGGATGTTATCTATACAGGTGACTCTTATGTCAACGCAGGAGAAAATAAACTCTTAATGCTTATTCATTAATCATAATAGAAGGGATGATTGAAATGAAAGAATTAAAAAAAGGATTTTCAGATAATTTTCTATGGGGTGGCGCAACCGCTGCCAATCAAATAGAGGGTGCATATTTAGAAGACGGAAAAGGGCTGTCAACTTCAGACTTTGCTGCATATAAAGATCCTTATGCACAAGGAAAAGTGAACAACTTTACATTCGATGTGAGTTCAGCTGAACTAAACAAGTACAAGGAAAATCCTGAGGCATTTGATTTCCCAAAAAGACGCGGAATTGATTTTTATCATCGTTATGAAGAAGATATTGCACTGTTTGCAGAAATGGGATTTAAAGTATTTCGTTTGTCTATCTCATGGGCAAGAATCTTTCCAACAGGCTTAGAGGACAAGCCGAACGAAGAAGGATTGGCTTTTTACGATAAAGTATTTGATGAATGTGCGAAATATGGAATTGAACCGCTAGTAACGATGTCTCATTATGAAATGCCAATTACTTTAACAGAAAAATATAATGGATGGATGAGTAGAGAGCTTGTCCCATTGTTCGAAAAATACGCACGTGCGATTTTAGAAAGATATAAAAACAAAGTGAAATATTGGATTACGTTTAATGAAATGAATATGAACCTTAATAGCCTTTATACAGGTGCAGGAATTTTAGAGGATCTAGTAGACCATAAATTACAGGCTGCTTACCAAGCATCTCACCATCAATTTGTGGCGAGTGCATTAACAGTGAAGGCAGCGAAGGAAATCATTCCAAATGTCCAAATTGGCTGTATGATTAACCAAATTGAAGCCTATGCAAAAACAACAAAACCAGAGGATCAGCTGCAGGCAGTTAAATCGAATCAATTGAATATGTTCTATCCTGATGTTCAAGCTAGAGGCGAATATCCAACATACATGGTGAAATACTTTGCTGATAATCAAATCAAGCTGGATATTAAAGAGCAGGATGAACAAATTTTAAAAGAGGGCACTGTTGATTTTGTTGCGATCAGCTACTATATGTCCCATGTAGCAGAAGCACGTGAAGATGCTGCTGAGCTAGCGGGTACGTTTGACAGTCCGATTAAAAATGAACACTTGGAATTATCACAATGGGATTGGCCGATCGATCCAATGGGTCTGCGCATTTCATTAATTAAACTGTATGATAGATACCAAAAGCCTTTATTTGTTTGTGAAAATGGACTTGGTGCAAGGGATACATTGACACAAGACGGAAAAGTACACGATGATTATCGAATTGATTATTTGAAAAAACATATTGAACAGATGAAAGAAGCCGTAAAAGAAGGTGTTGACTTAATGGGGTATACACCTTGGGGCTGCATTGACTTAATCAGCTGCGGAACATCTCAAATGACTAAACGCTATGGTTTGATCTATGTGGATCAAGACGACCTAGGAAATGGTACACTGAATCGTTACCGCAAAGACTCATTCTTCTGGTACAAAAATGTAATCGCATCAAATGGAGAAGACCTATAAAAGCAAATTGAATGATGTAAAACACCATCTCAGGGCGCCTTAACCGGCTGCATGCGATGGTGTTTTATTTTTCACGAAAACATATCTTGACCTTGAAGTATAGTTCAACCTTTATAATATAAATATAGAAAGACAAAATCACGGAAAAGGAGTAACGACGGAGTTGATGACTAGAGGAGAACTTGCCAAACAAACAGGAATAAGTCCTGCCGCAATTCGTTACTATGAAGAACACAACATTTTACCTGTCCCGAGACGCCGTTCGAACGGTTATAGACGATACACAGAAGATTATATTGTGAAAATTCAATTGATCAAAGATGCCAAATCATTGGGTTATTCACTAAAGGAAATAAAAGAAATATTGGAAATGCTGAGTCAAGACATAGAAATAGATACTTTAAAAAGAATTGTACATCAAAAACATGAAGAAATTGAAAAGAAAATTAACAATCTTCGTCTCATTCAAGACCTTCTATCTAACTTATTAAAGACTCCTGAGAAAGAAGTACAAGTGTATCTCAAATCATTTCATGTGATGAATCAAGATGACGAATAAACATATCTGCTTAAAGGAGAGAAAACAAAATGAGTGTCGACATTTTTAATGGAGAACGTTCTGAAGAGAGTATTCAATTTGAAACATTATTCACGTCCCAAAGTAATAAAGAAAGTTTTGCTAGTGTCGAAAAAACCAAAAATCTTCTGTCTCAAATAGAAAATATAAAGCCTTATGCAATCGGAAACGATGTGAAATTAAAGAGTGAGATAAAGGAGCAGACTTTCGAAGGAATGCAGGTTTTCACATTGAATGACCAAATGTCGCAAAAGCAAAAGGTGATTTTATATATACATGGTGGTGCCTGGGTAAACCAGCCTCTCAATTTCCATTGGTGGTACATGGATAAAATGGCTCAATCCCTTAACGCCAAAGTGATCGCTCCTATTTACCCTAAATTACCTCATTACAGCTACCAAGATACCTATCCAAAAATCCTAAATCTATATAAAGAAATACTAAAAACGGTTGAGAGTACCGATCAATTAACGATCATGGGTGATTCAGCGGGCGGAAATATCTCTCTTGGCCTTGCGCACCTCTTAAAGATGGAAGGTCTGCCGCAGCCGAAGGATATCATTTTATTATCTGCCTGTGTTGATATGAGTTTAAGCAATCCTCTTATATTTGAATATGCCGATAAAGATCCCATTCTAGCCCCTGAAGGAATAGATGTCATTACAAAAATGTGGGCAGCAGATAAAAAGGTAACTGACCCATTAATCAGTCCAATTCACGGTGACTTTAACGGTCTTGCGAAGATCACTCATTTTATTGGAACACATGATATTTTATATCCAGATGCACTAAAGCTTGATGAAAAGCTAGCAGAACAAGGAATTGATATGAAGACCTTTGTTTATCCAGAAATGCTGCATGTATTTATCGTCATGCCAATCCCTGAGGCACAAGACGCTCAGGAAAAAATCATTCAGGTGATAAATAGTTAGATTCTCTTTTCACATATCAAAATGCTCCGACTTGAATATTTGAAAGCTTTGCGAAATGGGCTGCTTACTGAAAGCAGTCTTTTTCCATTCAACATGACATACATTTAGAATGTCAATCCGCCTCAGATTAAATATTCCTTAAATTCCAATTTTTGTTTACAACGTGCAGATTTCTTATTAATATGATACATATTTGGTTCTTCACCGGTTCATAAAGGAGAGTGACATGATGAGTGCTTTTTTTCTACATCCCATGGCGCTGATCTTATTTACATTGCCTTTGTTATCTTTGATATGGGGGATTGTTGGCTACTGCATCTTTAAGCGAGTTTACATCGTTCTTATCATCACATTTGCAGTCTCCACTATTTTCATATTTGCCTATACTGGGTTTGACATGTCAAATATGTATTGGGTCGTGGTGATGACCTTTTTATGCATGTGTACCTCTGTCATCACAAAAATCATTCGATATATGTATGGCCGCTATAAAAGAGCATAACGAAAAAGCTGATGGTCACAAAAATCAGCTTTTTTGTATCCATTCATTTCACCTTCAAGAACGCCCATTATCTGAAGTTTGGTTATATTCAAAACGAGCATAGAAGGGCGAAGGGGACACAATGCACACATTTAATCTTACTCCAAAAGATGTAGAGTTAATAGACGAAGCAAAAAAGAAGATTACGAGCCTTTATGAAGAAGATAAACACCATGTAGGAGCCGCTATCCGCATGAAAACAGGAGAAATGATCTCGGCTGTCCATATAGAAGCCTATATCGGACGGGTAACGGTTTGTGCAGAAGCCATTGCAATTGGCAGCGCTTTATCGAATGGCTATAAAGATTTTGATACCATTGTCGCTGTCCGACATCCATATTCAGATGAAGTTGATATACGACCTAGACTTAGCAGGCAGAGGGATGCATCAGGCATCAAGCGTTCTCTTTATAGCATTCCAAATAACTGAAAAATTGCTCCACAAAAACAGCCCCATGTATGTTCTCCATATGCGCCGTGTTAAAAATATATTGTTCCATATGCTCAAGCTTGCGCAGTCTGCGTACCAGTACTTTGCGATCCTCGTCAGAAAGATGACGGTCATTATTTATCTTCGTCAATGCAGATTTGACACGCGCGGAGATTTCTTCAACATATAGATGGTTTTTGGATGCTGGCGGAATACATTGCGATAGGTCACAGCCTTTAAAACAAACACCATCAAGGGTGCAGTTTTCAAAATTGGCAATCAGCTTTTGTTTACCATTTCCCTCAAACGTTATATCACCAGCTTACCGGTAAAGGTACAATTTACGATATTCGCTGCTTGTAAAATGCGGTCATTAAACCTGCATTTATAAAATGTACAGTTGATAAACGCAGCATTTTCCAATGTCATTCCTCTCATATCACAGGAGGAGAATTCGCAATTCGTAAAAACAGCCTCTTCTCTAGCAATCCCAACAGAGCGCAAATCAGAACGAATAAACGTACAATGCTCAATCGTACTACCTGCAAAAAATCTCGCATTCGTCAGATCACACGTATCAAATATAAGATGACGCAGGTGACAGCTCCAAAATATAGGTGAATGAACATTCGAGTTGTTGATCGTCGTTCCGCTTATTGTTTCATGTTCATACCTGACAATATCAGAAAATATTTCGTTGTCTACTGACATTCCAGACTCAAGCCTTTTCATGGTGATCACCTATCATTTCTTCAGAATCTTTTCCAATTCAGTTTCACTAAGCGGTTGGCACTGACAAGTTATTATATCATAAAGCTAGAAACATAAAGAGAGCGGTCATCGTTTTGAAAAGCGCTTATATCACAATGTGTATTTCACATTCATTTTAAATCATGAAGGGGGAACAAAAGAATGAAAAGGTATGACGCATTCCCAGAACCAATCGGCGGCTATACTGCCGGACGCACACAGATGGATTTTGAGTACACGGCATCTGATCACTCAAAAAGAGAACTGACCGCATTTGTATACTATCCGTCTGATAGCAATGAAGGGAAGACCCCATCAACGTACATGTTTCCTGAAGTATACGAAATGCTGCATGACCAGCCGCTTGTCACTAAGTATATGAAGGAAAAGGATTTTTTCTCTATCGATATCCAAACGTATTGTTACGACGACCTGGCTCTTTCCGGGAAGGAAAAACGCTATCCAGTATTATTTTATGTTTGCGGCGGGGGCGGTTCTCCAGAATGGGGGACAGTGATCTGTACAGACCTTGCAAGCATGGGGTACGTTGTCGTCAGTATCGGTCATCAGAATAGCACGATGTATAAGTGTAAAGATGGGCGTCTGTTTAATGTATCAAAGGATTTTTCAGATGCCATTATGGCGTTTTCTGAAGATCCAGAAATGATGGCGCTGGCTGGTCAGATGACGATGCGGCCTGACGATGAAACTGCCATTGAGACATGCCGTAACGTCCTTACACTGCCAATACTTCATCAGTTAACTAAATATAGTGAATTACAGGCAGAGGATGTAAGGTATGCAGCCAATTATCTTTACAAACTAGACTCCGGGGAACTTAATTCCATCTTTAATGGCAGATTGCAGCTTGACGCCGGCATGGGCATAGTCGGACATTCTTACGGAGGGCCTACGACAGCAATTGTTTGCCGGGATGACGACCGATTCGCCTGCGGGATTGGCTTCGATAGCGGTGCATTCGGTCTTCTTGACAGCGACCTAAAAAAACCCTTTTTGCTGCTGTTTTCTGAGCCTAACTATCATATGAATGCGATCATTGGCGCTAACAATAGCATGGAAACCTATTATTTCTCTGTTGACCATGCTGCACATTTAGATTATTGCGACATCCTGTTTACCGGTGTAAACGAAGAACTGAGAGGCGAACGCGATGCGATGGAGATGAGGAATCTTGTCACAGACTATACGGGGACCTTTTTTGATCATTACATTCTGCAAAAGCCTGTACATGTGGAAAGTCTGTCATACGATGGCGTGGACTTGATTAAGAAAACGAGCAGAAAGTGATGACCTGATGGTCTCATGTCTATTGCATGGCTGACAGGTTCTCCATGGTAGAAACTAAGAAGGATGATTTTTTATTTGTTTCTATCTCATTTTTCTCAGGATTCTCCGTCCATATTTTCCATATGAATCCGTCTTCCTCATTTATACTTTTCGCTAAATCAGAAAACTCTTTTGCCATTTCATCACCGAAAGGACCCTTCATCTTAAAATCTATCTGTAATAAATATGCCATCGTCATTCTTCTTATGTTGAAGTTGTTCCCCGAGCACTTCTTTCCTTTGATATTGCTCTCGCGGAAGTTCCTTCTCCATAAAAAACCGTACATCTGATGGGTCAACTTGCAGGATTAATTGGACTTGTTGTTCTAATGGCGGATTGTGTTTAGGTTTTTTAGCGATTGAATTGCTTTCGAAGAACTAGGCATGAGACAGCGAATACTGCGAAAGCGCCCGCTGATCCAGCAGTAAACACCAGCTCAAATTGTTCTGGTTTGGACTTGAATAACAAAGGGACAGAAAGAATGAGAGCAGCACCACTAAAGCCCAATCCTAATATCAACGTTGCCAATAATTTATTCATAGAAACACCTCTTACACTCAGAATTAGAACAATGGAAACGACTGATTTCAAGAATCATCGTTAGGATTCGACATCCTTTCACATTCCTAGTTGGAGTGTATCATATGATGGCGGACGATTGGTTTCTTTTCATTAAAACGCACAATCGTGAAATAAACTTTTTAAACGAACGGTGTTCGTTATAATATAAATGTGATGTGGCTTTAAACGATTTCCATAAGAAGAGGAGATGCATACGATGATCGCATTCCTTTCATCCATAGCCTGAAAGAAGAAATGTTTGCAGGTGATACCGTATCAATGGAACGGTTCAGGTGGGGAATTGAAGTCATTTTGTATGGAATCCAGCAAGAAATCAATTAGAAAGGAGCACAAGCAAAAAGCAGTCAATGGCTGCTTTTTTTATATTTTCTCAACTTTTTCAACATGTATAAAAAAATCTATATATTGTTTTTATATATAAAAAATTATATAATCTAGTGGAATAAACAAATGAGGTGCTTAGGCATGGAAAATACGAAGAATTTATTAGAGAGCTATATTCCTTTAGCAAAATCTACTGCAAAAATGTTTGGACCAAATTGTGAAATAGTTATTCATGATTTAACGAACCCTCAAGCATCTGTCATGTTTACAGTCAATCATCATGTGACAGGAAGAAAAATCGGTCAATCATTTGATCATTTGGTAAAGACTGTTTTACAATCCGAAGATTTTAAAGAAGATTACCTTGCTGGGTATACATTTAAAACCGAAGACAACCGTACCATTCGTTCTTCGACTTCATTAATTCGTGATTCGAAGCAAAAGGTGATCGGGGCATTCTGTATCAATTTTGATGTTGAAGCATTGAATCAAATGCAGCAATTTATGGATACTTTTCTTTCTACAAAAGTTGAAGTTCAAGAGAATGAAACCACATCAAATGATGATCTTGAAAATGTGGAAGGAATAGTAGATCAATTGATTCAACAGATCATTCAAAATAGTGTTCACCCAGTCATGAAACGCCATGAAAAAATTGAATTAATAAGGTTCATGGATGAAAAGGGAATCTTTTTAATGAAAGGTTCAGTTGAGAAGGTCGCATCTATGTTAGGTATTTCTAAAGTCACCGTCTATAGCTATTTGGATGAAATCAAACATAAATCGAATGAAGGGGAAACGAAATGAAAAACATCCTTGAGGTAGGGAATCTAAAATCCAACGGACATTATGCATTCGCAACCATTCATCAAAACACGGTCTATGTTTCAGGACAATTTGCCATCAATCCCGAAACGAGAGAAAAAGAATTCGGCCCCATTGAAGAAGAGACATTACAAGCGCTTAAGAATGTGGAGATGATTGTAGAAGCAGCCGGAAGTAAAAAAGAAAAGATTTTGCGTATGACATTATACATTTCTGATATTGAACTATGGGATAAAGTAGATGCGGTTTACACTGAATTTTTCGGTGAACATAAGCCAGCACGTACTGTTGTACCAACGAATGAATTAAATTTTGGTTTCAAAATTGAAATTGATGCTATTTCTTATATTTAGAATATTTTTTTGCCCACGATATATAAAAAAGTATATTTCATATAAAAAATTATTCAAGGGGGCTGATGATTGATGAATCAATTGATTTGTAACCATTGCGGGAAAAGGTATGAGATAACACCAACTTTATGGAAATGTGATTGTAACGGCGTATTAAACCTGGTGAAAGATACCCCTAAAATAAATATTGCGGCTTGGGATCACTACCCAAACTCATTATGGCGTTATGTTGAAACCATGCCATTTTCAAAAGGTTCTAAGACTTGGGAATCTGTGACAATGGGTGAAGGTCAAACTCCGTTAATCGTTTTAGATCCTAATGAGCCAAACACTTATGTAAAAGTTGATTATATGATGCCTACACTCTCCTTTAAAGATCGAGGAGCTGCTGTTTTAATGACAAAGGCAAAGGAATTAGGGGTATCAAAAGTCATTGCGGATAGCAGCGGGAATGCAGGAACGGCGATTGCCGCTTATGCAGCTCGTTGCGAGATTGCATGTGACATCTATCTAAGCGATGAAACATCACCTAAAAAGATCGCTCAAATAAAAGCCCATGGAGCAACGGTTAAAGAAATTCGCGGTACACGAGAGGATATTGCAGCCGCGGCGCAAAAAGCAGTAGACGCCGAAAACGTTTTTTATGCAAGCCATGTGTATCATCCTTATTTTTTTGAAGGAACAAAAACATACGCCTATGAAATCTATGAACAAATAAAAGGAGCACCTGATGCTTTAATCATTCCGGTTGGAAATGGTACTCTCCTTCTAGGTGCGTATTACGGTTTTAAAGAGTTATTTGAAAATGGTTTGATTCATAAAATACCGAAAATCATTGCCATACAAGCGAAAAACTGTGCTCCTCTCGTGAAAGCTTATCAAAATGAAGAAGAATCAGCATCGCCTGTTACGAATACAGGGACCTTAGCAGAAGGGATAGCCATTGCTGCCCCGGCCCGCTCCAAACAAATTCTAGAAGCTGTACAAGATACCAATGGTACATTTATAGATATTGAAGAAGAGGAGATATTGAATGCACGCTCTAAACTAAGTGAGAAAGGATTTTATGTGGAAGTGACATCTGCAGTCAATTTTGCTGGCTACATGAAATATAAAAAGGAATCAAAAGAAACAATCGTCATACCTCTTTGTGGCGCAGGAATTAAATCAAAATAACCCGATATGACTAATACAACTTGAAATCGGAGGAATGTTTCATGGGATTGGATTTTACTCATTGCGAAGCACATTGGTCATACAGTGACTTCCATGATTTTAGAAAAAGATAAGTAGCTTGTATTGGTATGAATTTAGATGATATGGAGGGGTTTGGTGGGGAAATACCCTTTAAAAACTACCAGGATGACATCATTCCATTGCTGGAACAACCAGATTCTGATAGTTACTTATCACCAGATGTTTGTCAGACCGTTGCTGCGAGATTGCGTCAACTGATCCGCCATTGGCCAGATGATGATATAGATAAAATGAACGCTCTTTATCTAGCAGAGGGAATGGAACTAGCGCATCAACAAAATGAGATATTGGGATTTATATAGAAGAGGATATATGGCAGATCTTCAATATAAATATGAAGGGTATCTCAAGAGAGATGCTCTTTTTCTTGCCTAAATGTACAATCCCTTTTGCCCAAAAGTACAATTTTACTTCACTATTTCATTGCGTAGAATAAAGAGGTGAATATCATGAATTCAATGAAAAAGGAGTAAGTGAATGGCTAAATTTTTATATAACTTAGGAAACTTTGCTTTTACTAAGCCTAAACGAATGTTAATCGGTTGGTTACTTATTTTAGTAGCTGTAGTTGCAGCAACAATAGGGACAGGCGTTTCATTTAATGGAGATATGTCGATTCCAGGAACAAAATCTGAAAAAGCGATGGATCTCTTGGAAAAGAAGTTCCCAGCAGGTGATGATGAGGGAACAATTCGTCTGATATTTAAAGCACCTAAAGATGAAACATTAGAAGCAAAGAAAGTGAAAGATAAAATTAATGAGACGATAAAAGAAATTAAAAAAGATAAAGCAGTTAAGCAGGTGACCGATTTATATCAAAACTTTACGATAAGTAAAGATAAGAAGATAGGATATGCGGATATTACGTATCGAGTGAAAGCGGATAAGGTAAAGCAATCCTCAAAAGAGAAAGTATTAAATAGCATTAAGATTTCAAGAGATGCCGGCATCCAAACAGAATTAGGCGGCTCCGTCGCATTCTCTGAAATTGAAATAGGTGGGATTTCTGAAATCATAGGGATTGTCTTCGCCTTCTTGATTTTAGCCTTTACATTTGCTTCACTTTTGGTCGCAGGATTACCAATATTGACGGCTGTGATTGGGTTAGTAATAGGTGTTATGGTCATTTTAATCACCTCAAACTTTGTAGAAATGTCTGCATTTAGTCTCACATTAGCGGTGATGATTGGTCTTGCAGTAGGAATTGATTATGCACTGTTTATCATTTCAAGATATCGACAGCTGTTAGCAGAAGGCTACAATTTGAATGAGGCTGCTGCTAGAGCAGTAGGTACCGCAGGAAGTGCTGTATTATTTGCGGGCGTCACTGTTATTGTTGCATTATGTGGACTTGTATTAGTTGACATACCATTTCTAGGTATCATGGGCCTTGTGGGAGCCTTTATGGTCCTATCTGTTATGCTTGTTTCTCTCACGATTGTTCCAGCTATACTAGGGCTTCTTGGAGATAAGGTGAGTCCTTCTAGGAAAAATAAGTTATTTTCTAAATTACAGCCAAAAAAAGAGAAAAAAACAATGGGCTGGGGAAGATTTATTCAAAAGCATCCGGGTAAAATAATGATAGGTGTCATTTTATTGACAGGATTGGTAAGCTGGCCAGCACTTCATATGGAGCTTGGTCTTCCGGATAACGGTATGAAAGGCAAAGAAACAACTGAACGTAAAGGATACGATCTTTTAGCAGAAGGATTTGGCAAGGGGTTTAATGGACCACTTGTTGTTATCCTAGATGCCTCTCAAGCAGATAAAACGATGAAATCCAAGTCCATCGAGGAATCATCAAAATTGTTAGAAAAAATGGATGGTGTCAAACAAATCACGCCGGCGATACCTAATCAATCAGGTGAGTACGCCATGTTAACAATCTTACCTAGAAGTGGTCCGGAGGATAAAGAAACGAAGCAATTAGTGAAAGACATTCGAAATGAATCGAGCGTAACTGACACAAAGTTTCTTGTGACAGGTTCTACTGCCGTGAATATAGATATTTCAGATAGACTCAGTGAAGCATTACCGAAATTTGCAGGAGTCATTATTGGATTTGCTTTAGTGTTAATGATTCTTGTATTTAGATCATTCCTTGTTCCATTAAAAGCTGTACTAGGGTTTTTAATGACATTAACTGCTACATTAGGTTTTGCTGTCTTTGTTTTACAGGATGGACACCTTGCCCAATTGTTTGGAATACCTGCAGCAGGTCCTCTGTTGAACTTTATGCCTGTACTAGTAACAGGAATATTATTTGGTCTTGCAATGGATTATGAAGTATTTTTAGTTAGTAGAATGAGGGAAGAATTCCTTCTATCTCAGGATGCAAAGAAATCTGTTATTTCTGGATTACAGCATAGTGGCAGGGTTGTAACTGCAGCAGGCTTAATTATGATTTCCGTTTTCGCAAGCTTTATTTTTGCTCAAGACTTGATTATTAAAACAATGGGATTAACATTGGCATTTGGGGTTTTATTCGATGCATTTGTCATTAGAATGACCTTTATCCCTGCTTGTATGATGCTATTAGGGCGTGCAAATTGGTACTTACCTAAATGGCTGGCACGATTGCTTCCGCATATTGATATTGAAGGAGAGTCAATTGCCCAAAAAGAAAAGAAGATTATATAATTTATTCTTTTTAAAATGTTAAAATTCTAATACCGCCATTGCCTCTTTAAAAGGCGGGCGGTATTTTTCGTGTTATGATGGGATTTGGAAGGTGAGCGTTTATGGGTAAAAAACGGATAGACCCATTTAATGAAATGATATATTCCCGAATTCCCACGTTATTATGGGGCATTCTTGTTTATGCTGCAGCGATGATTTTTCAGTTTTTAACAGTATCTTTATCGCTTTCAAGTTTGTTTTTTTCTGGCCTTTTTGCAATTCATCTGATTTTTCATTGGTGGTCATATTATTGGTTCCAGAAGAAGCCTTGGATTTATTTCTTCATACAAGGAATCGTTATTCTACTTTGTGTTTTAGCCATGCCAGCTGCCTCTCCTGTGATTTTAATTGGTCTTTTACCGATCATAATTGCTCAGAGCATTGGTGTATACTATCATACATTAAAAATTATTTTGACAGGACTTTGTTTTTATGTGCTTTTTTTTCTAGCTCTTATTTTGGCTAATGATACAGATGATCTGACTGTCTACATTCCGATTTTATTTCTTATCCTTATTGTGGTCGTTGCATACTCTATCTTATTTTTTAGACAAGTAAAGGCTAGAATTCGAACTCAAACGTTCCTAAAGGAACTCGAACTCGCACATCAGCAGGTGGAAGAGTTAACCCTTGCTAATGAGCGTCAAAGAATGGCGAGAGATTTACATGATACCCTTGCGCAAGGGCTTGCAGGCATTATTATGCAATTGGAAGCTGTTCAAGCACATTTAGAGAATCAAAATACCGAGCGTGCTCAAAGCATTATCAAGGGCTCAATGAGCCAAGCGCGAAAAACATTAGGTGAGGCACGAATGGTGATTGATGACCTTCGGAAGGATCGTCATGATCAATCCGATTTAACCGAAACAGTGAAAAATGAAGTAAATCGATTTACGACAGCAACGAATATCCCAATTCGTACAAAGATCTCTGTACCTCAGAATATGTCGCCTTTTTTTATTGAACATACAGTTTACATGATAAAAGAATGCTTAACGAATGTTTCAAAACATGCCAAAGCAAGCCAAGTCGAGTTAGTAATGGTACAACAAGGTGATCACATCCATTTGGAAATAGCAGACAATGGAGTGGGATTTGATGAGAAAAAACGAGAATCCACTTTTGGACATTACGGAATCATTGGTATGTCAGAACGTGTTCGGCTGCTTGGTGGAGAGATCCATTTGAAAAGTAAAAAAAATGAAGGTACACAAGTAATAGTGAACATACCTTTGAAAAAGGAGTAAATACAGTGTCTTATCGAATTGTGATTGTTGATGATCATTATGTTGTGAGAGAAGGATTAAAATTAATTCTTGAAACAGACGAAAGATTTGAAGTAGTTGGAGAAGCAGAAGATGGGGGAAAGGGGATAGATGTCATAAAAGAAAAATCCCCAGACCTTGTATTACTTGACCTCAACATGCCTATGATGAGCGGGCTTGATATGCTTAGAGAAATGCAGACTCTTCAAATAAAAGTTCCCGTACTCATTCTCACTACTTATAATGAAGAGAAATTAATGATTCAAGGGTTACAGCTTGGTGCAAAAGGCTACCTCTTAAAGGATGCCAGCAGAGAAAACTTATTTAATACAATTGAAGCGGCCATCAGAGGAGACATTTTACTTCAATCAAATGTGGCCTCAAAGGTATTTGAATCAACCGTACACAAAGAACCTCAAGAAAAATTGAAAACAGACAACCACTTGCTTACCGAAAAAGAAATGCTCGTTTTGCAAGCAGTAGCTAGAGGGTTTCGGAGTAAGGAAATTGCATTTGATATGGGAATTTCCGAAAGAACTGTAAAAGCACATTTAACAAACATTTATCAAAAACTAAATGTGACATCAAGAGCTGAAGCAATTAAAACATCAATAGAATTAGGAATCATTCATTTTTAGAATCATTCTCTTCATAATTGAAATGATCAAAAGAAACAAAAAAGGGGCCATTAAAGTGAAGCTGTCGATAAACTCGGCAGCTTTTTTATGAGGTATTGAATAGTGAGTTCAGTGGTGATAAAAGCAGACCTGTTGAAAGTGAAGCAGCTTTTTTGAAATCTATGGATGAGCTGATGCCTATATTTGAACAAGAAGGCATCAAGTTAAACATCCAATCTCATCCTAATGATTTTATCGAACTAAACACTGAAGCCATTCGTATGATTAGAGCATTAGATAAAGACTGGATCAAATTAGTCTATTCTGTTCCCCATGCTTTTTTCTATGATGATGGGATTGGTGATGTCGCAAAACATTTAGAGGAAGCTGGAGATCTTCTTGCCCACGTATAAATGGCGGATACCCTCAATCATAAAGCAGTTTTGGATTGCGCTATATCATAAATCCACCTGATGCAAATGTAACCATTCATCAACACTTAAATCCTGGGGAAGGGGAAATTAACTTCGGCGCTTTGTATCGTAAATTAAGAGAAATGAAGTTTGATGGGATTGTCACAAATGCGGTTTTTGCTTATCCAGACCGTCCTGAATGTTCGAATGAGATTACTTTAAAATCGATTAAACAAGGTTTGCATATTTAAAGTTTTGCTGAGAGCCTATTTGAGGCTCTTTGTTTTGATGTTTGAGGAGAAAGCTGCTGAGAAAGCATTTTAAACAATCTTAGCTTTCTTCCCAGCCTAACTATTTCATTTTCATTTGTTCTTCCCCCCAATAGCAAATCGCATCTAATACAGGGATCAATGATAATCCCTTTTCCGATAAACTATATTCTACTTTTGGAGGCACTTGAGGATATTCTTTACGATGAATTAACTGATCTGCTTCAAGCTCTTTTAGTGTATTGGTTAATGTTTTAAAAGAGATTGCCCCAAGCATTCGTTTCAACTGATTATAGCGAATAGGAGCATTGTTTGCATATAAAGCATACAGTACCGTCATCTTATATTTCCCACCAATTAATGATAAAGTGTACCCAAATCCAGTTTCTTTTAGATCAACATGAGCTGTAAAGGATTCTTTGGTCATTTTACACTCTCCTTTAGGTTAGTATCGCACTTTAATTACCGTACTTGTAGTACGTTATAGCATACAATAAAATGAATGTACATCAAAATATGATGAAAATAACAAAAAAGGGTGAATGAATCATGAAAACAATTGTCTATGCACATCCTTGGGATGGAAGCTATAATCATGCCATTTTGACTTCCATTACAAAAAATCTAGAAACAAAGAGAGAACCATTTCAAGTGATCGATTTATATAAAGATGGGTTTAATCCCGTTTTTTCAGCTGAGGAATTGAAGTATTTTCATAAAGGAGAAACGCCTGATCAATTAGTTAAGGATTATCAAAAGAAATTAAGTCAGTCAACTGAATTAATATTTATATTTCCTGTCTGGTGGTGGGATTTACCTGCAATTTTAAAAGGATTTATTGATAAAGTCATGTTAAGAGGTTTCGCATTCTTGGAAGATAAAAACACTGGGGCTTTAAAAGGTTTATTGACAAATATTAAAAAAACAACCGTGATCTCAACATCTACAACAGATAAGGAGTATATAGAATCTGAAGGTGGGAATGCGATTCAAAGCGTTTTTATTAACAGAACTCTTGCTGACTTGGGAATTAAAAATGAAGACACCAAATGGATTCATTTTTCGAGAGTTAACTTAACAACAGATGAAAAGAGGAAAGTATTTTTAAACGAAATATCCCAAAGTATTTAATTTACTGTAGCAGCCAATAAGGAAAGGCACAACCTTTACGACCGATCTAATTGAGAAGGTGGTAGAGGTTGTGAAATTAAATATCGACACTCAAATATGTATTCTTATTTCTTAGTTTACATAATATATATTCTAGGAAGTTAAACTGACAATGAATTTCTTTTGTCTCATAATTGAGTATACTTATCTTATTGAGACAAAATAGAAAAAATCAAAATCCAACGTTATTCGCCAGATTTTGATTCTTCAAGATATTTAATGATTTTCGCAGGATTTCCGCCAACCACCACGTTTGCTGGAACACTTTTTGTCACAACGGCACCAGATGCAATGACAGCATTGTCGCCAATTGTGACACCTGGATTAATAATAGCACCGCCGCCAATCCATACATGGTTTCCAATGGTGACTGGTTTGCCGAATTCAATGCCTTTTGCACGTTCTATCGGATCAAGCGGGTGTCCAGCCGTATAAATATGTACATTCGGACCTAATAAACAGTGGTGTCCAATGGTAATTTTGCAAACGTCTAATAACACTGCATCAAAATTCGCAAAAAAATGCTCGCCAATCTCGATATTGTATCCGTAATCGCACTGCAGTCTTCCTTCAAAAACGACATCATTTCCGCAAGCACCTAATAATTCCTTTAAAATGGATGTTCTTTTTTCTTGCTGATTGGTTTGCTGATATGCGTATGTCAATTGTCTTGCTCTTTCACGATCTGCGATCAGTGTTTGGTCACTAGATACATAATGTTCTCCTTGGATCATTTTTTCCTTTTCACTTTTCATGTTGATCTCCTCCTCCCTTCTATTTATACCGATGCGATATGATTACATCCTACCGCTCCCTTTATGTTTATTTTACCTTCTCATCAGAAGAATTGGGAAGGACTGATTTCTTTTGACTAGAATTGACCTTGTTCCTCCAGCAAGTTATTTACGAATCAGCAAGTCTCATTTATAATCGAGTAGATTTGTTCAATAACATATATATCTTTAAATGTGAGGGATTAGATGGAATTAAAGTGGTATAAAGCAATTATTGTGATCTTTACGATGTCTGGGATCTCCATTTCTACATGGTTTTCACGAACACCGGAAGTGAGAGATTTATTACAAGCAAACACAGGAACAATGGGACTTATTTTACTCGGTTTATCGGTTGGTTCAATTGTTGGGCTCGTTCTTTCAAATGTATTCGTCCGCAAAAAAGGCGGCCGAGTGGCGATTGTGATCAGTGCTTTTTTGATGTTCCTTGGATTTACTACTCTTGCCATTGGTTCAACGCTCTCTTCTATCTTTGTCGTCACTTCTGGTCTTTTTCTTTTTGGCGCAGGCTCTGGCATGTGTAATGTGGCGATGAACTTAGAAGGAACAGAGATTGAATACAGCATCAAGAAAACCATTCTGCCTATATTGCACGCTTCCTTTAGCATTGGGACTTTAATTGGAGCAGGTGCTGGTATTCTTTTTATCCATCTAGGCATCTCTGTATTGATACACCTTCTCGCTATTGCCCTTCTGCTTTTCCTTAGCATATTGATTTGTACACGGTTTATTCCGCACGGGACAGGAAAGGATCAGCATGAGAAACAGTCCGATACAGTTGAGCCTACTCAAACGGCATGGCTGAACAAACGAACGATATCTCTTGCGATGATCGCTTTATGTCTTGCGTTTGTCGAAGGCTCGGCCAATGATTGGATTCCACTTGCAATGGTGGATGGCTACCAAGTTTCACATTCCATGAGTACAGTCATCTATGCTTTGTTTTTGTGCGGCATGATTAGCGGAAGACTGATCAGCGGACGTTTGATCGATCGCTTTGGCAGAGTGCTATTGCTAAGAGTTGCGATTTTATCAGCAGCTGCCGGCCTATTCTTAGTCATTTTGAAGATTTCACTTGTTGTATGTATGATATCGATCTTTTTATGGGGACTTGGCGCATCTTTAGGCTTTCCGCTGACCATTTCTGCAGCTGGCGATGATAGCCGGTACGCTGTCAAACGCGTTAGTATTGTGACCTTATCTGGTTACACAGCCTCCCTTTCCGGTCCTCCTATTTTAGGGCTGCTTGCCAATCAAGTTGGACTGCTTCATGCCTTTATTTTTGTTCTATTTGCCATATGTATTGCAGGAATCTTTACTAAAGCTGTAGCAAAACCACATTCATTACAAGCCACTAAAAGTGTCTGATCCTTGATCATGGCACTTTTTTTAAATTTAAAAAATAAAATTGAAACCTTTCATGAAGTGAAACAGTCCTATAGATGTCATGATGTTTATCGATTTTTTAAAGAGGGAAAGTAAAAAAATAAGACTTTTCAAATAACTGAAAACGTGGTAAGATCATGAAAATAACCAGGAAGGGGTGAGAAAAATGAAAAAAAATATGCTATTAAAATTAGGTGTTTTATGCATAGCACTTGCAAGTTTTCATTTGTTCTCAATGCCTCATTCCGTTCAGGTATACCATCATGCTAAGGTGGTTGCCGATCAAGAATCACATGAGATGAAAATCGCTCAGACAATGGGCGATGAAAAGAAACAAAAACATGTGAGCGCAGTATTTGCCGCATTTACAGCACTGCTGATTATTGGCAGTATGACAGCTGGATTTGCACGCATCACTCATACTGATCGATTTGACCGGAAAAAGAAGCATTTACTTGCAGTGTTCTATCAATCTTCTTATTTCCGACAAGCTCGTGTTTAACCCAACCATCTAAATCAAAACAAAAATTGGGAGGTTTTACACGATGTTATTTTTCTTAAGAATTTTCATTCTAGGTCTTTTCTCTGTCACTTCACTTTCTCTTTTCGTCTACCAAGGAATTGAAGTAGTGCACGCCATTACAAGCATGTTTGGCAACCACGAAAGCTAAAAGGCCCGTATATAAAAAGAAACCCCCTGCCAGTCGCAGGGGGTTTTCGTTTGCTTATTTATTATCATCTGGTGCAGGTTCAGGTGTCAGAAGGACATGAGTCACTTCTCCCTGCTCTTCTTCATCTACAATAAATGATCCATTGCTATAGCGGTCATTTGCTCTTAAAGTAGAAATATCAAGCGGAATCGTTGTACCTTTTTCGGTATCTATCTCAAGTGTATCGTGTAGCGCTGCAGCGATCACAGCCACAATACGGTGCGGGTTTTTCTTTAATTCTCTCAGCATAAGAACTCCGCGTTTTGCTCTTGATGTTTTATCAAATTCAGAGAGGTTCATTCGCTTTACAGCCCCTCTTTGTGTCGTGAGCACAAGGACATCGTTTTTCGGATCAATGATCTGGCCAGAGACTACCTCGTCCCCTTCCTTCAAGTTGATTCCTTTAACGCCGGCCGCTCTCGGTCCAACAACACTTACTTCTTCTTCATCAAACCACAAACCGTAACCATTTTTCGTTGCAATAAACAATTCCTGCTGTCCTGTTGTGACATGAACATCGACGAGTTCATCGTTACCTTTTAGGTTTAAGGCAACAAGCGGTTTCGAATAACGCTGCGCTTTATATTGAAGAAGCTCTGTTTTCTTCACCATTCCGCCTTTCGTAAAGAATAAAAGATATGATGTTTCATCAAATTCTTTTATTGGAATGGCTTTTTGGATTGATTCCTCGCGATCAATCGAAATGATATTCGTAATATGCTGCCCCATGTCTTTCCAGCGTATATCTGGCAGCTGGTGAACAGGACAATAAATGTAGCTTCCTTTATTCGTAAACAGCAGAAGAACATCCGTTGTATTCATTTCAAACTGATGAATCAAACGGTCAGTATCCTTCATGCCAAAGTCCTTACCGTTAGAGGCAGCATAGGAGCGCTGGCTTGTTCGTTTGATGTAACCATCCTTCGTGACTGTCACATAAACATCCTCTGATGCGATCATCACTTCAAGGTTAATCTTAATTTCTTCGATTTTTTCCTCAATAACGGATCTTCTCTCATCAGCATATGTCTTTTTGAGCTTTTTCAGGCTGTTTGTAATGACCTTCAGCAGCTTTTTCTCGTTCGCTAAAATGTCTTCAAGCTCTGCTATGCGCACATCTAGCTCTCTTGCTTCGTCTCTTAATTGCGTAATATCTGTATTCGTTAAACGATATAACTGGAGTGAAACAATCGCTTCTGATTGTGCTTCTGTAAAGTCATATTTCGCCATCAAGTTGTTCTTTGCATCACGCTTATCATTAGAGGAGCGGATTGTGGCAATGACTTCATCTAAGATGGAAAGTGCCTTAATTAAGCCGTCGACAATATGGTGGCGTTCCTTCGCTTTTCGAAGCTCGTACGCTGAGCGGTTCGTCACCACTTCTTTTTGATGGGCAATATATGCATCTAGTACAGTGGTGAGCGTCATTAAGGTCGGTCTTCGATTATGTATCGCTACCATATTAAAGTTATATGGGATTTGCAGATCTGAGTTTTTATATAAGAAATTCAGCACACCATTTGCATCTGCTTCTTTTTTCAGCTCTACTACGATTCGAAGCCCAGTACGGTCTGTCTCATCTCGGACCTCTGAAATGCCTTCTACTTTTCTTTCAATTCGGAACTCGTCCATCTTTTTGACAAGGTTCGCCTTATTCACTTCGTAAGGAATTTCTGTGATCACGATTTGCTGGCGTCCGCCGCGGATGGTTTCAATCTCCGCTTTGCCTCGAATCATAATCTTTCCTTTTCCTGTTTCATACGCCTTCTTAATACCGTCTACACCTTGAATGATACCGCCTGTTGGGAAATCTGGCCCTTTGATGACCGTCATTAAATCCTCAACCGTACAATGCGGCTGTTCGATTCGTTTAATAACGCCATCAATGACTTCTCCCAAGTGATGCGGCGGGATATCAGTGGCATACCCTGCTGAAATCCCTGTTGATCCATTCACGAGAAGGTTTGGGAACATCGCTGGTAATACAACGGGCTCTTTACTTGTATCATCAAAGTTTGCGACAAATTCGACCGTTTCCTTGTCTAAGTCCTTTAAAAGCTCTGAAGCAATAGCAGACAGCCTTGCTTCCGTATAACGCATGGCAGCAGGCGGATCACCATCGATACTCCCGTTATTCCCGTGCATCTCAATCAGTACATTTCGTACTTTCCACTCCTGACTCATTCTTACCATCGCTTCATAAACAGATGAGTCCCCGTGCGGGTGATAGTTACCAATCACGTTACCGACTGTTTTAGCGGCTTTACGGAAGTTTTTATCCTGCGTATTTCCTTCTGCATACATCGCATATAAAATTCTTCGTTGTACAGGTTTTAGTCCATCACGTGCATCTGGAAGCGCCCGGTCTTGGATAATATATTTACTATAGCGGCCAAAGCGGTCGCCGATTACTTCTTCTAATGGTAAATCATGAAATCGTTCTTGTTGTGCCATGTTTAAACCTCCTCAGCTAGCGACAAGTTTTCATTTTCAAGAATGTTGCTTTCCTCATCAAGTCCAAAGGCGACATTCTTCTCAATCCATTTACGGCGTGGTTCTACTTTGTCACCCATTAGAGTTGTGACGCGGCGTTCCACACGTGCAGCATCATCAATTTTGACTCTGACAAGTGTTCTCGATTCTGGATTCATTGTCGTTTCCCATAGCTGGTCGGCATTCATTTCACCTAACCCTTTGTAGCGCTGAATCGTGTACCCTTTTCCAACTTTCTTCAAAACGTCATCCATTTCTTCATCAGACCATGCGTACTCAATGATTTCTTTTTTCCCTGAGCCTTTGCTGACTTTATATAAAGGCGGGAGTGCAATAAACACTTTGCCATGCTCAATCAGCGGCTTCATATAGCGGTAGAAGAATGTTAAGAGAAGCACTTGAATATGCGCTCCATCCGTATCCGCATCTGTCATGATCACGATTTTGTCATAATTGATGTCTTCTACATTAAAATCGACACCGACGCCTCCACCAATTGCATGAATAATGGTGTTGATTTCTTCGTTTTTGAAAATATCAGCAAGCTTTGCTTTTTCTGTATTGATGACCTTTCCGCGCAGCGGCAGCACCGCCTGGAATTTACGGTCACGCCCCTGTTTTGCTGACCCGCCCGCTGAGTCACCCTCTACTAGGTATAGTTCGTTTCTTGCTGGGTTTCTAGATTGGGCAGGTGTTAATTTTCCGCTCAGCGTGGCTTCAGACTTTTTCCGTTTCTTGCCGCTCCTTGCTTCTTCACGGGCTTTTCTAGCAGCCTCTCTTGCCTGCTGCGCTTTAATCGCTTTTTTCACAAGAAGAGTGGCTGTTTCCCGGTTTTCTTCAAGGAAATACGCAAGTTTTTCAGAAATAACAGCATCAACAGCTGAACGTGCCTCACTTGTCCCAAGCTTTCCTTTTGTCTGCCCTTCAAATTGAAGCAGCTCTTCAGGAATTCTGACAGAAATAATAGCAGACAGTCCTTCGCGAATATCAGTGCCTTCTAAATTTTTGTCTTTTTCTTTTAAAAGAGCGACTTTGCGAGCATATTCGTTAAAGGCTCTCGTCATGGCCGTTTTGGCACCAGACTCATGTGTTCCGCCATCTTTTGTTCTGACGTTATTAACGAAGGAAAGGATATTTTCCGAATAGCCATCATTAAATTGAAAAGCAAAATCTACTTCAATGGACTGATGCTCTCCTTCAAATGAGACGACTTCACTCAGAACATCTTTTTCTTCATTTAAATAAGCAACAAAGGCTTCAATGCCTGTCTCATAATAAAACGTTTCTTGTACATCATGCCGTTCATCGATCAGCTCTATTTTTAACCCTTTTAATAAAAAGGCAGATTCTCTTAAACGCTCTGATAATGTATCGAAATTATAGGTCGTGACACTGAACATGGTAGGGTCCGGCTTAAAATGAATCAGTGTTCCCGTTTTTTTGGATTTTCCAATTTTTTCGAGTGATGTGACAGGTTTACCGCCGTTTTCAAACCGCTGATGATAAATAAATCCGTCACGTTCAATTGTGACAGTGAGCCATTCTGACAGCGCGTTCACAACAGATGCCCCAACTCCGTGAAGTCCACCACTTGTTTTATATCCGCCTTGACCAAATTTTCCGCCTGCGTGCAAGACCGTTAAAATGATCTCAGGTGTCGGTTTTCCAAGCTTATGCATACCAGTAGGCATTCCACGCCCTTTATCTTGGACGGAAATGCTGTTATCTTTATGTATTTTGACAATGATATGATCTCCATGGCCAGCGAGCACTTCATCGACAGAGTTGTCTACAATCTCATAGACAAGGTGATGAAGACCGCGCGAATCCGTAGATCCAATATACATCCCTGGACGTTTACGGACCGCTTCAAGCCCCTCTAGCACCTGAATAGAATCATCGTTATAATCTACTTGCTGCTTTTTAACCAAATGCTTAATCCCCTTTCACTAACAAACATAACCGGCTAATCATCAAATGATCTCTCTAGATTTTAATGATGATCATGCTGCTCATTACTGTCCACTTTAATAAGCTGCATCATCACCATGCATGTGTAATTCACCAATACATGCTCTTTTGCACAGTTATGAGAATCATTCTACATTCTGCAATCAGAACTAGAAGTCCATTATAAACAAGACTGTTTCATAAGCCAAATGCAATCATATGATGGTTTTAGCAAAACAGAACAAATGTTCTATATTGATCTTATCGCTCTTTTTCTCGATATGCAAGGCCGCCGATATGTCCCTGTCGCCTTATTTTATCGCTTTCTTTCAGAATCGCAAATATATTTCTGCAACAAAAAAGCAAAAATCCTTGAAAAACCAAGGATTTTTGACGATTTAATGAGTTTTTGTCATCGCATGAGCCACCTTGATACATAAATCCATGATGGCGACCTTGCCATTTTCCTCAATCAGCCTTTTCGCTTCTTCGTGATATATGCCTTGCTGCGCCCAAAAAACAGGTGCGTCTATTTCGAGAAATTCTTCTGCCACCTCTGGTAAAAACTCTGAACGTCTAAAGACATTGACGATATCAACAGGCTCTTTTATATCTTTTAAAGAAGCGACTGCTTTCACACCGAGTGCTTCATCGATCGTTGGATTCACTGGGATAATCTCATACCCGGCATCCTGCATTGCTTTAGACACCATATAAGACGTCCGGTGCGGCTGATCTGATAATCCAACAACAGCAATTCGTTTACTGCTTTTTAATATACGGCCGATTTCTTCTTTCGTAGGATTGTTCATCAAGACACTCCTTTTCCTCCATTTTAGCGAATTTCTGCTTAAAAACAAAGCCGAATCCATCTGCTTTCGATTTTTTCAAAAAAAGTTCCCCATGTTTTTCACAAGATCATGTTAAAATGTAAGACAAGAGGGAGAATATAAAGGAGTTATGCAGATGTTAATTGCTTTGATGTTTATTTTGGCTTATCTTCTCGGCAGTATTCCATCCGGTCTCATTGTCGGGAAAGCTGCAAAGGGTATCGATATCCGTGAACATGGCAGCGGAAACCTAGGTGCGACGAATGCATTTCGTACACTTGGCGTAAAAGCAGGGTCTATTGTGATTACTGCTGATATCCTAAAAGGGACGCTTGCTTCAGCTTTACCGTTTTTCATGCAGCTGGACATCCATCCCTTATTAGCAGGAGTTGCTGCTGTTATCGGTCACAGCTTTCCTGTCTTTGCAAAATTTAAAGGGGGAAAGGCAGTCGCTACATCAGGCGGTGTGCTGCTATTTTATGCCCCATTCCTATTTATCACGATGATCGCTGCTTTTTTCTTATTTTTATACATTAGTAAATATGTTTCACTATCATCTATGCTGACCGGGATCTATACATTCATTTACAGCATTTTCACCAAAGACCTATTCTTAATCATTGTTGTTGCCGTTCTTGCTGGCTTTGTGATCTACAGACACATCGCCAACCTCAAACGAATTCTCAACAAAACTGAACCGAAAATCAAATGGCTCTAGCCGTTTCATCCATTTAAATATGTGGTAAAAGTAAAGAAAAGCTGTTTTTGCATCCTGCATTTTAAAAACAGCATGACTTCAAAAAGGGGCGATCACATTGAAATTAACGATAAAAGAAGATGCACTCAATTGGTACAAGAATGAATTAGATTTAGAAAAAGGTGATCAAGTTCGCTTTTTTGTGAGATATGGCGGGTGCAGTAATGTACAAAAAGGCTTTTCTCTCGGCGTTGCAAAAGATGAACCTCAAAATGCCGGCGCAACCGCTGAAATAGAAGGTATTACTTTCTTTATTGAGGAAAGTGATATTTGGTACTTTGACAACCATGATCTGCATATTGATTATAACGAGTCCGTGAAAGAACCAGAATTTCATTATGAATAAACAAAAAAGATACCTCATCCCTCGGGTATCTTTTTTGTTTTACACTTCAATATACAGCCCATACTCCTGAATGTTCCCTAAAGATCGTTCCTTTTGCAGAATTCTTTTTTGCGGCTCACCAATCAAGTCAAAATGAGGAAACCCTTCGCGGTCATGAATCCATTCTTTTTTTAGTCCATGTCTTTCTCCCCACTCAGCTAACCGCTTCATATCCTGACAGGCTGCTTTTGTGACAGTATTGGCATTTGGAAAACGGTCATCGAGCCAGTAGTGTGTTAAAAAAGCAATTTTTCCTTGCTGGACAGCTGATTTCCAAGCGTTTAAATCACTTCGTTTAATACCAAAAGCCATCAATTAAACCTGCTTCTTCGACTGTTCATATACTTTATGCCAGGCAGGAAAGGCTTTTCTAAATTGAATAGGTCTAAAGGTGTCTTTATCCACACATATATGTGAAGTTGTCCCTGTAATCGCTGTTTGTCCATCAGGTTTTTGAATTTCATAGCCATACACCGTTTTGACACCATTATATTCTTCAATCCATGTATGAACGGTTGCTGTTTCACCATACAGCAATGGTTTTTTATATTGAACCTGCAAGTCTATAACAGGTGCAAGAGCACCGTCTGCTTCTAGCTGCGCATAGGAAAACCCTAATTCTTTAATCAATGCTGTTCTGCCGACTTCCATCCAAATTAAATAATTGGCATGATACACGATGCCCATTTGATCGGTTTCTGCATAACGGACTTCTATTTCTTTTTTGGATACATACACGTTTTCATCGCTCTCCTATCAAAACCTAAGGTCTGTCTCTGCCATTTTACCACATTCCAAATGGTTCTTCTAAAAAGAGGCAATAAAATAAACCAGGAATCCCTGGTTTATTCGGTATAGCCATTCTTTCTTGCCGCTTCTTCGTCCTTGATCTCAGAACGCATCGCGTCAATACTCATTTTGCGGTTTTCGTTTTTTTGTT
The DNA here is from genome assembly GCF_001974945.1 of Bacillus sp. I-2. Taxonomy (NCBI): domain Bacteria; kingdom Bacillati; phylum Bacillota; class Bacilli; order Caryophanales; family Bacillaceae; genus Bacillus; species Bacillus sp. I-2. The sequence goes on along the minus strand of NZ_LZRW01000011.1, from coordinate 436,074 downwards.
TGATCATTTGCTTTTCTGTCTCTGTCGAAACGGACATCGCTGCCTCAGATTCATCGATATTGTCAAGTGTATTCTCGATCATATCTTGCAGCTTTTCAACATTATCAGAACGATCATCTGGATTGGATTGATAGGACTTGTCATTCATCATGATTCCCTCCTTATTCGCCCTTCGTCTGTATCACATCAGGCTGTTCATTTGATTTATTATGCATCTTTTTACCTTTATTCCGTTTGTATGCTACAGGTTTTGTCCCTAAATGGTCTGGTGTAAACTGCGCTTGTTTATCATGCTCTCTACCCATTATTCATCCCTCCCTCTTCTTTAGGATGAACGAAAACGGATAATTCATAACTTATTTCTGTCTAAATCGCTCTTCCAACTTTTCTTCAAGCTGGTTTAAAAATTCCTCATTGCTTAATAATTCTTTTTTATTTTCAAGCACAAGCTCTTCAAATGTGCGTCGTTTTCTTCTTCTCATTCCACTCACCTCCATATATGTATGATTACATTTTCGCCAAAACATTTAGAAAATAAGCAAAAGAGCTGAATCATTATAGATCCAGCTCTTTTTCAATTTCTTTTTTTGTCAGCATTTGATGCTTCACAGACATGATGCGTCCTTTTTCATCTAATATGTATGTCGTTGGGTATGAAAGCACCTGATATCTTGCTTGAATGCCTTTTTGGTCCAATAAAACAGGAAAGCTCACCTTTAATTCTTTTGTGAATGCTGCCACATGTTCCACACTCTTTTCAGTGGTCGTTAAATTCACTGCTAGTACTTCAACTTGGTCATTTTCGCTCCTAATCGCGTCTAAATCCGGCATTTCCGTCCTGCACGGCTTACACCATGTCGCCCAGAAATTGACGAGCACCTTTTTCCCTCGGTAATCAGATAACGAGGCGGTTTTGCCGTCAAGGGTTTTCAGTTCAAAATCAGGGGCTTGGTCGCCTTTTTCAAGGCCGATTGCGGGCTCTTTTGGCCCAAATAAATTCCACGCAAGTAAACCAATCAACACAAGTAAAACAGCGCTTGCCATTCCTTTTTTCCACATGATTGATCCTCCACTATTTTAAAAAAGAAGAGAAAGCTGTTGGATCGCCTTCTCTTCTTTGCTGTATTAGTTGCTTGCCAATTTTTCGCGAAGTACCATTTGAAGGATACCGCCATGACGATAGTAGTCAATTTCGACTTCACTGTCAAAGCGAACCACCACTTCAAACGTTTTCTCGTTTCCATCTGTGTCAATTGCTTTCACAGTGACGAGATCACGTGGACGAACTGTTTCGTCAACATGAACTTCAAATGTTTCTGTTCCTGTTAGACCATGAGTTTCTGCACTTTCTCCATCTTTAAACTGCAAAGGAAGTACGCCCATGAAGACTAGGTTACTTCTGTGGATACGCTCAAAGCTTTCAGCTAGAACAAATTTAATTCCAAGAAGGTTTGTTCCTTTAGCAGCCCAGTCACGTGAAGAACCCATTCCGTAGTCTTTACCTGCTAAGATCGCAAGACCTGTTCCATCCTCTTTATAACGCATGCATGCATCATAAATCGATGTCACTTCACCAGTTGGCCAGTAAGTTGTATAACCGCCTTCTGTTCCTGGTGCAATTTGGTTCTTAATACGGATGTTTGCAAAAGTACCTCTCATCATGACATGGTGGTTACCACGGCGAGATCCATATGAGTTAAAGTCTCTAGGCGATACGCCTCTTTCTTGCAAGTATTTGCCCGCCGGTGTGTCCTTACCAATCGCTCCAGCAGGAGAAATATGGTCAGTTGTGACAGAGTCACCGAACTTCGCAACGACGCGCAAGCCTTTAAGCGGTTCAACTTTACCAGGTTCAACTGATAGGTTTTCAAAGAATGGCGGGTTATCAATGTATGTGGAATTTTCATCCCATTTATACAATGCATCATCCGTCGTTTTAATTTCATTCCAGCGTTCGTTGTTGTCAAAAACAGTTTCATACTCTGAACGGAATAGCTCAGGTGTGACAGTGCTTTTAACGACGCTGTTGATTTCATCCATTGATGGCCAAATGTCATTGAAATAAACGTTCTCGCCATTTTTATCGACACCGATAGGATCTTTTGTTAAATCAATATTCACCGTACCAGCAAGTGCATAAGCCACAACTAATGGTGGAGATGCAAGGTAGTTCCCTTTCACAAGCGGATGAATACGACCTTCAAAGTTACGGTTACCTGATAAAACAGAAGTGATCAGCAGATCATTTTCAGAGACTGCATCTTCAATTTCTTTCTCAAGCGGTCCGGAGTTTCCGATACATGTTGTACAGCCATATCCAACAATGTTAAATCCGAGGTCTTTTAAATATGGAAGAAGTCCCGAATTCACAAGGTACCCTGTTACAACTTTAGAACCCGGCGCTAGTGACGTTTTCACGTAGTTTGGCACTTTCATACCGAGCTCACTTGCTTTCTTCGCAACAAGACCTGCTCCGATTAACACGTATGGGTTCGATGTATTCGTACAGCTCGTAATCGCTGCAATCGCAATCGCCCCTGTCTTCATCACAGCTTTTTCACCGTTTGCAAGGTTAAATTCGATTTGTTTATCGAGCTCTGATTTATCTAAGCCAAACCCTTGGTTACCAGCTGGGCTTTCGATGTGTTTATGGAACGTCTCTTTCATTTGAGAAAGTGGAATCAAATCTTGTGGACGTTTAGGACCAGATAAGTTTGACTCAATTTTAGAAAGATCAATTTCCACAACATCAGTAAAAATTGGTTCTTCTGCATCTGGCGTATAGAATAAGCCATTTGCACGAGAATATTCCTCAACGATATTAATTTGCTCTTCATCACGTCCAGTAAGGCGAAGGTAAGCAAGCGCTTCTTCATCTACTGGGAAGAATCCGCAAGTAGCACCGTATTCTGGCGCCATGTTCGCAATGGTTGCACGATCTGCTAACGGCAATTGTGCAACACCAGGTCCGAAGAACTCAACGAACTTGTTCACTACGCCTTTTTCACGAAGGACTTGTGTGACTTTTAATGCTAGGTCAGTTGCAGTTGTTCCGTTTGGAAGCTCTCCAACTAATTTAGCACCAATCACTTCTGGTACTGGGAAGTATGAAGGCTGACCAAGCATACCAGCTTCCGCTTCGATACCGCCAACGCCCCATCCAAGTACACCGATACCGTTAATCATCGTTGTATGAGAGTCAGTTCCAACTAATGTATCTGGGTAAGTGATGATCTCTCCATCTTCTTCAATCGCATGAACAACACTTGCAAGATACTCTAAGTTCACTTGGTGAACAATTCCTGTTGCAGGTGGGACAGCTTGATAGTTATTAAACGCTTTCTTTGCCCAGCTAAGGAAGTTATAACGCTCTGCGTTACGTTCGAATTCTAAATCCATGTTAATGTTTAATGCATCTTCAGTTCCAGCTTTATCAACTTGTACTGAGTGGTCAATAACAAGGTCAACTGGAATTTCAGGGTTGATTTTATCCGGGTCCCCGCCTACATCTGCCATAGCTTTTCTTAAAGAAGCAAGGTCAACGACTGCTGGTACACCCGTGAAGTCTTGTAAAATAACACGAGAAGGTTTAAATGGAACATCAATTTCTTTTACCTCAGCAGTTCCCCATTTTGCCAAGTTTTCAACATGTTCCTTCTTGATCACTCTACCGTCTACTTGGCGAAGCACTGATTCTAAAAGTACCTTAATGGAATAAGGCAGCTTAGAAACATTTCCGATTCCTTGTTTCTCTAGTGCTTCTAACGAATAATAGTGATATGTTTTCCCATTTGTCGAAAACGTTTTTCTAGATTGAAAAGCGTCTTGTTTAGCGACTTGCTGCTGTTTCGACATGTCCAAAATCCCCCTTTTGATGATCAAGATCAATTTCAATTCTCAGAAAAATCGTCGTATTTCACCACAATTTTCTCACAATTTCATCTTAAAACAAATTCATACATAAGTAAATAACAATGCTTTTATTAAATTCAATAAGTTTAACTTATCATTAGGAAATGATTACTCTTCATAAACGAAGCGGGGTGGGCTCATACTACAAATGAGGTGATAGAACATGACAAAACGCAAAGCTAATCATGTCATTAATGGCATGAACGCAGCCAAAAGCCAGGGGAATGGCGCAGGCTATACGGAAGATGATCAGCTCGTTTTAACAGAAGAACAGAGGCAAAACAATAAAAAACGTAAAAAGAATCAATAAGAAGGAGCCAAACCTCATGACGAATAAAAACACAGGGAAAGACATCCGTCAAAACTCTCCTAAGGAGCATCAAGGCGGTCAGCCTGAGCCGTTATCAGGCAGTAAAAAAGTGAAAAACCGCAACCATACAAGACAAAAGCACAATTCTCATCATGATATGTAATTATTCCCCTCTCATCCCGTGACCACACGGGATGTTTTAGGTCTTTCACACATTTCCATTTTCATCATATGATTTATTATGAGATGTGATGGAGGAGTGTTTATGGAGAATGAAAAGCAATCGAATTCCTCTGATTTTATTGAAATAGATGATTGGCTCAATGTTTTAATGGATGATCCATTTGCCTGGTATGATGAACACCTCCCAATTGATCTTTATGAAACAAGCCGTGATTATATTATCGAAATTGATGTCTCCACCTTATCGATTACTGATGTAAAGCTGACCTTCGCTGGACATGAGCTGACGTTAACTTACACAGTACAACATCCAAATGGTGAAGGCGAACAGCCAATTGAAAAAAGCGTGATGCTCCCTTTTTATTTAAACGACAAAGACATTGAAACAGATTATGAAAACCGAATCATATCGATAAAAATTAAAAAATGTTCCGACCATCCAAACGGTGCATTTTCCTTTCAAATCCCGCACTTCAAACATTAAGAGCCCACCTTTATATAGGTGGGCTCTCTTCCCGTTCGTTTCAAGTCAATACCTTTTGCGAACCACCATGGCCAAATAGTAGAGTCGCTATATGATAATGTATTCTTTTTCTATTAATTGGTTTGGGTCATTCTAGTAAATGGGCGGCTATCAATGAAAAAAGCCGTTTATAGAGATCATAGACATACATTTTTGTTATTTTCTTCTATCCTCTCTTCATGTAATATAAAATAGAGAGATAAGGGGTATAAGGAGTGAGAACATGTTAAGCGGCTGGTTTTTGTGGTTCATTTTATTTTGGGGTACAGTGATGATCGGATTACTCGCAATCGGTGGCTTTTTTATGTTTCGTAAATTTTTAAAACGATTGCCAAAGGAAGATGGGAAATCAGAGCTTGATTGGCAGGATGAATATATTCAAAAGAGCCTTCACCTATGGCGGGATGAGGACAAACAGCTGTTAAATGAACTCGTATTACCTGTTCCAGAGCTGTTTAGAGATGTTGCCAAGGAAAAAATAGCGGGTAAAATTGGTGAGCTGGCATTAAAAGAACAGGCTGCTAGCATTAATTTAGACTTAATCATTCGCGGCTACATTATGGCTACACCAAAGCGGGATCATAAGTTTTTACTGAAGCGCCTTCAAGAAAAAAACATTGATCACTCGCCATATGAATCGTTATTAAAATAACCTCCTTTTTAAAGGAGGTTTCAGCATGTAGACAAACCCTCGCATTCGGTCAGTTCTGCGCGCCGATGCTCACGAATGTCAAATTCGCTCCGCAAAGGTAGTTGTCCTTTCGAGACTGCAAAGGTTTTCTATCACGCTGAATAGAAGACAAAGGGCTAAAATAAAAGATCATTTTAGCCCTTTGTCAATAATATGTAACCTCCTTTTTAAAAAGGAGGTTTAATTCATTTGAATCTGCTGCGGATCTAATTGTTTAGACAGCTTTCTAAACGATAAATACATGGCAACCCGCCAAGGCACGATCATGCCAAAGGCAAGAATCCAAAACATCCCGCTTAATGAACCATAATCAATAGAAGAACTCAAGATGGTCTTCATCCCAATACGAAGGACAAGAAGTCCAATGAGAATGAACACAAAAGCTTTCGACCGTTTTAAGTAGATGTCGTTACCTCTAATTTCAAACTTCGATGTTTTGATTAAAAATATGGAAAAAAACATCCCCACTGTGATCGCTTCTAGAAATTCAGCTCCAGTTACCCGAAACATCGGAACAAAAAACATCAGTGCACCAGTGCTCATGAAAATAGGAGGTAAAATAATTTTTTTCGCAGTTGCAGGTTTTGCAGATGATTTAATGCGAATAAACATGACGGCCACCGCCATACATACCGCAATTATAGAAGAGATCAAGATCATCATATCAAATCATTCCTTTATTCTTTAAGGTCAGCCTATGTATAATATACTCCAATTGACGAAAAAAAACCATTCGCCGCGACTGTAGAAAACGATTTCAAAAGCCTGTAAAGCCGCCAAACAATGATGAGAACATGATGATAATCCATGTCAGAAGATCAAAGAACAGCAAAATCCCTACCACAATCATAATGATTCCGCCAATTCGCATGATGAGCTGCTGACGTTTTCTGATCCACGCCATTTTCGTAATGAAAAAGGAGAGAATAAAAAACGGGACGGCAAATCCGAATACATAGGCAATCATATACATAACCGCCGACTCAGGATTGTTACTCGCCAGTGTGATGACAGCAGATAAAATAGGTCCTGTACAAGGTGTCCATCCAGCGGCAAAGCCCATTCCGATGAGAATAGATCCAAAAAAACCAGCAGGACGATTTTTGAACTGGATTCTCTTTTCGCCCATGAGAAAAGACGGCTTGAATACACCAAGCGTCATAAAACCAAAGAAAATAATGAGGATGGCTCCAATTTGACGAATCGCTTGATGATAATCATTAAAAAACTTCCCGACAAACGATGTCCCAAAGCCAATCGCAATAAATATAATAGAGAACCCAACTAAAAAGAATAAAGTATGAAGCAGACTTCTTCTTCTCAGCATCACCTTCTCCGATTTCACTTCATTTATACTAACGCCCGTAATATACGATAAAAACGCTGGATAAAGCGGCAGACAGCACGGTGAAATAAAAGAAAGAAATCCTGCTCCAAATGCTAAAAAGTAATTCAAATCTGTCAAAAGAACACCCCCCTTCTTACAATATACAATAAGAGATGACAAAATCATTTCATTTTTTTTACATCACTTCAATAAAGATGGTCTATTTTCTTAAAACCTTATATAATTTAATTTGACATCAAGATAATGAATCCTTTAAATTTGAAAATAAACCTTAAAATGGATATAATAGAATCGATTCTTTTTATCAAGATTTGCATGAAAGGAACATGACTTTGGTAAAAACATCATTATTAACTCAAATCGAAGAAAAAAGAGAAGAGCTGATGAAAGTTGTCTTGCATAATGGGATGACATCAACAGTGACCATCGAACATAGCCAGCAGCTAGATCATCTCCTCTTACAATATCAACGACACTTACACTCAAACTCAGCCAACTAATCATACTTCATGATATCAATCATGCCGCACAATTATTAGAACAGTTGATATGGTGACCATAAACGAAACAAAAACCTCTGACATAGGGGTTTTTTGTTTTTTCACATGCTGCTTGACGCCATAATAAAAACCACCTTCCCTGCTTCATTCATGCAAGTACAGTGGTTTTAAGCGTCTGATGAAGGTAAATTGAATAAAGAAAGGACAACGCTTGTCCATCCTTTATAACCATGTTCCATCTATGATCATAATATCGTACGTATTATTTCGCTTGGTTGTTCATGGCTTTCATCATTTGATTGATTTTCTTCTGGGACGGTTTCATGCCCATTTGCATCATCATCATTCGAAGCATTTGTTCATTAATCGGTGGATTCTTTTTCAAATAGCTCATCATATACTTACGAGCAATAAAGAATCCGAGTGCAACTCCTGCAAGCAGTGCAACAACGCCTACAAGGATGACAACCCATAAATCCATAATTCTTCCTCCTTCATGTTGTCTCGTATAAAGTGTACTAAACAAAAGGCTATTATACAACATTTCACGTTCAATTTTATTTTTTTAAACAAAATTCCTCACTTTTACTGGATTAAGCCACCCGTGTTTTTTTGAACTAAAGTCCATCGCAAGAAAACAAGGGCTGATTTTTCTCAGCACTTCAAAAAACACCGCTTCTGCCTCATAACTTCCAGTGGCAGACATTTGGATATACCGGTCTTTTATAATAAATGCTGCAGTTCCTTTTCCATCTGGTAAGGAGGCGCTGTAAATCGAGCCTATTTGTGTATAGTGAATGTTCGTTAAGTTATTCATTAGACGCTGGTGCATATGAAAAGCAGGGATTCGTTTCGTCACATAATCCACTTGCTTCACAAGCATTACAAGCTCATCGTCAGTGCGGTTCGTCCAATGTAACGACTCAAACAAATGAAACAAAATCGATTCTCTGCCAAAATAGTGATGCGCAAATTCATCCTCAATCCAATAAATATAATAATGACGTTCCATGTCTATCCCTTCCTTTCACATTTCGTCAATCTCGTTTATTGCTTGTATTATACAAAAATGTGAAAGAAAGAATTGTCTATATATGAAGCAAGAAGAAACTAGTTTTGTCAAAAAAACAAGAAAAAAGAAAAAAGTTTGCAGAGCGGATGAAAATGCTCTGCAAACAGATAGCAAAAAAGCATGATGCTTGGAGTTCGTTTATTTATTCAGCTTCGCTTTCACACGGCTGACTACATTGCTGACAGTAAAGCCGTATTTCTCGATAATGGTTTCTCCTGGTGCAGAAGCACCAAATTTATCAATTGCAATCACGTCACCATCAAGACCAGTGTAACGCTCCCAGCCAAGTGAAGCACCCATTTCAATCGCAATACGTGCACGTACTGCTTTAGGAAGAACGGATTCTTTGTATTCGTCTGACTGCTGATCGAAGCGATCCCATGCAGGAAGGCTGACAACAGACGCGCGGATACCTTCTTTTTCAAGTGCCTTTTGTGCTTCAATGGCTAAACCAACCTCAGATCCTGAAGCGAGTAGAAGTGCTTCTGGCTGTGCATCAGCTGCTTCAACCACAACGTATCCACCTTTTTCTACTCCCTCATATGCCTTCTCTGGAGCCTGGTCAATCGTTGGAAGGTTTTGACGAGTAAGAACTAGTGCTGTCGGTTTATCCGTTGAAGATACAGCTAGTTTCCACGCTGCAGCTGTTTCATTTCCATCTGCTGGGCGGATAACGGAAAGGTTAGGCATCGCACGCAGTGAAGCAAGTTGTTCAACCGGTTCATGCGTCGGACCATCTTCACCAACAGCGATACTATCATGAGTAAAGACGTAAGTGACTGGAAGTCCCATTAAGGCAGCAAGACGAATTGCTGGTCTTAAGTAATCTGAGAAAACAAAGAACGTTCCGCCGAATACACGAAGACCGCCGTGAAGTGCCATACCATTGAGCGCTGCACCCATTGCAAACTCTCTGACACCGAACCAAATGTTTTTGCCTGCATAATTATTTTTACCGAAATCATCCGTGTTTTTAATCGTTGTTTTATTTGATCCAGCAAGGTCAGCAGACCCGCCAATAAAGAAAGGTACTTGCTTTGCAATGCCATTTAACACTTCGCCAGAAGATGCGCGGGAGGCAAGGCTTGAACCTGCTTCATAAACAGGAATCTCTTGATCCCAATTTTCAGGAAGCTTTCCTTCAATCGCAAGCTTCAGCTGTGCTGCCAGCTCTGGATATTCTTTTTCGTATTGCGCAAACAGTTCATTCCACGCTGCTTCTTTTTTCTGTCCAGCGTCTTTGACAGCTTCTTTGAAATGATCGTACACTTCAGAAGGTACATGGAAATCTTCTTCAAACGTCCAAGAGTAAGCTTCCTTCGTCAGCTTTGCTTCCTCGCTGCCAAGCGGTGCACCATGCACACCAGACGTTCCCGCACGGTTTGGCGATCCGAAACCGATCGTTGTTTTCACTTCGATTAATGTAGGTCTGTCTGTGCTTTGCTTCGCCTTTTCAATAGCAGCTGTTACTTCTTCGATGTTGTTGCCGTCTTTCACGTAAAGAACTTCCCAGTTCATCGCTTCAAAACGATTCTTCACATTTTCAGAGAATGAACGATCTAAATCGCCATCTAAAGAAATGTCATTTGAATCGTAAAGAACGATTAAACGGCCTAAGCCTAAATGACCAGCAAGTGAAGCTGCTTCAGAGGAAATTCCCTCCATTAAGTCTCCATCTCCGCAAATGCTGTATGTATAGTGGTCTACAACATGAAAGTTGTCTTTGTTATACGTTTCCGCAAGATGTCTTTCTGCAAGTGCCATTCCTACTGCCATAGCAATTCCCTGGCCTAGAGGACCTGTTGTCGCGTCTACGCCTTCTGTGTGTCCAAATTCAGGATGTCCAGGTGTTTTGCTTCCCCACTGGCGGAATTGTTTTAAATCGTCAATGCTCAGATTGTATCCGCTTAAATGAAGCATGCTGTATAGAAGCATAGAACCATGGCCTGCAGATAAAACAAAGCGGTCTCTGTTAAACCAATTTGGATTTTGCGGACTTACGTTTAAGTGATTCGTCCATAAAGCGTACGCCATTGGTGCAGCACCCATCGGCATTCCTGGGTGACCGGAATTCGCTTTTTCAATTGCGTCTATGGAGAGAGTACGTATTGTTGCAATAGATTTCAATTCAATCGTTTCCATATAAATCCCCTTCCGTATCTTGTGTACACCATTATCATAAATCTACTGTCCTTTTTTCACAACTATTTCACGCTGAAAAAGAAGGATTTTGTCACATTTAGTTTATCGATCACCTAAAAAGTTATGCAAATATGAAAAAAGACGAGAATATTCTTCCCATCTTTTCAAAATTCAAGAAATCACAGCCTTAATGAAGGTTCTGATCTTTTTCTCTTTTTAATTTTTCTGGTGTAACATCGTTTCCTTCAGGGTCCACGATTTTGACAGTTTTAAGTGTATTTTTCATAGAAGAACGAAAAGCTTTCAAATACTCTTCTCTCAACTGCTTTTGTTCTGTTTTTTCAGCGTCTGATAAACCGGTTTCTTTCGACTTTTTTGAAAGCTCATTTATTCTTGCAAGCTGTTCTTTAGAAATCATGACAAACTCCTTTAAAGCATTTTCTCTACATACTACTAAATATCAATCATTTTGACAACAAATCACGCTTTAGGTGGTAAGGCCTTTTTCATATTCTTGATACCTTCTATGCACTGTTGCTTTTGAAATGTCAAAACCTAATGCCTGAAGAGTTGCGGCAATTTCGGCGAACGTCATGTTATTTTTTCTTAATCGAACAATTTCTGAAATCGGCACTTCAATACGCTCACGGCCAGGTGCATGGTCCTGCTGCCTTAAATTTAGTTCGGGCTGATATCCGCGCTCAACAGCCCTTTTCATCCCCCGCTTGATTTTCAGGTTATGAATTTTCCGTTGGTACTCTTCGACGACTCCTACAATCTCGATGACCATTTCATCTGCTTCTGAAAGCTCAAGCTCTCCTCTATGAAACACGCTGTATACCTTTACCTTCTCTTTAAATAGACAATGAAGAAGCGCAATTTTTGCTTGTCCTCTTCCAAGACGTGTTTCATCTTGGATAAGAACGGCATCGATCGACTCTTCCTTCAGTGCAGCAAGCATTTCAAACACGCCATCACGATCTAGCTCATATCCACTTGCTTTTTCTTTGATGACTTTGACCACATTCATCTTGTGCATGGCAGCTAAAGCCAGCAGTTCTTCTTCTTGTCTTTTCAGCGAGGTTTCCTGCTCTTCTTTCACAGTGCTTACTCTCGCATAAATGATTGCGTTCATGTCTTCAATCGACCTTTCTACTGTACTGTTGCAAGCTGATATACGACTGGATGCTCTTTTTTCACGGGTATGACAAGAATGTCTCCAGGCTGGATTTCTGTTGAAGCAAGATCATTGTGTTCTGTTACCCAGTCAATAAATGCATTTTTGTCGATTGATTTGCTGTCATTTACTTGATCAGCTAACCCCCACAGAGTATCTCCTGATTGAACCTCTACTTTAACATATTGATTTGAATCATTATGGCTTGTGACTGCAATAAGTGAGAGAAATATGCCAACGATGAATGAGAATACCCCAATAAAAATAATAGATTCTTTTAACCTCATAATGTCATCTCTCCTAATAGAATGTGTGTTCGCTCTTTCTGTCTCTCATTATAAATACGAACAAACGTTTCTGTCAAACGTTTTTTCGAACCTATGTTTGTACTGTTAGGAAAAACATGCTATAATTTCTTTAAAATTGACGTTTTGAGGTGCAAAAGATGACGAAGCTATCAAAAAGACAACTCGATATCCTGAAATTCATCAAAGATGAAGTAAAAAGCAAGGGTTATCCCCCATCCGTCCGTGAAATTGGAGAAGCTGTCGGTCTAGCATCCAGTTCAACGGTCCATGGACATTTAGCTAGACTAGAAACAAAGGGCTTAATAAGAAGAGACCCGACAAAACCTAGAGCGATCGAAGTACTAGATGAAGAGGAAATGAATATTCCAAAGAGTGCTGTAATGAACGTTCCAGTCATCGGAAAAGTAACCGCCGGCCTTCCTATCACAGCTGTTGAGAATGTAGAAGAATACTTCCCTCTTCCAGAGACTTTTGCAGCACCAGACGAACAAGTGTTTATGCTTGAAATTATGGGAGAAAGTATGATTGATGCAGGTATTTTGGACAAGGACTATGTCATTGTGCGCCAGCAAAGCACCGCTAACAATGGAGATATTGTGGTCGCCATGACAGAGGAAGATGAAGCGACAGTGAAACGTTTCTATAAAGAAAATACACACTTTAGATTACAGCCAGAGAATCCATCAATGGAACCGATTATTTTACAGAATGTGAGTATACTAGGTAAAGTGATTGGCGTATTTCGAAATATTCATTAAAAAAAGCCGGTATTTCATCAGCAGCTGATGAAAACCGGCTTTTTCTTATGCACAAGAATATGCAAGAATACTTGAGCTTGGGAAGGAACCAAATGTAAAGTTCGGCCATATAAAGCCAGTTGTTCGGCCAAAAGGCTGTGAGGAAAGAACGAACATTAAAAATACTTGACCGTTTCTCAAAAGCACAATCGTCCATCTTCTATTACATCCCGCTGCAAATTGTACAGTTTGATGGCCTCCGCCAACACCTTGCCCCGATATAAGCGACTGCATACTTTGTGGCTGAGAGAGTGCTTGCTGATACTGGGAAATGATATGCTGCGGCGGTGCCGGCGGTGCTGAGTGTCCGCCTGAACCTTGCCCTGGCCAAGTACCTCCTCCTCCGATCGGAAACCCAGGAAACCCTCCACCTTGAGGAATACCAACAGATGGAAATCCTTGCATCTGCCTATCATATGAGTACCCATTATACACACCTTCATACGGATGATACATATTAAACACCACTTTCTTTAGACATTCATCACGATAGTATATGTCTTAAATAAAAAAGAGTGTTAAACGTCTAAATAGAAATTTTTCCAAAAGACGTTTCGTTCTTCTTTAGAACGGTTAAATAATGATTAAGAAGAAAAATAAAAAAATGAAAACTTTTTGTCTCCCTCAAACGTTATATAATTAGAAACAAAAGAAATAAAAAAACATTTAGATTTAATACTTGTAATATCGCTGTAATTATTGTAACATTTGTAACATAAGAAGTTTTCATTGAGAAAAGGAGGCAATCGCCTTGAAAAAATTATTTGTTTTATTAACTGCTATTATGCTTATGATCTCATTACAAACAACAACATTGGCCGCTTCCAAGAAATCAGCCGCTTTGACTAATAAAGAAGCGTTACATATTGCCCTTGATGCAAGAGAACATTTTTGGAGTGCAATGTCAGGCTACAAAATTAAAGACCATTCTAATGTCAAATTAAAATCATTTACCTATAAAGATATGACGTACAACTATCTTTCTAAAACATTTGATACAAAGAAAAAATTAAACAGCTACCTATCTCAAGTTTTCACTCAAGATGCCATCAAACATGGTTTAAAAGATTATCAGTTCATTGTTCATAAAGGCAAAATGGCTGTTCCAGTCGGTGATGGAGACAACATGCTCAATTGGGAAAAAGCCACACCTAAACTTGTTTCTAAAAAACAAACGGTCCGCACATATGAATTTACTGTCCCAACACTTGATGGACGCAAAGTAAAACGAACTGTTACGTACGAAAAAGTACAAAAAAATTGGAAAGTCACACAAATTGACGCTGTCATCTAAATTAAAAACCAGGCCATTCATCGGCCTGGTTTTTATATTGAAGAAAATTCAGTCATACGGTCCAGCGCGTGAGCAAGTGATGATGCTGTGCGAAATTCATTAAAAGGAAGCCCAAGCTGCACTGCTGTTTGGGCAATTTCTGGTCTAATCCCTGAAATGGTCGTCTCTACTCCAATTAACCGAAGTGACGTGACAAGATCAAAGATTTGATGAGCCACCATTGTATCAATAATGACCACACCCGATAAGTCAATACATAAATGCTGAACACCTTTTTGCGAGCACTGATTTAGCGTATTTTCTAAAATAATCTTTGCTCTCGCTGTGTCAATGTCACCTACTAAAGGCAATAACGCAATCTGGCTTTTTAAGACAATCACCGGTGAGCTCAATTCGTAAATCATATCTCTTTGAGCCACGAGTTTTTCGGTTGTATTTTTCACATATTGCTGGATAAACACATGGATTGAAATATTAAACGCTTCGGAAATTAAATCATACCAATAAAAGATGCGGTCAATATCAATGTCATCTTGACGCTGTTTGATAAATTCTTTTAAGTAATGCAGAACCACTCTTTGATTGGACATGTATTCTCTCACGACATAATCTAATGGTGTATTTAAATGCTTTGGGTCACTGGCTAAATCCTCAGACCATTTTTTAAATTCAGTATGTAAATACGTCTTATCTTCAATAATAGCTCGTATAAAATGCTGGTAATAATCTTGATTCTGCCGTTTTAGCTCTGCTATGATGCTGGAATCTGTTGAACGATATATGGATTCTGGATCATCGTCCTCAATTGATTCATACCATGTTTCAGTCAGCTTCTCTGCATGCTGCATAAAAAAATCATATAATGCACGGTTCTTATCCATAAGCAAATGTCCCTTCACATTTTCTTCTTGTCAGTCTTTGTACCTTATAAATTGATTGTACCACTGAATCTTTTGTACCTGCTAGCTCGAATAGGCTCTGATGATAAACAAAAGAGCCCCCACTCTAGGGAGACTCTTTCCGATTTATTTCACAATGAATAATATTCTTTTCCCATCAGGAAACCCGCTGATTTGGTGCCCGACCCATGAGCCTGCTCCCCTATTATCGGATGGACTGACATATTGTACGCTTGCGCCTTTTCCTCCCTCAAGACAAACCGCCATTGGCCATTCATCCCGGTCAAAGCCAGGTTTTGTCGGAATTCCTTTTAATGATTCTTGCCTGCGGGCATCTGCTCCATTTCGGTCAATGGTACACACATCTGAATGCCCTTTTCGAATGGCTTCTTGAATATGACTGCCTGTTTCAGGGTACCTTTCCTTTGGAAATTGAACGACATGATCATATCGATCAGCCCCTTTTGCTGCCTGCTTCTCTCCAAATCCACCTAACAACGTGCCCATCCATATCACAAAACATAAGGCGACAGCAGCGATCCAGCCTCTTTTCATCTTCAAAAGCGCGTGACCTCCTCATCCATCTTCAGCATCATCTTGACTTAAAGGAAATGTGTCATTTTAATGTATGAGTGGTGCGCAGATGCCATGAGAAAAAAATGAGGAGGCTCTCAATCTCAAATCTCTCAGGTTAGAAATATGAATCCTATCAAATCGATTCATACAAAAAAGCTTGTCCCCTATGAAGGAAACAAGCTCTATTTTTATTGCGCTTTCGCATAGTTTATAAAATCAACAAAGGCAGCTGTCGCTTTCGGCCCGCCATTTATCGTTCCGTTTGAATACCCAGCGTTATGAACTCCAACGATTTGCTGGTTCTGATCCAGCATGGCAGAACCTGAATTTCCGCTGAATGTATCAATCGTATAGTACGCTAGATTAGTATCTTCTCTCGTCACAGGACCCGACATCTCCCACTGTGACACCTTGCCAGTCGATCTCATTTTATCACCAGGATATCCTGAGATTTTAATGGTTGTCCCAGTCAAGTTTGTCACCTGGCGGATGGATCGGTAGCCGACCGTATTGCCAATGTTCGTATCGGTTTTAATCACGGCAAAGTCATATTGGCTTGCACCAGTATTAATATATCCGCTTGGCACATAGAACTCAGTCATTTTTGCTGAACCGTTCACCGCAGTACTATCATTCATACCAGGATATACAGTCCCTTTCTCACTATAGCTTCTCGATGCCGTATTGTACACACAGTGTCCGTTTGTCAAAATTTTGTTAGGAGCAATGAGTGTTCCCGTACAGCTTGAGCCGCCAAATGTAATATAAGCAATCGAATTGTATGGTGCCACTCTTGTATTTGCTACTTTGGTTCTACCATCGTCTCCAATGACGACTTTCGTTTGAAAATCTTTTAAATATTTTGATAGTGGTTTTACTTTTTCGCCAACAGTAGAAGAAAGATCATCCACTTTGTCAAAGGATGAGGGGGCTTTCGTATCATTGTGGAAATCACTTGAAGAAATCACTTTACCATCAGAAGTCACCATGTCATAATCAGACGTTAGTACTGAATCCGATGCGGCATGGGCAAAACTAGGCACACCTAAAGCACCAAAAACGAGAAGAGAAGGGAGTAACATTTTCACCTTTTTCATTATATTCCTCCTTTATGTCCTATATCAAAAATCATATGATTGTTTCATATTGGAGTAAATGAGAGAATATTCTTATTTTTTACAAAATATTTCATTTCCAAATTAGGTGTTTTGTATCTTCCCAACCTTCATTCTATCGATCTCTTTCTATGAGAACAGAAAAAACCGCCTAATAGGCGGTCTTTCCTCTTTGTCAGCTCCACACATCTTTTACATATCTATTGTCATTTGCGAGGGCTTTCAGCCAATTTTCAGCTGTTTCCTTCGAGCATTGTTTCTCGTTTTGATAGAGATCGATCAGTGTAGCCTCTACATCTGGAGCCATGACTTTTCCGTCTCCGCACACGTACAGGTAAGCACCTTGATCAAGCAATTCGATCAGCATGCCGCCGTCTTCTTTCAACAAATGCTGGACATATACTTTTTGCTCATCGTAACGAGAATAAGCTCGATGGATATGGACAACTCCGTTTTGCGCTGCAAGCTGCATTTCATCAAAATACAGATCATCTTCCTGAGGGTGACGGCAGCCAAAATATAGGTGGGCTTCGCCTAGCTGCTTCCCTTCCTTCTGCCACACTTCTCTTGCCTGAACAAATCCTCTAAATGGAGCGATTCCTGTACCTGGTCCAATCATAATCATCGGTATGTCTGAGGAAGGGGGCAGCTGGAATCCGTCTTGCGCTTCATGCAGGAAGCAGGCTACTTCTTCCCCTTCTTTCAGACCACATAAATAGGTTGATGCGACTCCGGCATATTCTCCGCTGCCGCTCCATGCTATACCTTTGACAACTGCCACTGTGATACTGACTTTTTCTTCATCTACCTTTGGCGAGCTAGAAATCGAATAATAACGTGGCTTCAAACCTGGTAAAAGCGCCAAAAAGTGCACAAACGGCAGCTCACACGCTTCATATTGATCTAATAAATCCAGCATGGTTACTCGTTTCTTTAAGATGGCTTCTTGATATGCTTCACCAGCCATTTGTTCAAGTTCCACGCGGTGAGGCGGACATACCGTATGTGCTGCAAGCTCTCTTAGCTGTGTACGTGTCGCAGGCTCTTGAAGCTCAACATGCGAGGCGAGTAATTCTTTGATTGGAATCGGCTGATCTAATGGTAAATGACTTGCCTCTTTATCAGATGAAAGCTTAATGCGCTGCTCTGGATCTAGTTTAAAGCGGCGGGTCACACGTTGAACGAGTGCATCACTATTTTTCGGCACAATCCCGATATGATCCCCTTCTTTGTATGCTTTGTCAGCAGGCAATTTCAGTTCAATATGTCTTGTCTGCCGCGTGCTTGTTTCTGATTGTAATTCTTCATTTTTCAATACAACAGCTGAAAAGGCATCATATATTTTAGCTACAGGACGTTCCACTAGCTCATTAGTATAAGAAACTGATAGGTTTGGTTTTTCCTTCCCCTTTTCTTGGAAGGTGAGCTTAAATTCTTTTGCAAGCTGTTCGAAGACTGTTTTCTGGAAGATTTCTTTATCCTCATCCATATCACCGCCTGCATCACCTTCTCCTAAATCAGCTACACGTTTGGCTCCTTTTCTTTCTAGAGCTTCATCAATCAGACGGGGGATCCGCTGGTACGTACTCGCCCAATTTCGATCTCCGCATCCAAAGACCGCAAATATCACGTTTGATAAATCCTGCTCCTCATCCTGCGCCAGCCAATCCACGAATTGCTTCGCATTGTCAGGTGGATGTCCGTTGTATGAAGCGGTCACGATGAGGACAGCACCTGTATCTGGCAATTGGCGTGTAAAGTCATCAAGCGGCGCAGTGGTCACATCAAACCCTTTTGCTTTCCCGTCTTCAGCCAATTCGTTCGCTATTTGCTTTGCTGTGCCAAGGTTTGAGCCATATAAAACTAACAGTGGTGTACCATGACTCGCCACTTTTGATTCACTAGATTTAGTGCTTTTCTTCGGTTCTTCCTTCGGTGGTGCCATAAAGAATTGCTGCTTCCTTGGCCGCACTTTGATTTTAAAATCGTTAGGTTTAATTGTGAGAGATTCTTTTAAATCAAGCTCATAAGATGTGTGATCAATTAACTCTAAATTGTGCAGGACCATCGCGAGAACCATCGTAGCTTCATGCAGGGCGAACTGCATACCGATACATGCTCGCTGTCCATTCCCAAAAGGTTTGTAGGCATGCTGCGGGATTTTCTCAGGATGTGTAAACCGCTCTGGTTTAAATTCTTCAGCATCCTCGCCCCATACCGCTGGATCACGGTGTAATTTAGGGAGAAGAACAGAGACACTTTGATTCTTTTGAATCGGATATTTCCCCCCGATTACTGTGTCCTCTTTCGCATAAAGAGAGAACGTAGGCGCTGTTGGCCAAAGGCGGAGAGCTTCATTTAACACCATACGAGTGTAGCTTAGCTTTTGCACCTGTTTAAATGCCGGAAGCCCGCCCTGCAGCACCTCATCTGCTTCCTGGACGGCTTTCTTTAATTTCTCTGGATTCTTTAGTAAGAAATAAATTGCAAATGATAGCAGTCCGCTTGTTGTTTCGTGCCCTGCAATTAAGAAGGTGATGATTTGATAACGGATATTTTCATCGGATAAACGTTCACCTGTTTCAGGGTCCTCTGCATGCAGCATAAGAGACAGTAAATCATCGCCCGTTTTATCTTGTTTTCTTCGTTCCTGAATAATGTCATCTACTAATTTCTTCATAAAATCGACATGCTGGTCAAATTCTTTTCTTCTTTTGATCATCAGTTTATCTGCAATTGGCAATCGGCTCGACTGCTCCATTGCTTCATTTAAACCTTTCAGCATGCTGTCGATGAACGGATGCTGATTTTCTTTATAAAAGCTGTTAAAGCGAAAATCAAAACCGCAAAGGCCTATTGTATCTAAAGTCAGCTTTGTCATATCCTCAGCTACTTCAATTTCTTCATCACGGCCTGTTCTTTGCCATTTTTGCACAAGCTGTGTGGCAATATCGAGCATCATTTCATGATAGCCCTTCATGGCCTGCTGGCTGAATGCAGGCATCAAAATTTGATGAGCCTTTCTCCAGTTCGGTTCTTCTGTCCAGCTTGTAAATAGTCCATCCCCTGAAAATGCTCTAACTTTACTCAGACTAGTACCAATATATTTATCAAAACGGCTCTCGTCACATACTTCTTTGACAAGTTCATGGCTGGAAACAAAAATACTTGTTGCATTTGAAAATTCAAACTGAAAGATCGGTCCTAATTCATCTGCCAGCCGCCAAAAGGTTTGAGAAAGCTCTCCTTTTTTTATATGGGGAATATTTTTAAAAGGTCCGTATGTTTTTGGTTTTGGAATGATTGATGTTTGCTTCATATGCCCACTCCCTTTATTTCTTTTAAGATGCAACGCTGATGGCGCGCCATAAACATTGCTCAATTTCCTCCAAAAATTCAATCGTTGGCTCTATTTCTTCTGCAAGAATTTGTTTATGCAGCTGCACAAAAGCACCAAATACAATAGATAAAATGGTTCTGCCTGAGAGGTTTGGGTGAATCCCATCCTTTTTCCCTTCTTCAAAGATAAGGAATAGCTCATGTAACAAATGCTGCATTTTCTCTTTGCTCGTCTCGTCTAAGTAATGGGACCGTTTATCAATCTCTAAGAAATACAGCCCGCTTGGATTCTCCTTTGTAAACAAAACCAAGCAATAAAATACATGCTTAAAGTACGCCCGAATACTTAACTTTGGATCTGGACTGTTTGTGTTCATTTTTTCGATAAATGCCGAGAGGCTGCGCTGGTACAAAATATTGACGAGTGCCTCCTTGCTGTCAAAATAACGGTAAATGGTGCCCGCTCCGACGTTTGCTCTTTTTGAAATCATCGGCATTGTGGTGCCATCAAAGCCTCGTTCAATAAATAGTTCCAGCGAAGCCTTCATGATCTGTTCTTGTTTATCAGTCACTGCTGGCATTTCATCCCCTCCTTTTAAAATATAGGAATGAACGTTCATTCCGCTTGTGGCATATTATATTAATATTTTAATTTCATCTATTTATACTTAAACATACTTATTTTACTCCGTCACTACATTTTCTGAAAATAATAATAATTGAGAAATGATACCTAGTCACATGACATCCAAAGGACTTATAAAGATTGTCAAATGTGTGTCATGCAGGTGTCATCAGCACTACACATTCATTCCTGATCGATTGGGGAATGAATATGGTCGTCATATGTATCAATATATAAGCTTCCATTACTTGAACGGACAGCATAAACAATATCCTTTAAGGACAGCTGCCTTTTTTTAAGCTCTTCTTCTATCCATTGCTCTGTTAATTGATTTTCTTGTATGTTTTTTTGGATGAGTTTCCCGTCCATGATGACTTCAATCGGCATGTAACGCTCTGCCTTCATGAATAAATGAAGGTCCTTCCGCGTGACTTTTTCAAACGAAGGGTATTTTTTCACTGACATATGCCCATCTGTTTCAATCATTGCAAATTCAACTTCGCTAATATCAAAGATGTCTTTTTCTCTCAACTGCTGATTTAAATAATCAAGGGTATATCTCATCCCTTTCATATTTCCTTCAAGAATTTTTCCATTTTGTATGACAAGTGTTGGTTTACCCGCCATCAACCCTCTCATCTTCCGGCTTCTTAATGCAAGCAGGGAAATCACATAAATAATCATGACAAGTGACACAAAGGAAATCGTTGTGTGCTGAAGCGGGAGCGTTGTATTAAACGCCAGGTTCGCTGCAATTGAACCTAAACTGATGGCTGCTATAAAATCAAAAATATTCATTTGCGCAATGGTTTGTTTCCCTAAAAGACGTGCTCCTCCAAATAAAATCGCAAAAGCAAACATCGTCCGAAGAATGACTTCAATATGGTCAGGCATGCAAGTGTCCACCTTTCAATTGCATCAAAAAAGCCTTTTCCTTAGAAAAGACTCTTTGTTAGACTATGCATTTATTTCATCATTATTCAATTGGGCAGTACCGCTTTGTTCAAATTGTGATCGCAGTTCAATAATTGAGCTATTCCTCACATGATCTGCTTCTTGCTCAAGAAGCCATGTATAAAATCTTGCTTGCTCCGCTGTCTGCAAAGCCTGCATATATTTTTGCGAGGAACGCTTCTCTGCAACACGCTGCTTCATCCCGCGCATCTGCTTCCAGAATTGATAATAAGGGAGCTTGAGTTTGGTCATAAAGCCGCGAGCATCCTCAATGACATACCCCTCTTCTTTAATTGTGTTATCATGAGAGACTGCCTGATACCATTTATAAAAAGACGTCCAATCATGGAAAACAGCCACTTCCTGCTTGCAGGATATTCCAAGCTGTTCACTTAATCTTTTCACTTCAGCGAAAGGTGCTTTTTCATAGCTTAACTGCCGCTTCACAATATCAAGTAAAATGAGTTGATCTTGTTCATATGTGATAATATGTGGATCTTTTTCTGGCAAAATGACTTCAAACACAAGAGATACATGGTGGTCACGGACATATGATTTAATGTAATCAGCCTGCACGTCACTGAAGGTCTTTTCAAATAGCTCTTCGACCCATGAAGAATGCTGATTTTGTTTCACATGTGATGTATACGATTTGGATGTAAACACCAATTCATCTTCCATTTCATTATACCCAACAGTTCCTAAGTATCCATTTGCTTTATCATATACGGTGACAGGGAATTGAAGATGATTCACTAAATGCTGCATTCTTGTCTCCGGACGCTCATCAATGTTAAAAAATTTATTATAGCTTCTAGACACAATCTGCTTAGAAACCATATTGACAAACAAACCTCTTGCCTTCACATTCACATCATCCCACTGCCGTTCACTAAAAGCCTTTTTCGTAAAATTAAAAGATGAAATATGGTGCGGAAGTTTTAATTCCTGTACGTATTCATGCTGATCTAAATGAGCTAAAAAATCATCCAGTGAAATATCTGGCTGAACAGCAGCCGATTGTTTTTTCTCAGACGCTC
Organism: Bacillus sp. I-2; assembly: GCF_001974945.1. Classification (NCBI taxonomy): domain Bacteria; kingdom Bacillati; phylum Bacillota; class Bacilli; order Caryophanales; family Bacillaceae; genus Bacillus; species Bacillus sp. I-2. The sequence continues at coordinate 413,269 of NZ_LZRW01000011.1, read as the reverse complement.
TGTAGACTGGATTGTCTATTTCATGAGTCTCAATCCCGTCAGCTGTGATTTTCAACACCCGCAGCTGCCCCCCAAATTCAACCTGACCTTCTAGGTTATAAGACCTTTCCGCTGCGTGAATAGGCAGTCTGTATAAATTGCGATGCCCGTGAATTTGGATGATATCCAGCCCAGCCGTATTTTGAACAAATAAGTGATCAATATCATCTGAATATTCTCCTACGCCGTGAATGAGCTGCTGTGTTGAGACATGCAGAAGTTCTTCTGGCAAATGAGCGAGCCCGCCATGGGTAACAAGAAATGTCTGATCATGGTACGTAAAATAAGTAAGCTGATGAAAGGTTCTAACAAACTTTCGTACTTCCTTCAAATCAAAGTTTGCTGCTTCGATTTCAGGCACAGTATGACGATTAAACATATTGCTACTAACTTTTTCACCATGTGCAAACCGGTATAAATGCTGATCATGATTGCCTTCAATGACGATGACATTCCGGCATTCTCTATGGGCGAGCATCCATTCTAATACTTCTTTGTTTTCTATTCCTCTATCAAGCAAGTCACCTGCAAAAATATAAAGTTCGTTTTCTTTGATGTCTCCTTGCAAATAGGTGGTAAGTGCGGTGTAACAACCGTGAATATCTCCGAAAACATGAATGGCCTCATATTGATCAAAGGATCGAGGCTGATAAGTCATCACTTGCGGATAATCCTCCGGCTGCAAAACAGTCACCCATGATGGGACCTTTTCTGTTTTTAACCGCTCGTTCATTTGATACAAAACAGATTCCCGCACCACTTTGTGAGATTCACGTGAGCGATTTTGCAAAAGAGCTGTTTCAAGGGGTACCTGCGTGAAATCGACCACATACACCCTGTAACGATAAGATGTCGCTAAAGACTTATATTGAGAAATCGATTTACTTGAAATATGCGTCGCATCAATCACAGTAAAGTCTCCGCGCTCCATACGGGCTGTGAGTAGATCGAATAATAAAGACCAAACTTTGTGGTCATGCTTGCTTGAAATGTCTAGTTTCCCATTGACTGATAGCTGCGGCGGCTGAGTTAACAGCCGGATCTGATCCGCTGATAAAGTGTAAGGCTCTAAGCCTTGTTCTTTGATCCATGTTGATTTACCTACGCCTGGGAGACCTCGTAAAAGGACTAAAGTTCTCATATTGGTTCTCCTTTAATGAGTGATATTTTACCTATTATAGATAAATTATGGATAAATCTCAATCTTTTATTGATTATGGTAATATATAGGTAGAAAAGGAGGTTTTACGTATGTCTAATGGAAAGAATATGGCATTCAACATGGGAGATCTTCTATTTCAAGTGTTCTCTCTTCTATTCATTGCCTTTATTGTGACAATCATTGTCATCGCGTTTCGCATGATCAGAAGAAAACGAATGGAATTGAAAAAAATCGAGGCAAGATTAAACAAAGTAATTGAAAAAAACGATTTAAAAGAGTAAAAAATCCGGAAGCTAACCGGATTTTTTTGTTTTCATCACGATACCTTGACGCTGCTGCATCAAAAAGAAAAAGACGCCTAAAAGAACAAGCAGACCGCCAAGCATTTGAAGCAGTGTGACTTTCTCTCCAAGCAGCCATACAGCAAGGATCGTTGCCCCAACAGGTTCACCTAGAATACTCATTGAAATGGTTGTCGCATTCACATAGGTTAATAGCCAATTATTAATGACATGAGACATCGTGGGAATAATAGCGAGCAATAAAAAGATTCCCCACTCTTTACCCGGATAGCCTATAAAAGGGGTTTGCTGAAGCAGGTTGAATAAAATTAAAAAAAGACCGGCAAAACCAAATACACAAAAACTATAAATCCAATGAGATATTTTTCTTACAGCCTGTTGGCCTATTAACAAATAACAAACAACAGCGATCACACTTAAAAAGGATAAAATATCTCCTAAGATGGCTTCCTTGCTATGACCAATATCTCCCCAGCCTATCATGAGGGCACCAACAATCGCCCCACACATCGTTAATATTGCAGACATTGTTGTTCGTTCACGGAAAATGAGGAATCCGCCTAATAAGGACACCATCGGTTGTAGAGCGAGAATAATGGTAGAGCTTGCCACTGTCGTCAGCTTCAGGGAGCCAAACCACAGCACAAAATGGAGGCCTAAAAAGAATCCTGACATACATAAGAAAAACCAGTCTCTGCGCTTTATCGAGAGAAATTCTTTTTTTCTTGGCAAGATAAACGGCAGCATGAGAGCCGCCGCAAAAATCATTCGATACATACTTAAAATAGCAGCAGGTGCATTTGACCATTTCACAATGATTGCAGAAAACGAAATAGCAATAATTGAAATCACAAGCGGCAGTGCAATTGATTTCGTTTGAGCAGTTGTCTTGAGTTCCATTAGCAGCTTCCTTTACATCAGCAGTAGATGAGCAGTACATCTTATATGTCGTCATCTTACTATGTCCATTCACCTAGTGGCAAGATGATTTTTTAAAACTGGCGTCAGCTTATTGGATGAAGAAAGCTTTCATTACGAAAGCCTTCATTCATCATCTATTAACAGATAAACGGCCTGAACTGGACCATGAACCCCTACCACTAAATTCATTTCAATATCGGCAGAATTACTTGGACCTGATATAAAATGGATGGCGCCTTTCGCCTGCTCCCCCTCTTCTACTGAGCGATTAAGATCCGAAACAGCCTGAATCATTCGCGGAACAATCGAGCTTTTCTCTATACACACGATATACATCATCGGCAAAAAATGCAGCGCTCTCCCTTGACCTTGGTGGGATGAAAGGACAACTGTACCTGATTCTGCAAGGGTATAATCACTGAACACAACTGCATATTTCGCTTGTTCTGCCTGCCTTATGTTTTCTTCTCTTGATACATCTGTATTCCAGCAGGCGATGGAAATCCCTTCTTGTTGCAAACGGTCAAACATAGAGCGGAAACCATATTGTTCAAAGCGATGATCACGCGATGTCATCACAGCACCCTCACCATATTCTGTCATCAACAATCGTAATACCGAGGGGGCTTTCTCCGGTGTTGTTTCGACTACTCTTGTATGAATTTGCTGACATTGCTTTTTCAATTGCTTGACTAATTCATCTTTAGACAAACTTCCGTTTGTTTCCCACTGGACTTGATGCTTCCATGCCGGCCGTTGAATAGATGCAGATGGGCAAGAGTTTTTACCTAATTGATGCTGGATATGAGATAAAAACGACTCTCGGTGAGAAATGGTCCCCTTCATCACTGCTCCTCCTTTTGTCTCTTTTTAAACCAATCCCTGAATCTTACTTTATTTGGAGCTGGCAGATCACGAATATCTGTCCAATTCTTTAAAGGACCTATTCCTTTTGAAATTTGTCCGTTTGAAGCCATCCGATTCATCAGCACAGGGGCTGCTTTTGTTCCAAATTGATACACCCCAGGAGTCGATGCCCCCATGCCAAACATTTTCATCGCTATCATTTCAGCTTTAGGCGCTCTCCCCTCTTTTTCAACGATCACCTGTCTATGTTTAATCAATAACTCATGAAGTGGAATCTTCACTGGACAAGCATCCGTGCAGGCTGCGCACAAACTTGATGCAAAGGGGAGTTCTTGATAGTCATCATAGCCGCCAAGAAGAGGCGAAAGAACAGCTCCGATTGGTCCTGGATAAATTGAACCGTACGAATGTCCACCAACATGCCGATAAACGGGGCAGACATTGATGCAGGCTGCGCACCGGATACATTGGAGAACAGGCTGAAAGGCGGTTCCTAATATATTTGACCGCCCATTGTCCACAATGATCAAGTGGAATTCTTCTGGTCCATCCACTTCACCTTCTCCTTTTGGTCCCACAACAGAAATATAACTAGTTAATTTCTGGCCGACTGCGCTTCTGCACAAAAGACCCACAAGGACATCCAGTTCCTCCATCGTTGGGACAAGCCGCTCCATTCCCATAACGGCAATATGCGTCTTCGGTATAGCCGTGACAAGATCCGCATTCCCTTCATTTGTCACAAGGCAGATGGATCCTGTGTTGGCCACTGCAAAATTACAGCCGGTCACACCAATATCAGCTTCGAGGAATTTTTCACGTAAGATGGCTCTCACAAAACTCGTCATATCTTCAGGTGTTTCTGACATCTCATACCCTAGCTTCTCATGAAATACTTCCCGGATTTGCTCTTTCGTCATATGAAGAGCAGGTGCCACAATATGTGAAGGCGGTTCATGGTCATCCACTTGCAGAATATATTCACCAAGATCGCTTTCTACCACCTCACAGCCGATCTCTTCAAGCACTTGATTCATCTCGATTTCTTCTGTGACCATTGATTTTGATTTGACGACTTTTTTGGCTGCTTTTTTCTGTGCCACCTCTTGAATATATGCTGATGCCTCTTCCTTTGTTTTCGCAAAAAAGACATGACCTCCGCGTGCACTTACACTTTCACTTAATTGATATAAGTAGTCATCAAGATGCGTCAGCGTATGCTGCCGGATTTCCTCACCAAGCTCACGCCACTTTTCCCAATTGCCAAGCTCCTCGCTTGCAGTCAGCCGCCTTTTATACAGGCGTTCCTGTGCTGAGGAAACAGCACCTCTCATAACAGCGTCTTCTAAACCTTCCCCGATTCGTTCTTTAAAGGCCTTTTCTCCAATTTTCATACTCATGTGCCGTTCCCCCTCTTAAAGTCCGCGGCTGTTTAATACTTCTGCGATGTGCATCACCTGGATGGGTTTATCAAGACGGTTCAGCCTCCCGCCAATATTCAGCAGGCAGCCGCAGTCAGCACCAATGATATAGTCAGCGCCTGTCTCCTCTATGCTTTGTACTTTTTCGTCAACCATCTGCTCAGAAATAGGGGTCATTTTCACTGAAAAGGTTCCTCCAAATCCGCAGCAATTTTCTGCGCGGGGCAATGGTTTCATCGTCAAATCTTTGACATTTGACAACAGCGTAAAAGGCGCCTCCTTAATACGCAGCAGTCTCGTCATATGACAAGAGGTGTGATAGGCTGCGTTTCCTTTCAGGCTCGCGCCTACATCTGTCACGTGTAATATATCAACAATAAACTCTGTTAATTCATATGTTTTTGCGGCAAGTGCCTCAGCCTTGGCCGACCACACTCGGTCTTCTTTTAAAAGATGAGGATATTCTAAAAACATCGCCTTGCACGAACCTGATGGTGTCACAACATATTCAGCTGATTCAAAGGCTTTGATCATGTTTTTCGCTGCTTTGATTGTCTCTTTTTTATAGCCGCTGTTAAAGGCTGGCTGTCCGCAGCACACTTGTGCTTCTGGAAATTCCACTTCAACACCGAGTCTTTCCAATACTTCCACTGTCGCCTTTCCTACATTTGGCTGCATCGTGTCAACTAAACAAGTAACGAATAAATTGACTTTCATCCGCGAACTTCCCTTCTATTGCTGCATTTTGATTCATCATTCTGATCATCTGATGATTAAATAACAGGCCTTAATTTCATTTTAATCCCAAATTTCTGAAATTTCAACGAAGTGATTTGTCTAAAATTTGTACTTATGGTCTGTGTGACTAAATGAAAAAAACGCCCTTTTCGTAGGGCGTTTTTTGATGTTTATTTTGAAATCAATTCACGAATTCTTTCTTCAATAGGTGTTAACGACCGGCCTAGTAATGTTTCGAAATCTTCACTTTCGACAGCTAAAGCACCATCGCGTATGCCGCTTTGAATGGCTTTGACAAATGGCACTGCTTCTTTTGGTACACCATTTGAAGCTAAAAAGTCTCCAAATGTGTCTACATCTATTTTTTCTACTTTGATTTCTTTTCCACTCACCTTACTAACAATTTGTGCAAGTTCACTATGTGTCCGAAGCGGGCCTGACAGTTCATATATCTCCTGATCATGTACGGGAAGTGTTAACGCAGTTGCTGCCGCTTCGGCGTAGTCATTTCTTGTTGCCCAGCCAACCTTTCCTTCGCCAATAGGGCTTAAAAATGGTGCGCCGCTGACTGACGCCAGAATCGTATCTTTTTCGTTTTCAACATACCAGTTGTTTCTTAAAAATACATGAGGAATGCCAGAGGCCAAAATGGCTTCTTCTGTTTTGGCATGGTCATGTGCAAGGACAAGCTGACTCTCTCTTGCATTGACAACACTTGTATAAGCAATAAACCTCACATTTGCTGCTTTCGCCGCTTCAATTGCCGCTTTATGCTGCTCGACGCGGTCTCCATCCGCCGTTGAAATGATCAACAGACGGTCAATGCCTTCAAATGCTGATGTCAGGGTGTCTGGCTGAGTAAAATCTCCACGGCGTACATCCACCCCAGCATCCTTCAAATGTGCTGCTTTTTGCAGATTTCGAACACTGACTGCAATTTGTTCAGCCGGTACTTTTGTGAGCAAATGCTTGACGACGAGCGATCCAAGTTGTCCTGTTGCGCCTGTTACTAATAATTTCATTTGTTTGACCTCCTCATTTTTCGTTCAACGGTGATGTGCATACGTTATAATCAAAATGGTTACAACAAAGGTGTAAAAAAAGCTCCAATGTATGAGCTTTTTTATTCCGTCTCTGTCAATAATTGCTGAATTGTCACTTGCTTTAGGTGATTCTCAAGTGCAGCTTGTGCTTCTTTTAGTTCATGCCGAAGTCTCGTGTCCATCGCTTGACCAATCGGGCATGCGATGACGGGCTGATGAAAGTTAAATAATTCTTCATCCTCGCTTACATCCACAGCACGATACACATCTAACAGCGTAATGTCCTCAGCTGCTCTTTTTAAATAAGCACCGCCTACTCCTCGGCGAATCTCAATGAGACCCGCCCGTTTGAGCATTGCCATCATTTTTCGAACAATGGCTGGATTTGAATTCACGCTCTCTGCAATAAAATCACTAGTACACTCTTTTGGAACACCTGCAATAAATGACACAATATGAACAGCAATCGGATACCTGCTGCTAATTTGTTTCACAATCTTTCACCACCGTTGTAATCAATATAGTTACAATGAGTGATTTTGTCAATCAATAAACGGATTTTTCTTTCGATCCCAGTCCTCATATGTCATGATATCGTAGTCTTCTCCTGTATCAAGCTCAAGCGGCGCAATGCATTCAAGCAGATTCTCATCTGGGTCAAGAAAATAGATCGCTGCATGAAATTGCGGCGGATTATCGAGAACTAAAGGCTGCTTTTCTTCTGAAAAACCAAACATTGGGTGAATGCTGATGCCTCTTTCAATCAGCCAAGTCTTAATCTGTTCGATACTGGACGTTGTAATTTGAAAGGCAACGTGCCGAGTCGAGGGATGGTATGGAAAATTGTTCATATCTACTTTCCACAGGCCAAGCCAGCTCTTTCCTTTCTCAATCCATAAAAAAGCAACTCTTTCATTTTCATGAGCAAGTGTCAATTCCAATTTTTCATAAAACGCAATCGATGTCTTCAAGTCACTCACAGGTAAATGTGCTTCATATAAACCTTTCATCATCATCAAAATCACTCCTTCTCTACCTTCTATTCTGCAGGAGTTGATGATATTCTGCCTCAGCAAAACGATGTATTTTATCCCTAACATTAGTTTGAGAGACATTGTATGTTTGACCCTTTGCAGATGGGGGAAGATGTTCAAATAAAATAAAAGAAAGGAGCGGTCCATATGCCTTGGACGATGAACGATTATCCAGCTTCATTTCAATCATTAGACAACGTCATTCGAAAAAAAGCGCTTGAGATTGCCAATAAAATGATCCAGGAAGGATATGAGGAAAATAGAGCCATTCCAATTGCAATCAGTCAAGCGAAAGAGTGGAAAAAGAACGCAACAGAGAAAGAGGTAGAGAATTTTTCATCTCATGGTTCTGTCAAACCTTCAGAGAGCAGCAGCTCCGCAAGACCAGAGCTCATGGATCTTGCGCAGCATGTAGTGAAACACGAGGAAGGCTGGGCGATTCAAACAGAGAAAGCGAAACGAGCAAGTGAGGTCAAAGAAACAAAACAAGAAGCAGTTGACCGGGCAAAGGAGATTTCAGCTAATAAAGGAACTTCCGTTGTCATTCACCGAAAAGACGGGACGATTCAGGATGTGTTAAAGCCGCAATAAGACCGCTCGTCAGCGGTCTTAGCGTGTAGACAAACCCTCGCATTCGGTGTCAGTCCTGCGTGCCGGTGCTCACGAATGTTAAATTCGCTCCGCTCCGGTACTCGTTCCTTCCTAGACTGCAAAGGTTTTCTATCACGCTGAAGGAAAACAAAAGACTAAAATAAAGATCATTTTAGTCTTTTGTTAACAATTTAAGACCGCTTGTCAGCGGTCATTTTTATGCATTTTTTTCTTTTTTCGCTGGTGTTTTTCTTTTCTTAGGTGCTGCTTTTTTCGCTTTGGCTGGTTTTGATCGGTCAATCGAGGCCTGTAGTGCGGCCATCAAATCAGTCACATTGGCTGCAGGATCTTTTTTGCCTGTCGTTTCTGGCTGAACGGTATGTTCTCCAGATATTTTATCGCCAATTAAATTCATCAGCTGTTCTCTGTATTCATCTTGATATGCCGCTGGATCGAACGTTGTTGTCAGCTGCTCAATTAAAAGGAGCGCTGTATCTAACTCTTTCTTTACAATGTTCTCCTCTTGGGGGATATTCGGTACATCTGATACTTGTCTAATTTCGTCAGGGAAATGAATGGTTTCCATCAGCAAAATATGTTCATAGCACCTAACGATTGCTAATTGTTCCTTTGAGCGGATCATAATCTTTGCGACACCAATTTTCCCCGATTCCTCTAAAGCTTTTCTTAATAATGAATAAGCCTTCGCTCCGCCGGTATCCGGTGATAAGAAATAACTTCTTTCATAATAGATTGGATCAATCTCTTCAATTTTTACAAAATCAATGATTTCAACGGCTTTTTCTTCATTTTCTTTTCGCAGTTTTTCTAGCTCTTCATCTTCCAATTCAATAAATTTATTTTTCGCATATTCATACGCCTTGACGATTTGTTCCGGCGCTACTTCTTCACCGCAATTGGCACATACTTTCTTGTAGTTAATGGGCGTGTGACACTCTTTATGCAGCTGTCTTAATTTAATGTCTTTGTTCTCTGTAGCGGTAAACAGCTTGACTGGTATATTGACCAATCCGAAACTAATGCCGCCTTTCCATACTGTATGCATCTCGCTTCCTCCGTTCTTTTCTCCTTACTATGTAATGTTTTCATCAGACTTATGTATGTGATTGAAAATTTCATCCCACTCTAAGAACACATGATATAAGGAAGTGACATGCACAATGAAACCTATGCGATTAACACCTGCACATGATATACCTGCCGGTGCAGACTGGGTGTATGAATTAAAATATGATGGATTTCGGGCTATTCTTGTATGGGAAGAAGACGAGATTCGTTTAGAAAGCAGGACCGGAAAACGGCTAAATAAGCAATTTCCTGAAGTGATGGATCAATGCGAACAATTAAGAGACCAATTTGCTCCTTTTTTACCGCTGACACTTGACGGAGAATTGGTCTTTTTACTAAGTGAACAGCAAAGTGAGTTTGCGAAGGTTCAGCAAAGAGGCAGGCTGAAAAACAAAGAAGCCATCCAAAGACAGGCTGAACGATTTCCATGTCATTTCATTGCATTCGATCTATTAAGCTGCAAAGGGAAACCTCTCGTTGATTCACCGTTGATGGAAAGAAAAAATCAGCTGCAGCAATTATTCCAAGAAGCTAAGCTCCCCTCATCAGTTCAGCTAGAGCACCCTTCCCTTTTGCAGGTCATTCATACAGACCCAGACTCTGAATACATGAAAAACGTGATGACGACGTATTTAGCAGAAGGACTAGTAGCGAAAAAAAAGACGAGTAAATGGCATGACAATACTCGTTCAAAAGAATGGCTGAAAATGAAAAACTGGCGGTATGTCTCTGTCATTGTCACCCATTTTGACAAAGAAAATGGCTATTTCCAAGGATCCATTTATCAAGATTCGGCACTCATCGAGGTTGTCCAATTCAAGCATGGTTTTTCTAAAGAAGAAGAACAAACGCTGCGTACGCTATTTCAGACAAAAGGCCAGTTAACAGGAGGATCTTTATACGAAATCCCTCCTTCTATCGTTGCCAGCATTGCTTGTATATCCTTTGATGGATCGGCGTTAAGAGAGCCGCGTTTTACTTCCTTTTTACTGGATGCGAATCCAGCAGCATGTACATTTCAGCAAATGCTCAAACAGCTGTATCCACTCCCTGCTGCTATAGAAGTCACTCACCCTGAAAAACCGATTGTCCCGGCTCTTCAACTAAACAAGGCAGATTACTTACTTTATTTAAGACAAGCGGCTCCCTACCTTTTGCCCTTTTTACGTGAAAGGCGTCTTACTTTAATTCGGTATCCGCATGGCACTGGAGACGAATTCTTTTATCAAAAGTCGACACCTGATTATGCGCCGGATTTTGTTTTGACAGATGAAGTTGATGATATTTCTTATACGGTCTGTAATGATCCTCGTACGCTTCTTTGGCTTGGCAACCAGCTGGCGATGGAATTTCATATCCCTTTTGAGACAAGAGATACGGATCGGCCGACAGAAATCGTCTTTGATCTAGACCCGCCATCTGTAAATGAGTTTCATCTAGCCATAGAAGCTGCTAAACGAATCAAAGCGCTTTTAGACGGGCTTTTTCTCACAGCCTTTATTAAAACAAGCGGAGGTAAAGGGCTTCAAGTCTATATTCCTTTAAAGAAAAACGCCTTCACATACGAAGAAACACGACAATTCACTGCGTTCATATGCCAATTTTTATGTGAGCAAGCACCGGATCTTTTTACTCTGGAACGTCTTAAGAAAAAACGCGGCAATCGCTTGTATTTAGACTACATTCAGCACGATGCTGGGAAAACAATTATCGCTCCATATTCTCCAAGAGGAAATGAGCTTGGGCTTGTTGCGACACCGCTTGAATGGGACGAACTCTATCATGATGAGCTTCATCCTTCTCTTTTTACGATGCCGGCTGTTATAGAGCGTTTAAAGGAAAAGGGCGATCCATTCCGCCGCATGAGGCACCTTGTGAATGATGATGCTTTTAGACAAGTCTTACATCAGCTTGCACACATGTGACCATCTCATCAGATGGACATTTGCGGTCATGAAGCGTTACACTTATTCATTAGAGAGGAAGAAAGGGATGACGATTTTGACCGCACATTCATTTCGAAATACAGCTTTGATTTTCTTATGTCTTTCCGCAGGAATTGTGGATGTGATTGGCTATTTAAGCCTAGGGCATGTGTTTACAGCCAATATGACAGGTAATATTGTGCTGCTTGGCATTGCAGCAGGAAGCTCCTTGCAGCTAACAGCCCTTCATTCCATCATTGCGCTAAGTGGATTCGTTTTAGGGGTTTTACTTGCAGTTGTGATAGGCGGAAATCACGAGAAAACGTTTTGGCCAAAAGCCGTAACACGCATTTTTATCATCGAATTGATGATTTTGCTTCTATTTGCTCTCATGACCATTTTCCCTTATACACAAGGTGCTTACTTTATGCTGATCATCCTTTTAAGTATGGCTATGGGCATGCAAACGGCGGCCGCTCGTAAATTGAATGTTGCTGGCATTTCCACAACCGTTCTCACGAGTACACTTGCTAACCTATTTGAAGATGCAGCTCAGCGTATATCATACCGGGAAAAAAGAAAGGCCCCTATCCAGCTTGTAAGCTTGATGCGAATAGGCTCTATTGTCTTCTACTGCCTAGGTGCAGCTATTGCTGCATACACAGATCGTTACGATCCGTTTATCATCATCTGGATGCCTATCATCATTCTAGGCATCATTGTGATCACTGCTGGATTGAAGCAATTTCACCAATTGAAATAGCCTCTCTTTAGATGGCTATTTCAATTATTGTGATCTTACACTAATAACTCCTGACATAAAAACCAGGAGGGCGTCCCATGATGAACGTAGAACCATATGGATATCCAGAAAATGTCCCGAATCCTCCGTACCCGGGAAAACCGCCTAAGCCAGAGAATACACCAGGACTCAAATAATACCCGCCAAAGCCGATATGGGAACCAACCGCCCCAATATGTGCCCCACCTCCGCTAAAACCGCCTCCATGAAAACCACCATAAACCCGTGGATACATACAATCACCTGCCTTCGAATCAGACCTTATCTCATCTTATGCATGACAAATGGGGCGGTGCTCCTGCTTTTTCATTCCTTCTATGTACATTAGACCAATTTGATAAAATTTGAATGAAAAGTCCTGCAAAAAATTAAATTAAGCAAAGAAAAGTGACCTTTTTAACTTGTTGCTCTGCCCTATGTTTATTTAGAATAATGGAGCAGGTAATAAATTTGCACACCCCCTTTGTTGCGAATTCTTCTTATTAAACGTTCTTGCAGCGTTTAATAAGAAGAGCCTATTAAAGACACAAAAAAACCCTTGCTGACGATCATCAACAAGGGCGAGAGATAAAGGTATTAACCACCAATGATTTTTTCTGCAACTTCGAATGAACCCGCAACGTCTTGCGATAGAACAGTCGCAGCGACCGCTAAACCGACAACGAATAATACTTTTAATCCTGTTTTCATCTTAAATCAACCCCATTCTTTTCATATGTAAATCCGCTTCTAAACTTTTGTTCAAGTAAAAAACAGACTGCTCATAAAGTGCTTGCTTTTCACAATATTTTGCTGCAAATTGTGATAGCTCTTTTACTTCATGATATTCATTCTTCTCTTCTAACTTTCTTAATTTCTCATCAATTTGCTGAAATCTTTGTGGCGCATGCGTTAAGTAAAGATCATGTACGATGCCTATTTTTAGCTGAAACACTTCATGAGAAGCATCTTTTATTCTGGCATATGCAGCCTCTATATATTGGCTTGCACGCTGCTTTTCACCAATCACACAGAGTTCCCGGCTGATCAGATACGTAGAATGGAAAAAGAAATCTGAATCATAATACTCTTGATGGGACAGTGCTTTTTCAAGATGACGTATCGATTCCTTCGGTTTGTTCCAAAATGAATATAAAATGGCCACATTGTGATGGTGCTGAGCCAGCATAAAATCATCCTGCTCGCTTGTCAAAACCTCTTCCGCCAGACGATAATTCTCAAGCGCCTCTTCATACCGGCCGATCTCCGTTAGATTCGCTGCTATAAGAGAGTATGATAGGGCCGTTCTTCTTTCATACTGCTTGTGTCGCTTATAAACGTGGAGCGCTCTGCGGATATAGCTTAATGAGAGCATGATATGACTGAGCCGGTAATAAAGCCATGCCACTTTAAAATCGAAATCAGCACGTTCGATCTCACTTGGAATTTTATCTAAGAGCTTTTCAGCACTTTGATACATTTGCAATGCAACCTCATAATTACCTTGATGCTGCTCATACACACCCTCATAAAAATCAAAATAATAGGCAAGACGGTTAGACAGGTCATCTTCTTTTTTTCCATAATGACCCTCTATACTTTTCGTTGAAACATTGCCCTTTTGCCCTCTTAAATTGTACATAAGAATGTGATGCCTCTTCTCAAGAAGAGAATAGTATATGAGGATATCCGCATCGTCAATTTCCTCTACCGCTTGTTTCGCTTTGGCAAATAACCGTTCTGCCTCATCTGCATGATCTTTTTTGATTTCCATGTTCCAGTCATTTAATAGTGATGCCAATTCCGCAACAGGAACTTTGCTCATTCTACACCCCCAATCACCTTCAGCTGCAACACATGATTTCACTAAATATGGAACTTCTATTAGCAATTGCTAATTAGTCCATTTGACATCATTTTAATATGAATCACTTGAATCTTCAATAACCGTTTCCATTGAAAGTACGTTTCTTTCTCCTAGTCAATGATATTTGCGAAAAAATTCCGCCTTTTTTTAAAATAAACATCTTGAGATGAAATGAAAAAAGCCCAATGTCGAGGCTTTCTAATCTTATGATGGTTCATAGCAGCTTTTCATTTATCCAGTTTCTTTATATAATATGATCAATCACTTACACGCCTCAGTAGCTCTAGAAGGGAAGAGCGCCGTAAAACAAATTGTAGCTGGCGGGTCGCAAGGCAAGGGTTTCAGAAGCACCGAAAAGCACATGAGCTGAGACAGGTGAAATTCCTGTCGGTGAAATTCCGTAGGGAAGCGTGTTGCCCCTAGCCTATGCTTACGAAAGGAGTGCGGGTTCGAATCCCGTCTGAGGCTTATGAGGTAGATGGATTGGGAGGTTAAAATATTATGCATGTGTTTGAAGAATATATCAGTAAAATCGGTAACCCTGAGCTGAAGCAGCGCACTCAAGCCATCTTACAATGGGTAGAAGACACATTCCCTCAATTAGAGCCAAGAATTGCTTGGAATCAGCCCATGTTCACAGATCACGGCACATTTATTATTGGGTTTAGCGTGGCAAAACATCACATTTCTGTCGCACCAGAAGCAAAAGGAATTGATCAATTTTCAGCTGACATTGTACAAGCTGGGTACGATCATGGGAAAAATCTGTTTCGCATGAAAGAAAGCTTGCCAGTTGATTATCCTCTCCTAAAAAAAATCATCGCATTTAATATCGAAGACAAAGCGGATTGTTCAACGTTTTGGCGAAAATAAACAGTACCCCGATCTCAGCTTTACAGATCGGGGTATTTTGCTGCAACAATATTATTTTGTTCTCTTCCCTACCAATTTTTGTTCAACCCATTCATAACATGACAAGAGGGCATCAACGCTCTTTTGGCATATCGGCAAATATACAACGGCGACGGCTGTTAAACACGCTATAGCAGCTCCTGCTAAGACATCAAATGGATAATGAACACCTACCCAAATCCTTGAAAAACCAACAGCACACGCAATGATCAGCCAATACATATGGCGTTTGTGAAACAGCCAAAAGATCACGCAAATCGAAAAAATAAAGATGGTATGATCACTCGGAAACGAGTTATTCACTTCCTTTTGAATCAAAAGATTGACGCGGCTCATTTCTGCAAAGGGCTGCTGATTAAAATAAAACACCCCAGCGATTTTCCCAAGTAACTCGGCGAGTACGAAGGTCAGTCCGGCAGAAACGACCATCGCCCTATTGTACCTGCTGCGATTTTGAAACCATACGAACAGACACACGAGCGCTGTCAGCAGCACTGTATATTCAGCTAGTCCAATAAATATTGGATTCAAGTAACCATGATCGATACTGAGTTCATTCACCCACCTAAATAAATCTTCATTAAGTCCCCGCATCTCATTTCATCCCTTTACTTGATTTACGATAAGGATAATTGAAATGAGATGTCTGCCTCCATCGATCGAACGAACAAACCATGGAATCATATGACATGTTTGTCACTTTGCTGTCACCTGAACTCATGTACTAACTAAAAACTCATCAAAAGCTATTAAATCACAGGAACAAAACTGTTATAATAGAACATAAGTTTGCATTTTATCAAAAAGGGGTTACTGCATATGATCAAAACGGTAGACGGCAATATATTAGAGGCAAGCGAAGACATCATTTGTCACCAGGTGAACTGTAAAGGAGTCATGGGAGCTGGATTAGCAAAACAGATCAAAAGCAAATATCCGAATGTGTTCAAAGATTATAAACAGATATGTACAGAACAAGGAGATGACTTGTTAAGCTCCGTTCAACTCATCACAACAAAAGACGGAAAAACAATTGCCAACTTATTTGCCCAAGCTGGATACGGAAGAACAAGAAAGCAAACAGACTACGATGCCTTACGCAGCTGCTTTCAACACCTAGAGGATACAGTGACACAATCATCTGAGGAGAAAAACCAAACATCCATCGCCATTCCATACGGGATCGGCTGCGGATTGGCTGGCGGCGATTGGATGATTGTGGAAGAGATGATTGAAGAGGTGCTGGGTGATTGTGAAGTGACGGTTTATCGGTTTAGATAATGGAAATGAGGTTTTATGAAACATATATGAGAAATACCCTCCTTAAATTGGAGGGTATTGTGCGTTAG
Organism: Bacillus sp. I-2; assembly: GCF_001974945.1. NCBI lineage: Bacteria > Bacillati > Bacillota > Bacilli > Caryophanales > Bacillaceae > Bacillus > Bacillus sp. I-2. The sequence goes on along the minus strand of NZ_LZRW01000011.1, from coordinate 397,228 downwards.
TTATCGTCTTTATTTTTTATATAATTTAATACGGCTTCTTTATCTTCCTCATCTTCAGGGAGATATCCCAAATTTTCATATTCCCAAATAGCCATTCGTTGATAGGTATTGTAATGAGAGTTCAATACATCATCATAATTAAAATCAATGGTAAATTGATTCCTATTCTTGATTTTCAGCGTTAAATTTGTCCAAGTTTTTTGCTCGTTAATTTTAAATTCATCTCTGAGTTTCTTAAAAGAATCCTGTAAATTAATTAATAAGTCATCATATATATTTTCACTGACCTCAAATATATCAGGAATATCATGAGAATAAATATATTCTTGTTGTTTGTTTGTATTAAAGAAAAAATAAACTTCACGAGAGTCATCCAGAATTTCCGCATATAGCAAAACATTCTCCCAATCAACAGGTATTATTTCATTTATTGTATTCAAAATTTCTTGATAAACTTCATTCGATGGTTCCATTTCCATTGAATTAACCTCCTGGCTTATTTTCAATCGATACCTTTTTAACTCTCCTAGCTCCAATTTTATACTTAATTTTAAATAAAGTTGGTCGCATAGAATCTCCTTCATATCTAATGCTTTCTATGGAAACTGATACTGTCTCAGGTGGATCTTTCCTCAAGGCTGCCAACCATTCCTGCTCCAACTGATACCATTTCCCACCACTACGATTAATCTGTGAACTCATCGGAACAAGGTTATCAATATCCCCGGAACCTTTAAAAATAGACGCTATCAAATGACCTCCATCATCATCCATTAATCGATCCGGCTTCCCTGAATTGGATTGGGCATATTGGTTTCTTTTAACCTCTCCGTATTTTAAATCACTTGCTTCGACTTTGACAATACGTCCGTAGTGGTCGGTTGTGTAGGTGTAGCCTTGCTTTGTTGAATAAACAACATTTGGTTTTAACACTTTTTTACGTTTCCATCTCACATAGTGATTTCCGTAACTGACAACGGTTGGTGGTGATTTTGGTGCTGGTAATCGTCTGCCTGTCTTAGAGATGCCATATCCTGAATTGTTGTCTAATCGCTTAGCCATGGAGAGGAGTTTATTTTTGAGATTTTCTCCGTCAAACACGTTATACGGCAGTTTCGGGCCGCCAGCCATTTGAAACTTTGGTGAGTATGGCAATAGATTCGGAATAGAGACTCTGTCTAATGATTTTGCTCCTTGCTCAAGGCCTTTCTTCACCGTTGTTTTGGCCGCTGTTGTCCCCGTTTTTGTAATGGCACCAGTCCCTTTAGAGCCAAAGACGATTTCTGCTAGAGAACCAGTTGCATAGGCGAACCAGTGTGATCGAGAATATGCATCACCATAATAAAAAGCCTTCCCTTTGATGACATAATACTTCGTGGATAATCCTGATAAAACAATTAAATATACAATGTTAAAAGCCATCCTGATTATCTTTTAGATGATCATAATCATGCATTACATCCTATAGCTAATACAAACTAAAACACCCATAAAGAGTGTTTTTTTAAAAAAATAAAAAGGATGCACTTTAGCACCCTTTAAACTTAAAAGTTATTCAGATTAAAATGAATTTCCTTATAGATAGAAGAAACGTTTAGTCTTCTTGAAAGGATTTGTCTAAATTTTAATCTCTCTCCTTTAACATTTTTATGAGATCGTCACTAAGTTGGATATCAATATCTTCTGTATCACTATCTTCATCATCTTCAACAACAAATAACCCTTCAATAAACTCAGTAAAAGTATCAGCAATCAGGAACAGATCCTGTTCTCTATCTCTAAGTTCATGATCCCAAAAATAAATTTTCCCTTGATTTATTTTACTAACATCTAAACAAATTAGGTCTCCGCCGTCTGCATCTGCGATAGGAATTATTTGTTCTGGCAATTGGTCTTTATATGTTTTTATGGCTTCTCGTATATCATAATCATTCTGCTCCAACCCATAAAACAATTCGACTGGTACTGATTCACCAACTAGCCACACTGGTTTTTCTCTTAGATGGGTATATACATTGTCCTCAATCCAACATTCCCCGTATTCACTAATAAAACTCTTATAATCAGGAGAAATGTGATAAGCATTTTCTTCTTCTATTTCTTTCATTTCGTATAATGAGCTAATTGTTTTGGTTGATCTGATATCAATAGTGTATTGATAAAGTTTGTCTTTAATCCGTTTAAAACTCATTTTAGTAGCCTCCTCTTAAGTCTGATGCTACACCAATATGGGGTACATTTTTTATGTAAGTCAGTCGGAACAAGTTGTATCTTCTTAGTCTACTTTTTCTATAGCCTATTCACATCTAATACAAAAACCCTCCTGTATTTGGAGGGTAATGCGCTAGTTGTTTTCTTCTTTATTTTCTATGTATTCTTCAAGAAAGTCTCTAACTGATTTTCTTTTTGGATATATTCCTAAATTTTCATAAGCCCATATTGCAATCCGTTTTGGCATATTTATACCTAGAGAAAGTATATCTTCATAACCAAAGTTGATTGACATTTTTCCTGATGCCGTCAATTTCATTGTTACAGTTGTCCATTTATCTGAATGTACTTTAGCATACTCTTCCCTTAATCTTCTTAATTTTCTTTGTAAGTTAATTAAAAGACTATCATATGTGTCTTCACTAACCTGAAATTGTTCTGGGATATTGTGTGAATAATAATATTCTTCTTTATTAGGGACTGTAAAATAAAAGAGAGCTGATGCTGAATCATCTAACATTTCTGCATACATCCAAATTGTATCCCATTCCACTGGGATCATTCCATTTAATTCTTCAGCTATTTCTCTATGTAAAACTTCCATTTCTTTTGTTTCCATTTTTTCACCCTCCTGCTCTATTATATATCGTGTTCGTATAAACTTCTCCGTCTATCTTATATTTGACTAGGAATTCAGACGGTCTTAACGAATCCGATTCATAAAATGCTTTTATTGAAACAGACACTGTCTCAGGTGGATCTTTCCTCAAGGCTGCCAACCATTCCTGCTCCATCTCATACCATTTCCCGCCACTTCTATTAATCTGTGAATTCATCGGGACAAGATTATCAATATCGCCAGATCCTTTGAAAATAGACGCAATTAAATGTCCTCCATCATCATCTAGTAATCGATCTGGTTTCCCTGAATTAGATTGGGCATATTGGTTTCTTTTAACCTCTCCGTATTTTAAATCACTTGCTTCGACTTTGACAATACGTCCGTAGTGATCGGTTGCGTAGGTGTATCCTTGCTTTGTTGAATAAATAACATTCGGTTTTAACACTTTTTTACGTTTCCATCTCACATAGTGATCTCCATAACTGACAACGGTCGGTGGTGATTTTGGTGCTGGTAAGCGTCTGCCTGTCTTAGAGATTCCATATACAGGTTGATTGTCCAGGCGTTTTGCCATAGAGAGGAGTTTATTTTTGAGGTTTTCTCCGTCAAACACAATGTAAGGGAGTTTCCCTCCACCAGCCATTTGAAACTTTGGTGAGTATGGCAATAGATTCGGAATAGAGACTCTGTCTAATGATCTTGCTCCTTGTTCAAGTCCTTTCTTCACCGTCGTTTTAGCTGCTGTTGTCCCCGTTTTTGTAATGGCACCCGCCCCTTTAGAGCCAAAGACGATTTCTGCTAGAGAACCAGTCGCATAGGCGAACCAGTGTGATCGAGAATATGCATCACCATCGATGACTTCTTTTTGGAATGAGTCTGAAATCGACTTTCCAATTGCTTTCGATGTTTCAATTGGATGAGAAACAACCGTTACGACCGACTCAACGGCACCTCCAGGATCTGTCACAAGATCGTAGATGCCAACTACTGTATCTTTGGCCACATCATATAGACCAACTGCTGCACCTTTTACAACATCAACGAACCCCTCTGATGCTTCTTCCTGCGCTTTGATCTGGAGAAGCTGGCTGTAATACATTTTTTGATCGTAAGAAAGATTTTCATATCCAATTTCGTCTACAATCTCAAAGTATTTTTCTTCTGATATACACGAAGGATCGTTGAGTTTTTCTTTCAATTCTTTGATTCTTCGTTTCTCTTTTTCTTCTTTTTTCACCTTTAAATATGCTTTCACCTGTGCATCGATTTTATCATGATTCTTGTACACATCTGTTTCATGAAACGCTTTTGCATCGTAATACATGGGCTGCGCATTTTTTCCTTTTCCTGTAGCAGCCATCATTTTTGCATAAAAAGTTGCAAGATGTTTCTCGATCGGTTCTGATTTTTCATATTCTGTTTTTAGTTCATGATCTATTTTATGTAAAGCCTCAATCGCATCTTTTCTTTCTTCGTTCGCATTGTCTAAATGCTCATCTACTTTTTTGCTGGAAAATGTCTGCAGTTCAATCAAATCACTAATATCATCGAAAATAGCCGTAAGGGCTTCCTTTTGTTCTTCAACCATTTCTTTATTGTTCTTAATGCCTTGCTTCACTTGCGCATCTAAGAAGTGCTCATCAATAAATGTACTACCGCCTAATGATTCATCATCAAGCTTTCCTTTGACTCCATCTAAAAAAGCCTTTTGCATATCAATAAAATCAAGATAAGTGTCTGTGTATAGTGCAAGATCATTATAAAAAGCTTTGATATTGTCTGCACCTTTTCCAGTAAATTCATCACCTAATCCCGACACACTTTTTAATGCTTTTTTCACATGCTGCATTTCGTCTCGAAGCTCCTGATAGACTTTTGACCTTTGTTCGACAGCTGACAGTAAAGATGGAGCATCTAATATTTTCATATAAAAAAGACTCCTTTTATGGCGTATTCTTTTACTAGAATACCATAAGGAGTCTGACACTTTAATCCACTTTATCGTTTTTTAACCAATTATCCTCCGTAGTGGTGGATTAAATCTTATCCCTTTTATGACCCTGCACCTCTAGAGAAAAGCAACACTACCTCATTTTTAGCATCTGCCTGAGTTTGTTGTCCAGTAGGCATTCCAAGAATTGCACCTAATAGCAAAGCGGTAGTAATCATCATCATTATTTTTTTCATGATCATATGACCTCCTTTCCTATAAGCGTACAAGATTTCAAAGCCAATTCCAAGAAGTAGTTACTTTCTTCATAAAGATTTAACTTTTTATATATGGAGGCAACATCAGGAGCTAGAGCCTCTATATCAACATATGCTTTTCTTTCTTCCAAAAGACATAGCCCTTTCTTGATGTCCTCATAGCTTTCCCGTGGTGTTGTATAACATTTCTCAAGGATATTGAATTTCAAAATAAAGTTTGTGTTTTGCTGTTCTTTAGAGAAGCTTTTCCCCTCAGCAACCCAACTTATTGCCTGATCCAACTGATTTGATTTGTAGCTTGATCTTGCAAATTCATACGCACATTGTAAGTATGAAACAGGAGCTGACTGTTTTAGATCATCTGCGGAAATTGCTTTGTTGAAATATTCAATTGCTTCTATATGGTGGTCATCCTGAATTTTGAGAAATCCCAAATCATAATAAGCCAACGCTAACAATCTCTTATCATTTTTTTCAATCAGTCTATCGACACAATCCAAAAGAATTCGTTCAGCTTTGTCTAGTCTACCGTCATCAATCAAATTCAGCGCCAACAACATATTACAGTTTATGGTCTGTATGCTGTAGCCTTCATGACCTTTGTAGATGTCCTTTGCTGTTTGTAGATGATGGTGAGAAAGGAGTGTGACCTTATTAAAATAGTAGAGTGTACCAATTTTATAATGGAACTCAGCCTTTTCAATTTCATCATGTACCTTGTCTAATTGTCTCTCAGCTACTCTGAATAGGACTAGAGCTTCTGAATAGTTATTCTTTGCACTCTCATACATACCTTTGAAAAGATAAAAGTAAAACCTTAGCATGTCATCTGTCTTGATTCTTTCACTTTCTGTTATTGTTGGTTGCCCCACTAAATCCTCCATAAGTACCTTAAATCTGTAATCAAGAATATTGAAATAGAGTAAAACATCTTGATTTTCTTCCATTTCGCCTAACATTTCTTGAATCTCATCCCTCAGCTCTACTGCTTGTGAAACTTCCCTCTTTTTAATATGTAAATACCATTTGTTGAGCGTGTTTGCTACATCTATAGAAGAAATCAAATTCGACATCCTATTACCCCCTTGCTATCATTTCCTTTGTATAATTTTAACATGATATTTACAACATATGTAAAGTCAAGACGTTCATTTTAAAAATTTTCGGTATCCCGCAAAATGCAAAAATACTTATTTATAAAAGATATGTTTTATGTTGAGTGCATTAAAAGAGGAACGACATGCCAGTAGAGAATTAAACATAGGTATCCTGTAACACAAGAAGTAACAGAGTTTTCTAAAGGATATAATACAAAGAAGAAGTGATATTGAAGTTAGTAGCGTAGAAACAAATTTAAAACATTTTCTTTAGAATTCTCTTTTGAACATAGATTTACATCTCGTTTTTTTCTTTTGTGAATATAATTTGACCAAATTCCCCCCTGAAATCAATGGCCCCAAGGGGGTTTTTTTGTTATTACTGAGACATATACTAATCGCGTTCCCATGGGTATTTTCCGTTCAATATTTTTTGATACCCTTCTAAATCTTCCACAAGTATGGCCTGTCTTTATATACCCTAGATATTCACTAATTCCACACTTACATTTGAATTCAGGAACTCAGATCCTCTACTTTCATAGCCAGATGCTCCGAAACATTCACAACTTCGGGCATTTCATGGTTTCCTAAAAATTTAATAATTTGTTGTAAAATTTCTATTAGCTCTTCACTTTTTGGCATTCGTTTTTGGTTTTGCAAAAGAAGAGAATCAATACTCGAAGCTATTTCATATAGAGTAAGTTCATCTTTAACACTTGGAATATAGTCCCTTAGCTTTTTGAAAAACCACTCAATATCATTTATTTCTAACATTGGAAAACATTCTAGTTTATATATGTCATACGTATGAGGCTCATCCATTTTTAAAATGGCTTCGAATTCCTCTTTACTCAAATAAACTTCAGGAAGCTCATATTCAACCTCTGTTGCTTCCTCATCAACAGTGTACTCAACTGTATAAAGCCTCTCAACGAATTCATCAAAGGAATCAGCTAATTTAAAGTCTTCTTCCATCTCAACATCAAAATAATGAATTGCAGGATTCTCTTTCGTTTTTCGATAATCCATCGCTACCCAAGTATGGCCATCCCCGTTAATCAAAACAAGCCCTTCTGGCAGCTCCCACTCTTTTATTAAATAGGCACTATCCATAATCCCCTCATCTTCTGCAGTTCCCAAAAGATGATTAAATTGAATATGATCCTCAGCCCATGAATTAGAGTGAGTGGTTGGAAAAGCATTATGAATGGTATAACCACCATTCTGTTCTAATATGAGCTTTTTATATGTATCTGGCAAAGTGACACCAAGTTTCTTTTCAGCCTTAGATATTTCTGCTTCGCTGATCTTTTTTAACGTATAGTAACCTTCCTCGTCTATTTCCCAAAAAGATTTCAATGTAGTATTTCCTCCTAATGTCACAAACTTTTAACGTGAACAAAAATTCGACCAAGGTGTCTAGTGCAAAAAAGCAATTTCTAAGTCAGAAGTTACTCTTTTTAATCTTCATCTTCAGGATCTTCGTCTGCACCCAATATCAAATTCTCGTCTGTAAAATACATTTCATAAAGTGTACGCTCTGTTACTTCTCCTTTTTTAATTCGTTGGTTCAGAATAAACATTAAATCTATAGGTTCACGCTCATAATAAATGCTGTCGCCTTCTTCGAAATGAAGAATAGGCTTGTTTAAGTAAGCATAAGTTTTCGGTTTTGTAAAGTACGTCCACTCCACTTGAGGATGGTTTCTTCTAATAACTTCTGCATAATAAATCCCTATATCCATTGCTATTGCATAGTCCACTTTTGCAATTTCAATTGGATTAGCCAACAAGCTCTTTTTTTCATCTTCATAAATAAAATCAGGATATTGCCTTAATTCTTCTAATTCTTTACCAATCTCTTCTTCTGATAGTTCATAAATCTCCACCTGAGATAAAAACCAACTATAGATATCTATAAGTGATTCGGGAGTGAAATTAAAATCCACCTCTCCATTAGTAACATTTTTCAAAACTTCAATCCGTAGTGGTATCTGATTAACAAACCAATCAAACAGAATTTTAGTCTCTTTTTTTGATAAAGTTTCAAAGGATTCCATTATAATTGGTGGTTCCATTAATACATACTCCATTAAATTCCCCCCTCATATTGTAAATATTTTCGAATATTGGCTATACTGCTCTAACTCAGTTGCATTTTATGGTTTGCTTGCTCAATTCTACCAGTATTTGTACTTATAATGAAGTAATACTACTTTAATATCAATCAATTCAATTTTTTAATCGGAAATCTTTAACCACTTGTTTCCTTACAAGAATGAGAAGTTCGTACAACCTATATTTGATACATCGATCCAAATTATTTGCATCTTGTGGACCTAGACATCCCTACAGCTGCGGCCATTTCTTTTGCGACAGCTTCATCAATTTGTTTTTTTGCGGATCAGGCTGATCTTCGCCTTCCCCCTTTTCAAGGTCATCCAGACGTTTTACGACTGGTGCGATTGTTTCATCTAGCATCTTTTGCAGATCTTCTTTGTTCACTTCTTTTTCCTCCTTCTCTTCCGCTTGACTCAACAGATTGTCGATAGCGGCTCTGGCATTTTTCAATTCAGTTAAGTTAGCAGCTGAAAACTTTCTACCTGCTTTTGCGACTTCTTCAGTTGGATCAGTTTGGATCCCAGCCAATTCATCAGTAAGCAAAATCTCTTGTGTGATTTCCACAAAATCTTGCAGTGCTGACCTAACCTTGTCAGGATCGGTTTCTAAACTATCGTCGTAAGAATCCCATTTATACAAAACGGAATACAGTCATCTTGTGCCGCCCAAAACTTACGACGCATGCGGCCTTTGTCGTATCGGTTCTTTACTTCTCCTTTTGATAAAAAGAAGTTTTTGAGCAAAGAAAAAAGCCCCTTCTCTTCAGAAGCTGGCTCACGCTCTTGCTTACCTATATCCGCTGTTCCGGCCATAGAATATCCGGTGATCTCACCCTTTTGAATCTGTTCCCAGATTTCATCAGATGCTTTTGTCACAAGGACCCACGAGCCTTTCCTGATTACTTCATCGCCCATTTTAAAATCGGAAGGAGCGATATAAGATTCAACGACTTCACCGACACCGCCTTGGAAATCATGCTGCTTGTCGATCTCACGTGCATCCTTCAAGAATCCGTGAGCCGCTTTTTCGATCTCTTCTGGTGTCATGTAATCTCCATGCGCATCTTCCACATGAGGCTCATATACAATACCATACACAAGACGCTGCGCATCATCAACCTTTGCAATGACCTTGATCTCTTTTGAAAGTCATTTTCTTTTTCTGACTTAACGAAAAAAAACTGCTTTTGGTTAGCAGCTTTGTCTACGTATGAAACGTGTGTGATTTTTGCGTTTATCAATTCGCGTGGCAATTCATTCACCTCCTTTCAAAAGAAAAAACTGTCTTTCAATCAGACAGTTCCTTCACCACTATTATAATACTCTCCACTGATTTCTTTTAGGGACCTAATTAATTTAAATACTATTGATAAATACCTAATAGCATCATCAGAATCAAGAGATACTGCATCTGGGTTTTTAACAAGATCATTCCTTAAATGCCAAGACCCGAGAATGCTATTTGCCATCGGAGTTGATATATAGTTATTAAGAAGAAGATATTTTACTATCTGCGGTATATCATCCATTGTCTCCTTGTTTAACCTAACTAGTGCATATCTTAGTTCCTTCTCGAGTTCTAACCAAGCTGAATAAGCAGCTTGCTCAGGCGATTTTTTTGCCAAATCCTCATAAATTTTATATTCGATTTCATGTTCATCAGTTTCAGCTTCGGTATCATGTTCATTCATGTTATATAGATTTTCTTCATTATTTTGACTGGTTTTGATTTCTTTACTTACTTGTTCAAGATTAATTAAATCTTCCTTAAACTCAACTTGTACAATATCTTTATATTTAAAGCTCAACAAGCCACCAACTTTATTAAGAATACCGCTTAATGGCTCTTTAAAAATAATAATCACTATAACCCAAACTAAAGGCCAAACCATAGAATCTATAATTTTAGAAAAGAATTCCAACCAATTCATAAATTCCCCTCACTCCCAAAGTAATGCAGAATTCACACTATTAAAACCCCATATTTATAAGTGTTTATCTCTTCTCAAAAAACATTTCTAATAATTTATACTAATCCCGTATTATTCAATTTTGCCCTCCGTGGATTTATCATTACTTATATTTAAAGCTAGGTTTGCCAAAGTTTCTTGTCTTTTGTGTTCATCACTTATTTGAGAGATTAGAAAGTTGCTGAAATAAAAATGATGTGTATTAACAATTCTATTATGAAACTGAGTTAAAGATTTAATCGAATTGGTGTGCATTTTCAAGTAAATAGCTCCAATAAAATTAGAGAGTATTCCTGCAAGTGTACCGGTTGCAGCTACTATTATTTTGTTTTGTGAATCACCTAATATATTACTTGATATTAAATACATTGTTATTCCTAAAAATATAAAACCTAAAACAATACAACAAATCCCAACCCAAAACACAAAAGAGTTTTGCCTTAGATTAAGATCATAATATCTTTTCAATTGTAAATCATGTTGTTTGAATAGGATCTCACTCCTATTTATCGTGGGATCATCACTCTGTAACAAGTCAATTTCCCTATCAATATCATGCATCATTGTGATGAATCGTTGATTTGGTATTATATATGGTATTACAATCAGGGCGATACCTGCTAAAGAACAAATTAAGATCATCACATTACTAGTTTCCGTTCTAATAAATGAGAAAAAAACTAAACTAAAAACTATATAGCATAGTCCACCTAAAAAAAACACAGCTTTCTTATATTTTACCCTAAGTTTTAATGAGGTCTTTTCTCTCTCAAGGCGGTTAATATCGGGTTTTGTATCATTACTCATTGTGTCTCCAGAATTTATTGGATTATCCATTTTAATAACCTCTTTATTTTTAATATAATATAAAGATATCACAAAAATGAATGATTATATAATAAATTTTAGCATTACATACATTAATTTCATGTTAAATAATTCTCTCTTCTAATCTCTTCTTTTTCCTCAGCTGACAATCCTAGAATAACAGGATCAACCACAGGACCAACCGCACAATGACAATTTACTCGCTCTTTTGGCGTGAGCTGTGTATCTCTCGGAAACATGCACCGCTCTCCGCTGCCTGGTATCTCAAATTCTTCATCGAGAGGGATGATAGTTCCATCCAGCTGCACATGACTTTCTCTCGACTGAAGCATTGATATTTTTTATCAGCTGATCGATCTTGCTCATTTGCGGATCTCCTCTAGTTCATCCCTAAGGTCTTTGAGGATAGATACCAATTCATTCTGAGAACCTGCTGACTTCTGAAAAACCGTATCAAGCTAGTTGATGCCTTTGGCTTCGCCTCAATTGGTCGGTGATATTCTTCCTCTGGCCATTCTTCAAGTGTCTTACCAAGAATACGGCCAGCCAGATCACGCAGGTCATTCGGTGAAACCGCTCCTGCTTGAATAAACGGTGTAAGAACCTTTGCGATTTCGAGCGGATCACGAAAGTCTGGACCATTTAATATGAGTCGCACATGCCATAGATCAAGATCAGGAAGAAAGAGTGTGTTGAGCTTGCCAGTGATGATCATTCTCTCCGGCTGAAATACCTGTTCTTCTGTCGTTTTTCGAGCGGTGTCAACTGTGGCCTTGTTATAATCCTGTGATTCGCCTGTGTAGATCGGCGGCAGACGGAAAGAAGTACGTATCTTGTTTCTCGTCTTCTCATCATATTCAAGGAACAGCGCATCCTCCTGAAGAATCTCGGCCAGTGATTTTATATCCACCTTTACATTCGCCGGCTCTTCATCGTTTGATATCTCATCCTTCTTCGGAATCCCTTCCACTTCGAGTAACAGGAATTTATGTGCATTGTCTGAGCCCTCGATGCCGTTCATGTATTCCTGTAGCTGTTCATATGAGGTTTCAGACAGCATCCCATTCTCTACAGTAATTGCAGCCGGCACATGCCGCCCCTGTTTAAAGTACAGATAGTTCAGCTCTTCAGCTTTGCGGGCTCCATACATATTGACGATGTTACCAATCCAACGAGGAACACCATATGTACCGCTGCCAATCTTGAAGTGAATGACTTCGCTTGCTACAAGATCAGAAGGGGTGTCTTCTCTGTATTCTCCCGTAGCAGCGTTCAATGTTCTTGGATCACCGTACTCCTTGAAGAATACTTTTTTAGTGTTGACCTGCTGCACATACTTCCTGAATCTCTTCTTTCGCTTCAATGATTTCACCTGACCGTTTTCTGTGTATCGGAAATTGACTTCAACGGGATCGTCCAATTTACAGACTCTCAAGTACTGTGCATCCAGATATTCAATGCCTGCAGGCTTTCCTGTACCTTCTCGAAGCACTTCCACAAATCCATTACCTGTTTTCTCTCGGTCTTCTATTACATAACCAAGAACCACTTCGGCTGACTCATCATAGTTCATATATCTAGCGAACTCTTCAAGTCTTGTCTATTCTTTCTCGGCTTCGTCTTTCTTTGCTTCTGGTGCATTCTCAGCGTTGAAATCAAAAACATATTCAATTCCTAAGCCGAAACCTAGAATATTCGTTTTATAAGCATCGATGCATTGCTGAAGAATGGTAGAATACTCGGCCATTTGTTTGAACTCTTTAATATTGTATGGCGGCTCGATCCATCATCTATCTCGTAATTAAATCCATCTTCATAAATCTGCTTAGTAATTTCTGACACATTGGCTTTCATCACTGTTGCTCTGACCGTTTTCATCAGCGTGACCTCCTTTCTCTGTTTGGGCGTGTCCGCTCTTTTGGTTTCTCTTTCAGGTCCGTTACCTCATAATCATCTAGCGCATACCAGATGGCTGATAAGGTATGGGGGTCAATCTTAAACTCGTCTTCTATGATGTTACCGTTCTTGTCTGTCTTGTATGTGAGCGGCTGAAGCTCATAGATCGTGTTTTTACATGAAGCGGAACATATGATTTTCTTGAACCGTTTGATCTTCTTGGTGTACTGTAAACGTGATCCTTGGAACTTGCGAGCGGCCACCATGTTGTATCCCATCTTCCTGAAGTATGCGATGGTTTTCGGTTCAGCTGCATCCGCTTTGATTAGCTCTTTTGTTTTGGCAAATTCGGTGAGCTCTTGAACAGTTTCATCATCGGTTGTGCCTTTTTGATAATACTCCCAATAGATGTATAGATATTTCTTCTCATGATCGACGGCCAGTCGGATCAAAGCGTTATATGACTCTACGAAACCAAAGTCCATTCCCGCTCTAAGCAAAGGCCGATTGATCTTTGAGATGGCCAGCATCACATCTTCATGTGGCTGTACCTCGAATTGAGGAAGAACAAGAATTCCGTTAATACCAAAATGACCTTTTCGGGCTATTCGATAAAGATCGGGATCGTATTCTTTTAATTCATCCAGCTGCTTAATATAGCTGACTGGAAGGAACAAGTTGTCTTCAGCTGTAGAATGATGATAGTACGTATCGTTGATAGCGATAGTACGTTCCTTGTATAGTGTCTCGTCATCAAGGGTGAAGCGGTTGTTCTGATCATCCTTAAAGAAATGTCTGTACGTCCAATTATCCTGCCCGACAGGGTTCGTTGATAAGATCATGTGCAGCTGCAGCGTCGGATGACGCAAACGACCAAGCAGTTCCTTGAACCCCTCGTACTTAACCTCAGAACACTCTTCAATCCAAATGATTGAGATGTTGTTGATCGACTTCAGCTTGGCAGGCCTGTCCAGACCTTTGAAGATGATCCGGCTGCCGTTATGGAATTTCAGCATGAGCGGTGATGTTCTACACTGGATCACATGATCGAGTCCAAGATCATTCACGATCTCTTCAAACAGCGAAAAGGTTGAATCCCTGTGTGTGTCATAGACTTCACGAATCACAAGGGCTGTCCTCTTTTCATCCAGTAACCATGCCGCTTTTTCCATGATTTTATGGTGTTGATCGACACCCCGTATTTCTCGGCAAGGTACTTGTATTTCATACCTTTGACGTAATCTTTCTGCGCCTGAATGTGCTTTTCTGCCATTTACATTCACCTGCCACCCCCTTCTGATTCGTGTTTGTTTTGGGATTTTTATTTTCTCTAAACTGCCGCCGCACTCTACCTTTAAGCCGATGCTTGATGTAAAGATTCACCGGAAGCAGTTTACAGGGAACAAAAAAACGCCCTCCAATGGAAAGCGCTTCTAAATATTTCTTATGAATCAAATTCTTCGGGTAAATCCTCTCTGCGGAGGGATTCCCATTCTGTAATAATCTTTTGATCTTCTATGTCATGAGAAAGAATAGTAACTATCTCAAATTTCTTAACCTTATCAAGATATTCTCTCCCTGTTTCACACAACCATTTTTTTATGTCAATATCCTTTAATCCACAAGGAGCATTTACAATAGCAGTCCCAGATACTCTTAATTCCAATAAACAGTTTCCGTTTTTATTGAAATAGACACCCTCATAATCACCGTTTCTTGGGCTTTCCTCACATTTGACTTTTTGTCGCTCAGCTTCTTCTCGACGAAGTTTTTCTTCTTCATCTCTTTGACGTACAATTGCTTTCTGCTGAGGACTATAGTTCCTCATATCATATCTATAACCCATAGTATCACCTCCCCCCCACTTTATATCGGCAATAAATGAGCATATAGAACTATTCGCAAAATTTGTCGAACGAAAAAGCGACCTCTCTTTTGGGAAAGCGCTTGGATATATTCTTTATAAACCGGGCCTACAATCAGCGGTCTCCTTTTAAAGCCGATTGTTTATTTCGAGATTCACCAGGAACTATTTACAGAAAATACAAAAAACACCTAAATAGTGATGCCTTTTATTATTAGATTGTCATGAGTCATCACTTGAATTACTTTGTTTTTGAAACATATTTACTCTATCCATAAAATATTCTAGATTCCTATCAAAATAGTGATAATTTATTAGCATAATCATTATTAGAGTACCGTTACATATTTCAAGTATTATTGTTTTTACACTGAGTAAATTTAGATCTGTCCAACAGAGTATTATTATAGTTACAAATGACAGCATTAAACTGGTAAGCAATCCCCTTCTTGCATGCAGTTGTCCCAAACGATAACTGTATATGTTTTTGATTTCCTTACCGATTTTTTCCTCTTCAACAATTCGCTTGTCTATCTTAAACTCTCTATCAAAGTAAATTAGCCATTTTCTTTTTCTGTATTCAGGAACTACAAACCATAAAAACAAGCTAATCTGATGAATGATATGTCCTAAAATTATTCCTAGTGCTGCAGCCAGTGCTGTAAAGCCTACAAGCGAGAACCCTTTATACTTTAAAATATATGGTATGTATTCTGGTTCGTTTATCAAGTAAAACAGGGTTATAAATATCATAAATACCCATCCTGGTAATCCCCATCTTACTAAATATTTCGATTCAAAATTCAACTTAATCGCCTCCCACCTTATTATCGGTGAAAGAAAATGGTAATGAAATAATATGCGAAATTTGTTGAACGAAAATCGACCTCCGCAATAGAAGCCGCTCTCAAACAAAATAATTTGCAATTTTACGCAAAAAAACACCTTATCTTCTAAGGTGTTCGATACTTGTTTGTTAATTTTAAGAAACGTCTCTTGCTTTTCTTTTCAGATATTTCATCCATGCACTCTTGAAGTAATGTTATATATCTGTTCGCTTTTTTCAGTTTATTTGAATGAGTTATAGATTGATAAGCCCAAACTATAATAGCAGTATAAAAGGTCATTAATATAATTAATGTAGCTGTTCCTTCAGCGTCTGCCAAAGTGAGACCATAATTTAACGTACTTCCTAGAATAAAAGCCAAGATTGTAAAAAAAGCTGTAGTAAAATGACTCGAAGCTTTATGATTATCGATCCCTTCTTCTAGCCTGTCCAAAAGCATTTTAATTTTTTTACTATCATGATGCTTTTTAATTTTTTCTTTAAATGCTGTTTGTTCAGCAACACTTGCTTTATGCATATTCTTCCCAAAGCGTAGCAAATACATTGGCACGTTTCTTATCTGACCAAATGATGTAAATTCGTTAGTTTCGTTAATTTCATTCATAAGAATCACCTCCTAAACTTATATCGGAGGTGATTTGGAAATTTTCAGGTATTCAGTGCATTGATTTTATTTAATGTAAAATTCAGATGTGTAGAACGTACCAACAGTTTCAACATGGTTGCCATGTTTGTCGTAACGTTCTACATCAACTCTAAATCGATACGTACCTTTCTTGTTATCAAGTGATCCCTTGATGTCGAATTCATCGTACTGTTTCTCTGCTGGTTCAGCGGGTTAGGTGAATTCGTTTTTATTGTGACCCATTTCCCTGCAACTTTTCGTTGCGGTATAAGGTTTGGCCCACAAATGTAATCATTGTGATTTTGAATTACAACAACCACAACCTTGTCCTTTCCTAAAATGTGATTCGCTTTTTTTGGATTAGCAGATACACCAAATTTTGATGCCATGCTCGTCATCCCCTTTTTATATTTTTGCACTCCTATCCCTCGCCAAAGCACCTGCAGCCATACACCCAAAAGACGACTGTTCCCTTCAAATCAGCGTTTTCTTCGGATCCGGTCGCCTTTTCGTTGGTACGTTTCGCGTCTCGTTCCCATAATTTCTGCCCAATCTCGTGTCGTTATTGGATCAGCATCGTTGTCCTTCTTTCTATTAGAACCAGGAGCAATGCTTTGCTTTAATGACTCTTTAGAAATAGAATCCCTGATCTTCATGTTCATACTCTCCTTGCCGAATTAGCACCACCTTACGCTATTCACTTAAATAGATTTTGCAATGATGACTGCACTCCGAGAGGATGCCAAGTACAGTCAATCATCAAGTAAAATGAAAAAATGTCCTCGATACGGCTGCCGCAGACCAGCTGCTATCCAGGCTCAGAATGTCCCTCTCGTATGACCACATTCCTCAACACCTTTGTTCCATATCCAGACACCATTGATAAGGAAAAGGTGCGTCTCCCAATAAAAAAACGGACACCAATCAAGGCACTTAAAGTGCTCAATGATCAGCGTCCGCAGGTTCTTCCTTCTGGACAAAAATATTTTGTTTGTTTTGCTTGTCTCCATCATACGATGATCCACACAGGAAAAAGGTCCCCTTTTTGTCGGCTTTTTCTCGGCATTGCAAATAAAAAAAGTGCCCATAAACATGGACACTTTGGTTCTATTATTCCCAAAACGCATCGCCTTTAGAATCAATATACTTCTGAAGAAAAGTTTCAAAATCTACATCAAGCAGCCTATATTCTAAACCGTCTTCAAATAGATAAAGGTTGGAATTTCCCTTATTTATCATCAAGTAGCACCCTTCAAAAAGAGCAGCAATGGCTGTTCCATCAACCTGATCAAAAAAATCATTAGACAACTCAGATTCGATTTCTTCTAAACTGAAAATGTGTAATCCTCCACCCACCTTGTTCCCGAAAACTATGTCTTCAAATATTCTTGCGCCATTTTGTAGACATAAAAACTCTTTGAGATCGTCAGGCAATGCATGATGTTTCTTTTCAAATTGTTTTATATTTTCTTGATCGGCTGGAGCATTGAAGGTACAGCACTTTTCATAGACTTCACCGTCTACCGAGAATTTGATGATGTTCTTCTCATCTAATTGATTTTTAAGCTTTTCTAATATCTGCACGATCCTACCCAATCTTTCACCTTCTATCTATATCCTCTCCACCAAGTAGAAACCTCTTGTTGATGCAGCGTTCTTGTGAGTGCATATAAATTACCCATTTTATTATCTCCACCATATTCTAAAGGAATAACATGGTGAATGTCTAAACCAGACCAATCCCATTTTTTAGAATCTCCGTATTTACTAATATACATCTGATATATTTATTTCGGATGTCCTTATCTCTCTTTACTCTATCTTCAGGCTTATACCATTTCATATTTGCTTTTGTTGGTGATGGTAATGATTTACCACTATGATTTCTCATCAATCCCTTGAAGTAAACACAATTGTTCAGATTTCATCCTACCACTCCTTGAAAGTTCATATTGAAATTTTCTTATAATCTATCTAACTCTGAAAATCGTTCGTATTTTACAAAAATACCCTTGAATTTTTTATAAAATATAGGATAATTAAGGATGTCAAAATAAACTAGGGAGTGTTTTAAATGAGATTAAAGAAAGTTATAACTTGTTCCGCATTATCCTTTGCTTTACTGGTTTCTGGATCTCCTGCATTCGCTTCAACTTCTAATGCAGACAGCAACATGAGTCAAAAGATTATAACTCCTCAAGTTGAGCTGAAAACTATTCATCTAAAAGCCAATACACAAAAAGAATCTATCATTTGTCTCTTTCCTCCTAAAAGATGCAAAAGAGGGTGATGGTACTCGGACAGGCAAATATCAAGGTTGGTATTAAAAATGAGATACGCCTATCTCACTTTTAATTAGCTAACTTTAAAATTTATAATTGCCATCACTATGCCTGTTTTAATAATTCCAGAATCATTAGCAATTAACTTATTTTTGACTGTTTCCTGCAGGTGGAAGCCTCCTGCTATTTTATTTTGTGTGAATTTGAGTAATTTAACTTTGTAAATTGGCCATCACGTGTAGTGATTTCCCTTTTCCCATAAATAGATGCTTCAGCTAAAAACGCTTGGTTGGAATCGCCATCTAGAATAATGACTTTCACTTCTCCTTTGGTCATAAAGTTATTAATGGAGATGGTTGAATTTGTAACTTTGTAAGGATTATTCATGCGCACAAGTCTCCTTCTGTAAATTTGTTTTTCATCTGATATTCCTCTTCCTTTCCTAATTAGACACTCTGTATTTGCAAATATAGCGGACAATATCGCTCCACTTGGACTTCGTACCAATCATTTCAGCAAGGTTTTGAATACTTTTTCTGAGACCTTCGTTGAAAAGTTTTAAAGACGCCTTTTTTGTGGGTGAATTGTGGGTGATGGCTTCTTCATTTTGAAATATTAGAAACACCCACAAAAACAAAAACCCCCTGAAACCAATGGCTCCAAGGGGTTTTATTTATTAATACTGAGACATATACTGATCGCGTTCCCATGGGTGTACTTGGGTGCGGAACATAATTTATTATTTAATATATATAATTTATATCTTCTTAACCCTATTAAATCAACGTTTTGACAGATAGAACCCTCATCTTAACTCATCTTAAATTATCCATCGGTGGTCAAATGGTGGTCAATTTGGTGGTCAAAATCACATTGAAATTAACCCCATTGATTTACTGATTATTGATCCATTTTAATAAGAATTCTTTGGTTTGGGCAACAGGATAATACCACTTGTTCCCTATCTTTCTTTTTGGGAAATCTTTATCAAAGAAAAACTCTTTTTGCATAGTGTTCATACACATACTTGTCTGATATTCTAGCTCCTTGGTATTCCAAAACAGTTTTTCATTGTCGAGCTTATTTAAGTGTTTCTCCAATTCATCTATGTAAAGTTTTCTAACTTCTTCTTCATCAATTTTGATGTTTAACATTTAATTCCTACTTTCATTTTTTATTTTAAATATAACAAATTTATAAATTAAAGAACGACGAATAAGGTGTTGGCATCATGCCTCACCCTTTTTTATAAACTTTATTAGTATTGAATTAAAACAGCAGACAGGTACCATCTCCCTGTCTGCAATTAGGCTTGATCAACTTCTAAATGAAGTACTTAATTTATTCAAAATCTGTTTAATTTTATCGGTATTCCGAATCTACAGTATAAAGATATTCCTCATCTTTATTGATCTTTATAGATGCTATTGTATAATCTTGATTTTCATAATCATCTATGTATATTTCAATCTCAACTGGGAGCTCTATTTCGTCCGAATATTCTTTTTCTTCGTATTCAACGTAGAGGTACATCTTTTCCTCGGAATCGTACGGAGACATCGTAGGGTCTATTTCACTTGTTACAATAGTAAAGTTAAATATAACATTAATAACAACTGTAATCTTGTTATCTTCTAGTTCTAAAACCAATGGTTCTTCTTCGAAATCTCCTGCCCCTTCAACGCTAAATTCTTTCAGTTCTACATCTTCTACATCATAAACATTTATATTGAATGAGAAACTTTTATCATTGATGGTATCATTTATTGACTCAATGAACACGTCTATTTGTTCATCAAAAAGCTTTTGAGCAAGTTGATATTTCACTTCGTCCTGTTGATTGATAAAATCAAGAACTGCTTCCAATGATTCTATATAATATAAATCTTGTTTATCATCACAAAAATCTCTGAGGTCTTTGTCACCGCTAACTACATAAAGTATCTCATCTTTATTTTCAAACAGTTCCAGAAGAGAATAAAGCGCATAAGCGTCTGGGAATTCATTTTTCTTTTTAGAACTAAAAGGAGGCTTTTCGTTAAAATAACTTTCAAAAATATGGTTCGTGTAAGTGCCGCTTATTTCCACCTCATTTACATTTATATCATCTAAAAATTTGTGGAAAGCCCTTAAAATTTCAATTTCTGCATCATTTATTGTTCGACGATCCCAAATTGGTTTATAGATATTATAATTTATCAATACTTTTGCGTTATCTTTAATAGCATTAATATATTCACGAGAAGCTTGAATTTCCCTTTTTATGTGATCCTCTATTTCTTTTATAGTTATAGGTGTTATAAATAGTTCCACAAGACCTTCATCTATAAATCTTTTCAATCTCAACAAATCTTTATTAGAAAAATTAAAGTTTATGGCTTTATATACCTGTGTGTCTAAAAAAATATTGAGCAACTATTTGCCTCCTTTCATTAAAAAAAATGATTTTATTCGAAAAACTTTTGTCTCTCTTTCAATCTTCTATTCTCTTCCTCTAATTCTGCAATGTACTGTTCATACTGTTGATTTTGCGATTGTCTTACACCAGTTATTTTATTGAAGATAGCATACATGTAAACAAACATAACTGGCACACCCATTATTGGCCCGAATAGGATGAATACCAACCAAACTGCGAAACCACCGCCAAAAATAATCATATTTAAATTCATCTCTACACCCCTTTATCATAAGGACTATTTTATCATACGATTAATCGCTACTCACCAGTTTTTTTCATTTATTTTCCTTTGTTTACCCCTAAATAAGAGAATGATGACCGTCATAGTGTTCCTATTATAGCGTGTCGGTTAGGACTACTCCCTTTAACCCAATATCACGCGATTTTCTTCCATCATTAGTCTTGACTTGTCGTTTGCTTTTTGGCTTGATAGCAGGTTGAAAGCAATGGACAACTGGACAAGTTGTCTGCCTGAATTTGCTTGTAAAAAAATAAACAAACTCAGACAGGCGACTGACTAACTTGATAGTGTATCAAGCTTATGGTATCCGTATGTGTCACCCTATTTGCCGTTGGTTATTCCCCAAACAAGCCTACTGTGTCAAGTGTCCCTAACAGTTTCTCAACCCTCAAGTTTGAGTTTTGATACTTGTGGCTTGTCCTGCATCGTCAGAAACGATACACCCATCCTTCGTACAGCACTTAATGGCAGCTTTCGCCTTTCAGATACATGTGCAAATAGGGAAGCACAGCGGTATCCTATCCTCATTTATCGCATCGGCTGAGTCACTACCCTTTCAAGTTTAACGTGTGTTAGCGCATTCCACGACAGTCTTACCCTTAAAAAAGGCATCACTAAAGACAACACCTTGATCCAGGAGTATAGACTGATTCTATTTAGTTAGGTGAGGTAAACTTTACTTACCTCACAAAATCCACGACCTATGTTTAAGTGAGGTCGTAGAGTGACCTATTGAATACAGATTAAAAATAAGTTAGAATGGGCTGGTATCATGGGATTTGTACCAACCCATCAGATTAGATAGTGCGCCAACACTTTTCTAATCAGCTAGAAATGACGATCATGAGCAATAGGAATATCCCTATTAAGCTCATGATTGTTACAAACAGTAACTCATCTATGAACCTTCTAAACAGCTTCCCCATTAATTTAACCCCACTACAGCTAACTCACCACTATTATCCACTGCAGATAACTCATCACGACCATAAATATCAAGCATGTTATACTCATCATCAGCGACTCCATATTGATCATTGCTATGTACTTCTTCAATTGTTCCTAGCCCGTATAAGGTTAATACTCTTTGTCCTACAGATAGCTTCCAGTTTGGATTCACATTGTTTAACATGTTCATTTCCCCTTTGTAATTGGTTTAGTTGGATCAAGTATGATGCAATCAAATTCCGTTTCTTGATTCTTCGGTTCTAATATCCTCAAATCGGTTAAGACTTCCCAAAGCGTGATTTGCTTCAATAGATGCGTAACGACCTCAGCAAGCGTTTCTAAGTCTGCGTATGGAACGTTTCTTCCTATATACCAGATAGTTCTCTCATCGTAGTAACCGTCAGTTCGTTGAGTGATTTCAGCTAAAACAATCTGGTCATCACACTCCCCTACTGCATAGCCGTCTTTAACGATGATCGCTGAGTAAAGATTGTTGATTTCTTGTGTGTTGAATTCGGTTTGAACGATTGTGATATGGTTCATTTAATCATCTCCTCCGACTTCGTTTTGATGTTGACTTAATCATAAACCCACTTCAAATAGAAGTCAACTTTATTTTGAAGTCATTTTTAAGAAAAAGCCAGTTTTTGATTTTATTTTTTGTTATAATCAAAGAGGAGGTGAAACTGTTGACTAAAATTGTTAAAACAAGATTGAAAGAAATATTAGATGAACGTGGCTTATCAATTAGAGGTTTCGCCTTCGGAAATGACCTTAGCTTCGAAACTGTCAGAAGGCTTTACAATAACACTGCTAAACAATACCAACGTGAAACACTGGGCAACATTTGCGAAGCCTTGGATATAAAAATTGAGGATTTACTTTACATTGCAGAAGATGATTCTGATGACTCTTAAGCAAAAGTTTTGCTTTTTATTTTTTGAAATTTGTTAAACAAAACAATTGCAATTGGTGATACAAATAAATTAGAGGTAAGCAAAATGGACGAAAAATTATTCAAGTTGATTGAACAATTGGCTGCGGACGTATCAACCATTAAACAAGATGTGAAAGAAATTAAATCCAGAATCACCAAGCTGGAAGAAAATGAGCAGTATTATAATTGGTCAGAGGTGAAGCTATATGGCTGAAGCCGAACAAATTCTAAAAACTATTCAAGGACTTTCAACACAATTAAAAGAAATTGAATGCAATATTGTTGAATTCAGTGATGAAGTAAAGAGTGAATTCAATCAAATAAATAAAAAATTAGATAGACAAATAGCCACTTACATTAATGTGTAGGTGGTTTTTTGCACAAAAAAAGAGCCACATAAGCAGCTCAATTTATTTCAATATGTTTTTTGTTTCTGATGCACCAACAATCCTAATATTTTTATACGCTTGGAACAATGCTTTAATTTCATCATTAGTCGGCTCTATCGTTCTAATTTCTTTAATTTTTTCTTTAGCTTCTTTAAGTGTAGGTGATGCTTTTTCCATCTTCAGTCTAGCAATATAGTCACTGAATTCATCTATCTCATCATTTCTCCAGCCTTGTCTAAGATAGACAATATCAGTATTAATCTCTTCTGGTGCAAGTTTATCGTATAGTTTAACGACTGCACTCGTCAATAAAGCTTGTTGTGTAATAATGTCATGAATATCATTTCCAGCCATTATTTATCTCTCCTTTTATGCTATCCATTTTAGTGCTTGAACTACCCAAAAAGAAATACTCTCAGATGTTGTCTCAGACAGTTTTCCAGCCCTTAACGCTCTGTAAACAGCATCTTTAACAGATTTCCAAACGAGTTTATCCCATTTTAAAAGCTCCTTTAATCCTGGTTCAACATATTTATTCCATCTGATTTCTACGGATCGAGCTGTTTTCTTATTGCTGAAGAACTCAATGCCTTTAAATAACTTGTGCTTATTGTTTAGGGCTAATTTAATTGCTTCTTTTATTGCCTTAGTTTGACCAGCCTTTGTTTGAATATCGCCATCGAGCTTCTTATTTATTCCTTGAAATTCAGGCATTGCAACTAGAAGCGTCAATTCAAGATCCTTAATATCTTGTTTTGTTTGCCCTGGATATTCATTGCTAGACGATTCTTCTGCAAAAGCGTTAGCTGGGAATACACTAACTAATAAAGCTAAAACTAATAATCTAATTAACCACCTTGTACCAAATTTCATCACTCATCCTCCTATGTAAACACTTCACTGTAAAGTATATCTGGTTATTTTTTACACAGTAAATAGGGAAAAGTCATTGTTTTATTCAGGGGTATTAAGTAGTGAATTCCCATCATTTACATATAGACCTCCTCCTCTATTCTTCTTATTATTAATTTTAGAAATTCAATTAGAGGAGTTTTATTGTGGTCAAAACTAATAGAGAAAATTGGAAGGAAATCTTTGAACATACCAAGAAGAATACGACAGAGATATTAACTTTCCCTGGAAAACCCTACTCAATAGCAGTCTTTCCTCAAGTATATGGAACACTGACAGAAGAGCAATTCTATCAAGAATTAGCAAATATAATCATAAAAGAAGCACGTATGAAATGTCCTGCAAATGAAAGTGATCAAAATGCTTGAATTGACCAAAGAAAATTGGAGAGAAGTGTTTGAACATTCTCAACAAAATATCAGCAGAATAATTTCGCCCCCTGACAAACCATATTCTATAGCAATATTTCCTCAAGTATACGGAAATGCTGTTTCAAAAGAAGAATTCTATAAAGAAATTGCAGGCATAATAATTGAAGAAGCACGTATAGAATATGAGTTTAAAGAGGGTGATGAATATGAACGAACAACACGAAAACAAACCAAAGAAGAAAAAAGAATCGATTGAAAACTATAAGATTGTTATAGATTTAACTGAAGAAGAAATTGAAGAACACGTAGATGAAATAATGAAGTCAGAAGAATTCTATAAAGTATTCGAAAGCATTATGTTTAAATATAATTTAGTCTAAATAAACAAATCAGTCCTCTCGATTTTTCAAGAGGACTATTTATTTACTCTTTTGTTTTATCCCCAGGCTTCCCATAAATACTTCACATTTGGTTTATTGCCTCGTAAAAGATTATCAGCTCCCGTTTTAAACAAGTTTATACCTATGCTTCCATATGCATCTGTACCGCCCACCAGAATCAAGTTTCCATTTGTTAATTGATTTATATACCCGAAAGAATTCAAGATTACATGTAAGCTGCTATCCTCAAAAGAAGTCGAATAGATTTTAACCGTTTTAGGAGTAAAACTTAAATTAATCTGTCTCGCTATTGTTCCATCTCCTATGTATTCTCCACTCATGTAATTAACTTTGTTTAGGACATCGGTTTTTAACACATACTCAGTAGCTTCTAAGCCGCCGAGCTTCATTGCATTACCTGAAATAGATGCCGAAATCACACCGTTGTCATCTCTAACAGGGATGGTATTAGGTGCTTCATGTGCAGCAGTGATTACTCCATTCAATGAGTCTGCACTTCCTGCAGATTGTACAATCCATTGTTCTCCGTCATATAGTTCAGACTTATTGTTCGCAGGATCAATCCAAATAGTACCTACATCTGGATTTGTGGGCTTTTCACTTGTAGAAATCTGATACAATCCATTAACTTTTCCTTTAACCTCAACGGTAGTAGATGGCCTATACGGATTCTCACTTGGCGTTTGAGGTTGAACAATATCGGATAACAAAACACCATTGGAACTAATTGAGGTTTCAACATTTCTGTATGCTTGTACCCCAAAGGTGAAATATTTTGTGGGAACTTGTGAAGTAAATGTAGCAATTCGCTTATCATATCTAACAGAAATTCGTTGCTCCTTGGCTAACGAAGCACCAAACAAGTAGGTGTCTGAAGATGTATCAGGATAACAATGTACAATGAAACCGTCTATATTGTATTTATCTTCATCAGACGTTGGGTAATCCCACGATACAGAGATATCGACAGAACCATTTTCATTTACTTTGTGCGATATGGATTTCACTCCTATGGTTGGAGGAGAAGGAGGAATTGAAATGCGGTCATTACGTGCGTTGTAATTCGTGGCCAATTTATCATAATCAATCTTACGAGTGTTGAATTCTGTAGATGCTTTATCAGCCTTATAAAACAATTGAATGAAGTCATCCTCTTCTTTAGCCTTTTTTCCATTTGTGATAGTAATTGATATAGATGAATCATCAAAATTTAAGCTCATACCTGCCAAAGTTGCTCTATATTCAGTTCCGAACTCTTTGTTTTGAATTCTTACTATGTCACCTAATGAAATCCTATCCCAATAATCTTTTTCACTCACTGCATTATAGAGATTGACTATATTTGTCTTAATGTCGATAGGAGGAGATTTTCGTTTCTCTAACTCTTCTAAGCTTTTTTCGTATAGCTCAGTTTCATCAAAAATGTTGTCGTTAGCCCACTCATCTTCAAGTATAAATTTGGACAACTCATTGGACTTATCTTCGCCAAGAAAGTTGCTCATATCTAGTCGTTTTCTAAGCTGCTCAATTTGACTATTTAATGCGGAAATCTCAGAAATAGTTTTATCGATTTCTTTCTTTTTTGTATCAACTTCTTTTTGCTTCGCATCTCTTTGCTTTATTAAATCTTTAGTGTCTCCGTCAGTCTCTTTAACCACTTCAATCCGATCCAAAATTTGTTGCAACTCAAGGTTTTTAAGAACGAATAACTCATTCTCTTGAGCAGTCTTTTTGGCTTCGATTTTCTTTTTGTCATCCAACATTGTTTTAAACTTTTTTGATTCTTTGTCGACAAGTTCATTGTAGTCTAACAAAGCATGACAAAGCTCATTTCTCATGTATGCACTTCTCTTCAAAACATTTCTATTATCGTCACGTTGAAAAGGAGATAAAAAGAAACTGAAATCATCAAGATACCCTTGCCCTGTTGGATTTATAGAATTGATAACAATGCCGTCTTTCCCAGTTACATGAAGCCTTGTCACGACTTCATCCATGCTTC
This sequence comes from Bacillus sp. I-2, assembly GCF_001974945.1. Taxonomy (NCBI): domain Bacteria; kingdom Bacillati; phylum Bacillota; class Bacilli; order Caryophanales; family Bacillaceae; genus Bacillus; species Bacillus sp. I-2. The sequence goes on along the minus strand of NZ_LZRW01000011.1, from coordinate 369,993 downwards.
GTGTGTCCGACATATCAATCATAAAGTTATGAGATGAAATCTTAACACCTTTGAATTTAGATATGTTGTTTTTTTCAAAGAAGGATACTCTATCATTAATAGTGTCATATACAGGTACAGCGTCAAATGTTTCGCATATATTCCTTAGAAAATCGAATCTTGATGTAATTGATCCAATGGAGAAAGACCTTCTTTTTTCATTAAGAGTGCTTTCAATTTCTCCAACTGTCCAACCAGTTCCCTTAAGACAAACCTCACCGATTTCCTGGAGGTTCTTAGATATACCTTCATATTGTCTAATTTTAGGTTTGTTTAACATGTAAGGAGTGAGCTGGCAATTAACCTGGATCTCAGATTTTTCTTGAGTTGTCGAATCAGTAATACCATCTATTACATAATATTCAGTTCGATTTAAGAAAGTGGCCTTAATCAAGTACCATTCCCTGATAAGTTGAGCAACATGGTTTGGTTTAATTTCATCACCATATCTAGCTTTTAGAGGGATATTAAATGTTAGATCATTAATGGTCGCATGATTTAGGTTGGCTGAAGCATTCGAGAAATCAACAATATTTGCGATCTTCTTTTTATTTGTTCTACATAGCTCTAATTTAAGCGTACCTGGCTTGAAAGTGAATTCTCCTAGATTCATCTTTTATCTATTACAACTCCTTTAGATTGTAAAAAAAAGAGCCTGATTAACAGACTCTTATACTTTACCTTTCATTTGCTTTAACCCTTTGCGAATTGTTTGCAGTGCATTATTAGCCCCTTTTTCATCACCGACCATTTTATCAATGTGCATATTCACTGAATAATTGTTCGTAACATTTTTGGACTCTAACACTTCAAATCCTGGAACTGAAAGTTTAGGGATAGCTACTGAAGAAGCAACGTTGTTAAACATACTTCGTATTGACTCGTAGCTCTTTGCTATTGCTCCCATACTTCGATCTTCTATCTTTGTTTCTCTAAGCAACTCGACAGCTTTAAGCATGTTAACTGAGTCTTGTTTATTAAGTACAATTTCTCCATCATCTACTACAGCTAATGCTCCTTGAGCTGGGACTTTACCAACTGATCCACCTGTCTTAAAACGAGCGATCTTTTGTCCAGTTGTATTACCCTTAACGACAACACCGAGAGCATTTGAAGCCTCTTTAAGCTTATCAATCAAATTGTTAGAGATAGACTTGCCAATTGACTCCATATTTGAATTGATGAATTTAGTGAACTCAGAAAGCTGTTTATTGATGTCACTGATCTTACCATTCATCAATTTTCCTTCTAAATCCTTGAACCCACGCTCATCGTTTACAAGATCATCATATTTTGTGTTGATTGATTTCTCATCTTTTTCAAGTTGATCTTGTAGCGCTTCTTTACGCTTTGAGTTTTCCCGATCTTTGAGGAATTGATCTAAATCAAGCTGTTCTTTTTGCATCTGTTCGGTAAGCTCTTTAACCTTTGACTTACCAAACTCTGAATCATCTAATGCGTATTGATTTATCTGATCTAGAAGCTTTTGAATGCTTTCCTGGCGATCTTTTAAATCTTTTTGGAACTTAGCTTCATCGTCTTCCTTGTCAATGCCATCAATGATATCTTGAGTAGCTTTACGATGAGCTTCAAGCTCAATATCGCGCATCTTTTCGTACATCTCTTTATAAATGGAGACAACTTCATCAGCAAGCGACTTATAAATATCCTTAATACTTTTCTTGGTCTGATAAAGCTCAAGATTGAAATCTTTTTGCTTATCTTTCCAAGATGAGATTTCATCCGATATTTGCTTTTGGATTTCAGGGAAACCCTTAGCTTCTTTCTTTTGTTTCTCTAAATCTTTTATGTACTTTGCAGCTTCTTTTTGTTGTTGCTGAATCAGCTTGATTTGCTGACTATAGTACTTAACTTTATCTTTGTCTTCTTCGGTTGTCTGGATCTTGATATCGACGTTCTTAAGCTTTGATTCAGTCTTTTTGACTGACTTATCAATGTTATTAAGAATTTGATCGGTTTTAGATTGAACAATAGTAGCCTGCAACTCATAAACCTGATCTTTGATGCTGATGAGGTCAAGTTTAGCTTGCTTTAATTCTTCACGTAATTGATCACGTTGAGCAGCGTTTAATTGCTTATTTTGCTTTAGCTCTTTGTTAATCCAATTAACCTTTTGAGTTTGTATCTTCTGTTGTGCTGACACTGCTTTACGTTGCTCATTTGTATATTTTCTAAACTGGGCACTATCATTGAGATAACGACTGGCTTTAGATTGGTTTTGAGCAACTTTCAACTCTAAATCAGACTTACGTTTTTCAAATTCATCAAGTTTTGACTGAACGATTTCATATTGTAGGTCTTGAATTTGGTCTTTGACAGAAGATAGGTCACCTTCAAGTCCCAATAAATCTGATTTAGCTTGTGAAATAGCTTGTTGACGTTCAGCTTCAGAGCTAGACAAATCTGAGCCGATTTGTTGCATATATGCTTCCGGATCAATTGGTTTACCGTTTTTCTCAATTTGCATATGAAGGTGAGTACCCGTAGAATGACCAGTACTTCCCATCTTACCAAGAGTTTGACCAGCCTGGACTTTCTGGCCAGCTTTAACTTTGAGTCCTTTTTGCATGTGCATATACTTCGCTACGGTACCATCATCTTGTTGAACAACTACCCAATAACCAGCAGATTTAGAGTATGCTGCAGTAAGGACTTTACCTGATTTTAGAGACTTGATAGGAGTACCAGATTTAGCTGCTAAATCTAAACCTTTATGTGGAGCAGAGCGTAAACCTTTTTCTTGTTGACCAAAGTGAGATGTTCTTCTCATTGAGTCATAGTAACTAGCAGCAGAACCGCCCCTGGAGGAAGATAGCGATCCACCCATTTGCTTAAAGTAGTTGTTTACTTTCTTAACGTAATTTTGCGTTTCTTTAATAGGTGGTACGCCGCCATACTTCGTTACATTACCAGGCCCCGCATTGTATGCCGCTAATGCCTTTTCAATTGACCCGAATTTATCAAGCATTTGTTTAAGGTACTTAGTACCACCCATAATGTTTTGATAAGGATCCCTAGAATTCTTAACTCCTAGACCTCTAGCTGTTGCAGGCATAAGTTGCATTAATCCTGTTGCGCCTGCATGTGAACGAGCATTAGGGTTAAAGTTGGATTCTTGTTTAATAACCGCAGCAATTAACGCAGCTGGAACATTGTATTTCGATGCAGCTTGATTAATAATGTTTGAGTATTTCCCTGAGTAAGAACCACCTGAAGCAGAATATGAAGAGCTAGAAGGAGAGTAGGATGAAGAAGAATCAACAATACCCGTTTGAGCAATGTAGCCAGATTTAATTTGCTCTTTAAGGAGCTTAATCTGACTCTTGAGAAGTTTTTCTTTTCGTTCTAACGCCTTGATTTCTTTCTTAATCGAATCACGATATTTCTGTGACCATTTAGGGTAATCGTTTGTCTTTCTATTTTGCTCTTCAATTTGTTTATTAACTCGCTCTAATGCTTCTTTATATTTGTCTGCAACATAGATTGAATCTTTTGTTGATTTTGAAGCTTTGTCAGTTGAGTCAGATAGATTTTCGTTTGATGTGCCAACTTCTCCAAGACTTGCTGATGCCAATTTACTGAAATCGTCCATCTCTTTTGTGAGATCAACAAGGCCTTGTAGCCTTTCTCTAGTTGCGTGCATTTCAGCTTTTTCTTCTGATAATTCACCCATTCCAGAAGTTTTACCAAGTTCTTTGTCAATGTCAGCTAAACTTGCTTTAGCATCCTGGAGAGTCTTAAGAGATCTCACTTCAAAACCATAGCCATTGATCTTCTTAATAGAGTTGTTTACTTCGTTCTTTGTTTGTTGGTTACTAAACTCAACCATATCTCTATACGCTTTAATCTTAGCGTCACGAAGTTTAACAACTGCATTTCTATTTATGCTTACAACGCCATTTTCAATTTTAATTGCGCCAATCAAATCTTTTTCTTTTTGCATCAGTTTTGTGGCTTCAGTAGCAGAAATGTTTTTACCTTCGGCCATCTTTTCTAACAAACCATTTAGAGGGGAAACTTGATCAGCAAGTTGATCATAGATATCTCCAAAGGCTTCAGGTAATAAATCAAACTGACCAGAAGATATAACGTCTTTAAGTGCATCTTTAATAGCATTGGTATCCCCTGCTGCTTCTTTAAGGCGACTACTTAAATCAGCAACTTTACTGCCTGTTTCGTCCACCGCATCGCCAAATTCATCATAGGTAACAGAGGTGTCATTAACTACACCCTTTAATTTGTCCATACTGATACTCATGATATCAATGCTTGAACCTGATACCTGGTATTTAGACAGGTATGCCTCTAAATCTTCTTTGGCTTTTTCAAACCCATCTGAATCATTATCATCTAATGCTCTTTGTAATGCATCTTGGATTCTACCTAAATTCTTTTCAAATTCCTCAACATCTTTAGGATCAGTCAATTCATCAAGATTAAGCGCATCAACAACCTGCTTAATTTGGTCTTTTAAACTCGTACTAATTGTTAATTTGCTAAACGCTTCAGCAGTTTCAATGATCTTATCTTTCATTTCATAAGAAGCGCTTACTACTTGCTGACGAATGGACTCCATTTCCGTTTTGATTTTAGCTCTATCAACATCTGTCTTAGATATAGGTGCTTTTGCATTAATGAAGGCATTATCAGATACAAATGGATTGTCTAAATCTTTTTGTTTCTTCTCTAATTCTTTGTTTAAATTTTTGATTTTGTTGATTGAATCTTGAGCAGTGTCAGAAGCTTTAACTTTAATCTCTTCTTTTTTTGCTTTGATTAAGTTTCTAACAGCTTCAGTTTCTTTATCGACTCGTTCAGCAGAAACAAGATGCGCTCTTCCTGTTGAGTCTACACCGGCCACAAGAGCAGGAAACATGTCAGCTAACTCTTGGGTTATCTTTAGATACTCTTGTTCATTTGTTGTTGTAAGGCCACCATCACGCCTAGATTTATCTAATTCCTTATATCTCTTGATTAGTTCTTCTGTTTGATCTTTATTAACTGTAAGAGCTTCAATATTTGTATTTTGGTTCTGTTCAAATTCTTCTCTAGCTTTTTTAGCGTCTGAGTATGCCCCTACAATCTTTTCTAGGGCTACTCCAATCAAAATTAAACCCGCTCCAACAACTGTTGCAGACATTAATCCTCTCCAAGCTACAGTCATAGCCTTTGTAGCTAGTGCCGCTCTAGACATCCCTGCTTCAACGCCTAATAAAGCTTTTTGACTTGCACTCAAAGCACCTACACCAAACACTAAGGCCGTCTGCATGGCTCTAGCTGTCTTACTAAACGCAAATACCGCTGCATTAGCTGTTAGGAAAGCTGTAGGGAGAAAACCAATGGAATTAACTACCCCTGAAATCGCAGCTAACAAGTCACCTAATACATCTGTAGCAGCAATTAGACCATCGCTAATAAAAGCCCTACTTGCAGCTTCAGAAAGCTCCACAAACTTATTGGAGAGATTGTTTAATCTAGCTTCTAATGATTGAGAATATTTTTCTTGCTCTCTCATCGAGCTACCTTGACTATTTATGGCCATTGAAGTTGCTTTAGTAGCTGTTTCCCAGTTCTCCATTAATGCTAAGAATCTTGTATTTTGGAATTGAGAAGCGATTGTGATACCTAATTGTTGCTTCTGAGCTTGAGACAGCGTTTTCCATCTTCCAGCTAGTTTCTCTAATATATCCGCAACAGGTATAGCTTCTCCACCTGCATCTTTAACAGCTATGCCTATTCCTTCTAAAGCCGAAACTGCTTGTTTGTTCGTTTGGATTCTAGCAAAAATGGTTTTTAATGCGTTACCTGTAACGTTACCCGACTCTTTTGTACTTGATTGAATACTTGCTGTATAGCCAAGTAACTGTTCCATACTTACACCATAAACTTTTGCTGCCGCTGCAGATTTACGCATTGACTGAGCTAAATCCAATGAAGATGTTTGGAAGTTGTTATCGACTTCGTTTAAAGCATCAGAAATTTTGAGGGAATCTTTTGAAGCTATCCCGAAGTTGACCATTGCTGATGTAAGAGCCTTAACGGTATCTTCGGGTTGAAGTTGTGAAATGTTTTGAAGGACTTGAGAGGTTTTAGTTAGGTAGAGGAGTTCGTCACCTTTATAACCTTGTCTGGCAAATTCAGATGTCATAGTAAGGACATCAGCGACTTTGTTAGACAGTTCATTACTTAAATCAATTGAACGCTGCAACAACTCATTAAACTTATAATCAGGAGCATCCATTACTCTTCGGATTTCAGTCATTTTCGAGTCAAGCATGATAGCATTATCGACCATAGCTTTTAGACCACTAACTGCCCCAAAGAATATCGATCCAGTAATTAAATAAGCTGGCATCCTTGCAAATGCTTCGCCTAACCTGCCGCCAAATGTATTAATGTTCTGAGCCGAATTAGTTACATTTGCTGAAAGCTCTCTGAACTGAACATTTAAGCTCTGCATCTGACTTTGAAGCTTTGGTGTTCGACTGGTTAACGCATTAACTGATGAGAGATATTGCTGAATTGCTTGTGAGTTTGTATCACTTATTGATGAGCTATATAGGGATGTTAATTTACTAGCTCTAACTGCAGCAAGTCGTTGATATAACTGAATTTGACGCTGTATTTCTTGAGTCTTGGCTACTGCTGCTGACTTATCATCTAGAAGCTTTATCTTCCCTCGAAGTGCTTCAATTTCATTTGCACTTTGAGCAAGATTTAGTTTCTTACCTAAAGATGTCAAAGTAACGTCTGATACTATTCCTTTTTGGCGTAATTTCTCCAAAGAATCATGTAACGTATCAACAGCTTTTCGCTGCTGGTCGTAATTAGTTACTGTTTTTACAGATTTTAAGCCATTTTTATCAGAAGCGTATGTAACATCATCAAAGCCATTTTTGTACTTTTCGACTTTTCCTGTTCTTCTGCCAGAGCCGTCAGTTTTATTTACTTCTTTTTGCTTCTGTCCAAGCCGCTCCGTAAGTTGAGTAAGCTTCGCTACTTCTTTAGCTTCTTCTCTTAAACTCTTTGTTGTATTATCAATGACTTTTCGGGTTTTTTCGTGGATTTCTCCATTTTGCTTTATTTTCTGATTGACTGTTTTAATTGATCCATCTGCATTTTTAAAAACAGTCTCGAACTCTTTAATTGTTGAATTGAAATCTCTTAAGTTACGTTGATTCTCTGAAAAACGCTTTGAAATATTTTCAAGACTCTTCAAGACATCTTTACCAAGATTGATGTCTAATTTAAGACCATTTACTTTGCCTTGTAACTGTTTAATTTGACTGTTTATTTGATCGACTGATTTTTTCGAGGTGTCAGCCATTGGTGTAACAATAATTTTTAATTGCTCACTCACTTTTACATCTCCTTTTGTAATAAAACAAAAATAAAAAAAAGAAACACCTCGAAAATGTAGTCGAAGCGTTTCTTTTCATTATTTTTTCGGTTTTACAAATACCTCAATATGCTTTCCCCAATCCCTGGGACGGTAAAGAACTTCATATTTAATGTCTTTGTACACTATCTCTGCTCCTGTTTGCAGAAACTTCAAAGGCCGACAAATTAGTAAGTCTGTGACATCTGGAAATCTACCTAAAGCAGACTGATACATCTTTTCGTCTAAAGGCTGGAATTCACATTTGTATGGAGTATATTTCTCTACCTTTTCCATGATTGGTTTCCCAGTAATCTCGTTAATCTTTCCACTTGGGACAGTTTCAATATCTATTTTGTAGAAGATTTTTTTAAAATTCATGATATGGCCTTTTACAGCAACTTAACTGTTTGATTGTTATTATTATAGTCATCCAACTCATTAATAATATAGGCAGGGATCGTTTCATGAAACGTTTCGTTGACAGCTCCCATAGCCTCTTTTTTAACTCCTTCGTATCCTCTCAGTCTAAATTTGAAAACTGCGATATTTAGAAGGGCTGAATATAATCGATTAGGGATTTCATCTAAATTACAATGATTTAGGATGAAGTTTTCTGCATCATTAATATAAAGCTGCAAAACGGCATCATCAACTTCTTCATCAATTAAAGTCTTAAAATCTTTAAGCTGATTCATTGTCTTTACCTACCATTTCATTCTCTTCAACTTTAGTTTTGGCTTTCTTAGTTTTTTTTTCTGTGTGTTTTTCATAATCCGAATTCTCAATAAGGTATTCATAATGATCCTCTGTTACATTCCATACCAAACCTGTAACTTTATTTTTGATCCACAAATATATCATGCTCCTTTGTTTTAAAAAAAGAGAGGGAATCCCCTCTCTTATCAATAGTTATCAAATTTAGCAGTTAATACAGCGATCCCCTTCGGTTTCGCCAATTTCGCTCCATAAACATTCAACCCTTTTACTGCATCCGCAAAGTGTTTTTCTTGACGGAATGATTCAACCTTATTAAGTTGTGAAGCAAAGGTAATTGCTGATCGATGACCTGCCATAATCTTATAGTTGCCACCCACTACAGGACAATTGTTAGAAGTGTAAACTTTTAAAGAACTAACATTCCCAATATATCCATCATATAGAACTTCAGGAAATTTAGTAAAACGTGCGTCTTTTTGTAGCATTCCATAACCCGCTTCTGGAATAACAACGAATCTATCTTTTTTAGGAACGTTTGCTTCAGATAGCTTTACGTCTAAATCAACCAAATGGTTATACAGGCTTCCTGAATGAACTCCTTGCGGTTCTGCATCAGTACCAATAATATTATTCTCATCTACTCCAGTGTACAAATTGGCGATAAACTTATCTACATTTTCAGCGATTCCGAAAGCAGCCTCTGTCATAGCTTCCGTTAGAATATTAATATTTGATTGAGCTGCAGCAATGTCTTCAACTTTAAAGTTAAAGAAATCTCTCTGATCAATTTTAAGCTCCATTTGTTCAGCATCAAGTTCTTCTGGGTCACCTACCCCATCCTTTTCTGTGTACTTTCCAATTGTTACTTTACCTAGCGTGTTCATCTTAACAGTGCTTCCGTATTTCACATCGCCTTGATAATCCGAATTAACAAGATTCCCGTACACTAAAGATTTTTTATACATTCTGTTTAAATTAGTTGACCAAACAACTGGGAAAAATTTTTCATATGCCATAATTTAATTCACCTTAACCTTTTATAATTAATTTTGTGATGTAAGAAGCTGAAGAACAGCTTCTTCATTTTCTAAATATTCTTTTTCAGACATGCTTTCTAACTGCTCAATAGTAAATGTTTTTGGTTGTTGTAGACTGCCTTTTGGATCAATGCCATCTTCTTTAAGTCTTTCTTTTGTCTTATTTTGCAAATGTTGATCGAAAACATCTTTGAAAGTGTTGAGATTAGCTTCTGTTTTCTCAGAATCATCAGATAGGAAAAAGTCAATTAATTGAGTCGGTAGGCCATCTTGGTGAGCCTTCTCTAAAGCTTTTTCTTTGATCTCCTTCATCTTGAGAGTTTTTTCTAATTTTTCAACTTTGATTTCAAGTGGATTTTTAGTTGGATTGAGTTCTTTAACCTTTTGATCAACTAGCTTATCCAAATTATTAGCTTTCCACGTTTCTAAACCTTTTGTAAAATGTTGATCTAAACGTGGTTGAAGAAATTTCTTTCCATCGTCAGTCTCTAAAAATTGCTTAATTTCTTCTAAATTCATATATATCACTCCATATAATTTGCCTTTATGTACTCGCCATAAAGTCTGTTTTGTTGTATGTTTAACCCACATTCATACATTCCTGCCCTAACCGCTCACAGGATTCCCAAATTTAAAGCATAATTAAAACCCTGTCGGTTCAACAGGGTCTTCATATGCTGGGATTACTAAAACATCTGCTTTATCAGATGTCGTATCTTTGCTGTTTTCTAGTTGTTTTTGGAGCTTTTCTAACGCTGCAGAAGGATTTGAGATAAAAGATAATCGAGCTAGAAGGTCTTCATGGGGAACTATTCCATTCAATGTAGCTACCATTTGAGCATTGGCAACATCATCAACTGGAACATTTCGTGTGAAGGAGATAGCAATATCTTTATAATCAAACTTCTCATTATTGATGTCTTTAAGCGCTAAATATTCACAGAAAAGTTTGAGCCTTGATTTTAACAACTGATCAAAATCTGACTCACTGATTGCTGACTGATTTTCAAGCTCTTGGAGTTTCAATCGTATTGTTACTCCTGAAGTGTTGCTTTGGAAATTCTCATTTAAATTAACCTGATGACTTTGAGCATAGATTTCATCTTGAAGCAATTGAAGTACGTCTTTTAAGAAAGTGGCATTGATGTCTTTTGTAAGCCATTCCACTTCAGAATTTGGATTAGGTAACTGAATAATACCGTTTTCTCGCATTTCTTTAGCGTCTTCCATTTTAATGTTACAGTTTTTAAAAACGAGATAAGAGTTTCGATGATCCATGATTTCTTGTGCTGATACCGATAGGATAGCATTGTAAATGTCGATAATCTTCATAATATCTTCAAATGTAGATTTCTTAGAATCGTTATTCTTTAGTTCTCTTACTGGACAGCGTGAAAACCTATGTGGCTTTTCTTGTAAAAGTTCAAAAGTTCCACCATTAATCTTATAATTTCGGAAATAGGTATCATCCCAAACATCAATGTACTCACTATCATCAAATTTAACTTTATATTTACGAACAGCTAAAGTAATCCTATTTTCAACAGAATTATCATGAAGCACAATCATTTCAGACGGATGATATACAGCACACTGAAAATCCCCTTCGCTATTAATAAAGCTAACCTCATATGCATGACCATTGATTGAAGATATGATTTTTAATTTAATGTTATGGTTGTGTTCCCATGTATTAAAGTTATAATCAATTAAACTTAAAAATTCTTTGTTGTCTGTTTTAGAGTTGTAACTTACTGGTTTACCCAACAAATATCCAACACTGTTTTGAACCATCTTCCTGCAATAGTTAAAGTAAACCCTCATATCATTTTTCATCGGGTCATTGGCAATACGTTTATGAAGAATGTCATGATCCCCACTATAGTATCGCCACTTTTTATCATAATTGGGTTTAGTCAATTTCAATTCATCTAGCAGCTTTTTTATAATTTCTTCTTTATCAAAAATACTCATACACCTCTTTAGAAGAACCAGTTTTTAGGTATTGATTTAACATACCCTACGTCTTCTACTTCATTTATCCTTTTAGACCATTCTGCGACTGCATCAGGAAAGTCGTCATAAGCAGAGAAATCCACTCCAGCGAAATCCTTGAGTTGTTGAATGGCCTCTTCATCCTCTTCATTAAAAATGATTCTTCCCATATTTACATCACCGACAATAGTGTTGATTCTGTCATCCTTGTTTTTAGTAACAGCATTATTCAACCACTCAATATTTCTGCCAGATAATACAGGATCTTTTTTAACTAGTTCTTGAAGTTGAATTACATCTGCTCCGTTGTACACGTTTTTCTCAATGTTGACAAAAGTAATGTCAGGATATTGTTTGAGTAGCTTTAATGTGCAAGCCATATAATCCTCATATTCACCCTTAAAGACAGTACCTTTACGAACGTATTTGATATTCATATCTGATATACTACCTACAACAAAAGCGTAATAGTCTTTTTTCTTCTTTTGTTTGTTTCGTGTTCCTGCTGGATCAATAGAAAGCATGGTTTTAACAAAGTCATGACTTTCAATTTTCTCAGCAGATTCAGTAATAATAGTTTTGAATTTCTTTTGTCCAGTAGAGGTGATAACACCTTGGACTTCCTGGTTATATGCAACTGGGTTTTCATAATAAGCAAGAGCCATTTCTAATGGGTTCCAGTAACTTTCCCACAGAATCGGAAATCTCATTTCCTTTTCATTTTGATAATAAAACTCTTTTGCATGTTGCAGCCTGTTCTCGTTTTTAGAATCTGAAAGAATGTCTTTAAATTCAGCCCATAGACCAGAATTAAACAATTCATCAATATCATCTACAAGAATCCCTTTTTCTTTACGAACCTTCCAGGTAGGTAACTTTTGAAGTCTACTGTAAAAACACTCTGGATGCTGAATTGTTCCACATCCAATCATAATGCCGCCTTGTCTCACCATTTCCCCATTTTCATCAAATTGTGGTTTTTGGAACGCAAAGTTAACATCTGAAGAAAAACGACTCCATTTTTTCTCTCTGTTTGCATCAGTAGCACAGTCGTCATTGTTTTGGTAATCATCTAAAATGGCTAACTCAATTCGAGTGTTTCCATACTTCCTACCCCTCATATCTGTTTTACTACTGATACTTTCAACCATCGTTCCATTTGTAAACTCAAGTTGAGATGAATTACAGATATATTTTTTGTTTGTGGGATCTAAAAGCTTGCCATAGCAAGACTCAATATAAACGTTGCCTACAAAAACTTCTTTGATTTGCTTAATAAACTTTTCAGCAAGGTCACCAGTCGATGAGCATACTAATGTGAAAATTCTAAGCTTATTTGCAACAGAAAAAGAAACAGCTGGCAAGTTTGCGAAGGCGCTTTTACCTGTTCCCCTCGGAAGAATATACGATTGCTTATCATGTGTATTACGCAAAAGCATTCCTTCAATGTCTTCCCATATCTCTCTATGAATAGGAGCTATTTCAGACGTATCAGGTGCTCTAAATGTATCTTGCAGGAAAAATAAACAGAAGAATTCAAGATTTTTCTGACCTAATTCCCAAGCCAATCCATGATAAGTGAATAAATCTTCTGAACGTTTCACTTTGTACCCTGCTATCGTTTAAGAGGGCATTTTCTCAAACAGAAAGGTGGGGGTTAAAGCCTATCTGCTTCTTCCTAAGCCACGTTATCTACTTCAAGATATATTTTGTATCAACTGTTCTATCGCTTCTATAACGAGCTTTAAACACTTTCTAAACGATCGCACTTTTTCATTCTTTGATTCATTAAGAGATAAAGCGTTTATATAGGTATGCCTTTTCAACCACTCCAATTATATCTTTTTATGCATTTATAAAGGTTATCTTTTTATTTAATAAACGTTTATAAATATCTATATACCTTTATAAACATTTATGTTATAATCAAAATACAATAAAAGAGAGGTGATCCATATGACACAAAAAACATTCGGTTACATAAGAGTTAGCTCAAAGGATCAGAACGAAAGTAGACAAATTGCCAATATGACTAAAGAAGGCATTGCTGAACGTGACTTATTCATAGATAAACAAAGTGGAAAGAACTTTGACAGACCTTCTTATATAACTCTTAAGCAAATGGTTCGACCAGGAGATACAGTTGTCTTTGATTCAATTACTCGGATGGGTAGAAACATGAAGGATACTTTAAAGGAGTATGATTGGTTCGTAGAAAATGGAATCAAGCTCCGATTTATTAAAGAGCCAATGATTAACACTAGTGAGGATCAAGATGACATTCTAAAAGAAGCCATTCAAAAGATAGTATTAACACTTCTTACAGCCTTCGCTGAGAAAGAAAGAGATGATACAAGGGAGAGACAAGCGGAGGGAATTAAAGTTGCTAAGAAAGCTGGAAAGCATCTTGGCAGACCTAAAATGAGCTATGGCACTCTAACTAAGGAACAAAAGAACACACTTGAAACAAACTATCCTAAATGGAAAAGCTCTGAGATTACAGGCGTTCAGTTTGCTGAATTACTGCAGCTTAAAAAGAATACTTTTTATAAAATCATTAAAGAATATGAAAGCAAACAGGAGCAACAAACCCTCTCTATGGTATAATATAGATGAGGGTTTTTATTGTTCTTCCTTAGATTTCTTCCACTTCTTAATCTCATCTTCGATTGTTTCTTTATCTACTTCATTAGACTTTGTTTCAGTAATTTCAACCTTAGATGTTGGAGTACCTTCTGAATATGCCAGCAGCGTTTTGAGTGCGTCTAGCTGATCCTTAGTCTTTTGACTATCATCCATGCCGATATTCTCCAATTTTTTAAACCAATTTTTAGCTCTTGCGCTTCTTTCTTGCTGTGCTAAAAGTTTGAAGTTTTGTATCTCATTGTCCAGCTCCAGTGAGTATTCTTTATCTTTTCTCCACAAGTATAATGCATTACGACTGACTCCAATTTCATCAGCAATAGCTTGCATTGTCTTCCTTCCTTCAGCTAATAATGAGATCGATTTAATCTTTCTTTCATCTAACATATTTTACTTTACACTCCTTTATATTTACATTTTTTTGTTTATTGATTATAATTCCCCTATTAACTAGTATAGGATGATTATTTTGTCAACTCAGTTTAAAGAAAGTTTAGAAGACCTTGTATTTATAAATTTTGAGTTAGCACCTGCAATAGAATATTATAATGAAATGGAATCCTATGTAGAACAATCAAAGAACTCTTATGAAGAAAAACTCAAACAAGTAATTAAAATTCTAAGCATAAACACTAATGAAGAAGCTGAAAACAATTTTGACAAGTACAATAACCAGCTACATCATTACATAAACAATCATCCTCAAATGATTAGAAGAACTGTTTTTCTTGAAATTTATTTTTTATTTGAAAGATATATGAATATTAAATGTGAAGCATTAAAAGAAGAAATGAAACTTCCCATTGGTTATAAATTAATTAGTGGCAATGGTCTCGAAAGAACAAAGATTTATTTAACTAAAATGTGTTCTATTAAAGAACCCTTTAAAAATGAGATTTGGAATACAATTATGATCTATGGAAAGGTTAGAAATTCTCTTGCACACAATCAATCTTTGATTACTCGTAAAGAAGATGCTAATGTTAAACAGCTCGCTGGACTTGAAGTGGAACATAAAATTGATCAATACACTTTTTCCTTTACTTTAAGTGAAAGTTTTGTGCCAAAGTTCTATGAAACTATTACTCAGTTTGTAACATTACTTAAAGAAGATCGCTCCTAGAGGATTATAAGGTGCTTTTATAATATCTGTTACCACAATAATCGGTAACAGATGTTATATTTTTTGAGTTCATTTTATTTACTTTAAACGAAATTATTTCTCCAATCTCATCTTTATATTCCTCAACAATGTGATCAACTGTTTCTTTTACTTCTTCACTTGGTTCATAAAATGGGTCTAATCTATGATTGGCCAATTGATCATTCTCAAACTCTAGCTTGGCAATATGATCTAGCATTTCTTTGGTAACTCTTTTGAATCCATCGATATCAACTAATTGCTCGTTGTTTTCTTTACAGGAATCACACCGTTGGAACGTATATTTTCCACCTAAAATGCGACATAGATGAGATAATGTCTCCAAGATTCCTTCTGGTGTACTACATCGCTCTACTAAACATTTATCACAATCCATAAGAATTGTTTTTTTATTTTTGATCTTTTTAAACATTATTAAATCATCCTCTCTAATTTTAATTCCACTGTCGTCTTACAGCTCATCTAACGCTTTAATAACTTGCTCCGTCTTATTAGCCAAATCACTGTCAACAAGCTGATCTACAGCATCCTCGACACTCTTGATATGATCTAGCACCTTCTGAATGCTTTCTTCAGGAAATGACATCATAATCTGTCCCATCAATCCACTATCGACTAAGTTGATATACGCACTCATTTTAGATTTCAGGCTGTTTGGGATTTTAAGGTTTGTAAATTTTTTGATGATTAAGAAATACAACCAATCTGTCATAGCAATTTCATCAATCTTCAAACCTTTTTTATCTCCATTGAAGTAATCGGTATTTAACTCTTTTAACACTTCCGCAATTTTACTGGGCGCAAACTCTGGATAAATATAAAGATGGAACTCTTCATTCAATTGAACCTTCTTTTTCTCATCATATTTCTTGGTGAGTTCACCCAATGTCGTTAAATTCACTGCTTTTGTTGTCATTTTTCATTCTCCTTTTTGTGTGAATATATAAAGGGGTGTGCAATTATTTATCACACACCCAAATAAATTAATCTCCTAAATCTCCACTATCATCAGGCGTTGTATTGCCAGGTGTTGAAGGCGCTGCTCCTTTTGAGCCATCTTCATTACGCTTAACTCTTGCAAAACGTCCGATCTTTCCATTGTCATCTGCAAGAGCTCTATACCCCAATTCTGGAGTAAATGGTTGTCCAGCTTCCAAAGACATATCAAACTCTCCTGAGAAGTTAACTTTAGGCAACTGGATATAAAGATCACTATAAGTTTTGTTAGTGATTGGATCATACTCAAGCGTATGAAGTTCTAGGTAATAGTTCTCCGAGAATTTATTACCATTGATTTCAACAGTTTCAGCATCAACTTCAATTAAGTAATGAACTGTAATTTGTTCACCTTTTTTAGCAAAAGTGTTTGAAAGTGTGTAACTCATTCCAGAAACAGCAGTCTGATAAACCTCCCCATTGGCTTTATTTGTGAATGTAACTTCTGAATCTTCCACAGGTGTTTTCGTCAAAGTAACACCGTTTGAATCATCAACTGTTAGAACTTCATCTTCGTAAACTGAAATAGATTCGTTCTCAATGGAAACTCCTTGCTGCATTGCCATGAAATCAAGGTCGAAGAAAGCGTTCCTAATGTTACCTGAGACTTCTTTGCTTGAGTTGATAACATATAAATCTTTGTTTCCCCAGCCACCTTTTAAAAAATCCTGCTGGACTTGTTGAGCAAGGGAAGTTAATTGTGTTACTGCTGAACCAATCACTTTCCTTGTACTAATTTGTTTCATTGTCACCTTAGCGACCTCGTGGATAACTGTCTGCTTTGCCATTTCTAATTAAACAACTCCTTAAATAATAAAAAGACTGATTTTATCAGCCTAATAAATTTTTGATTGATTCTGAATCTTTGTGTGACAAGTGGTGTTTCTCCTCAGCGTATAAATCAATATGATCGTCCCATCTATCAATCTTCACTTCTGAACTGACAGTAGCAAAAATAACAGACGCATCATGATTTACTTTTTTTTGTATGCGGTGATATGTAAGGTAAAGCTGGTAAAGTGTCCACTCATTAATAGCGGAATAGTCTATACCTGTCGTTGCTACAACCGCACTAATCATGTCTGATAAATCAGCACCGCTATCACTTGATTTTAATTCCTTTGAAATCTGATTAAGCTCTTCTATCTCTGAATTTGGTGATTTCTTGTCCTCATTGATTAAATGCATTTTTAAAACAAGACTTCTCAATTCTAAGAAGTTTTCATCCGATACCTTTGACATAATCTCTTTATCATTGAAAATCTTGATAAATATAGATTGATAAGCTTCAAAATACAGTGGATGCATCAAAATTAGTTGAAATAAATTACGACCACTGACCATCTCTTCAATGTTCTGGGCATCAAGTTTATCTTTCAAGACCTGTCGCATAGATTCAGCTATTTTATCTTTGTTGTCTGCCATCAATTGAAGATCACTTGAGAAATCAACATACTCTTTAATCTTGATGAAGTGACAATCGCCTATAGGTGTTTTTACAGGCTGCCCAGTGCCGAAAAGCTGCATAAAATCATTTGATTTCATTTACTTGTACCAAAAGTGAAAATAAGCTTATAACCGATATATCCATTTGGGGAATTAGGAATTAGCATTCGCTTATAATTCACAATTTTTCCGAAGCCAGTTACCCTGCTTTCAAAAAGCAGCTGCGCAAGATTGTCTTGAATCTTTAAGTTTCTTAATTCAATTTGTTCCACTTCATCAATACTGGTATAGATGTCAATCATGATATCTTGGGATTGAATTTGTAAGTTATTTGTGGGAGTACCGTTCGCTAAATACATACACATTCTAGCAATCGGTTTTTCATGTTCCAGATCATCTATTTTGGGTGATCTGTAGATTAACAAGGGGATTTGATCATCATTTGTTACATCTGGATGATCTGAAGATAATGGGGATTCTTTATAGAATAAGAACCTATTATTCTTTTCATTAGATGAAATCAGTCTGTAAATATCCAAAAAGTTTTTCTCAATGTTACTCATTTAAACGTGTCACCTCCTTTATCCAATGAGGGACTAAACTTGTCATAGAAATCTCTTTCTTTATATTCTGTTCAACTCGTTCCAGTAAGGCTGGATCAATTTTGCTATAGATTTTTTGAAAATCTGTATTGGGATTTGGGTTTCCCCATTTTGGTTTAAACATGGCTTACACCATCCATTTATATGAAATATTATCGTTTGAATTTTTTTAGTTGTACGAATACAGGAGCGCATATAGCGCCCCAACACTCATACAAAAAGGAGAAATAAAAATGTTTGTAACTTTCGGGGGCAGTGGGCTGTAGCTTACAAACCTCACCTAATCATTCGTTTTTCTGGAGGCGAAATGAAATGATTACAAAACTACAAAACGTGAACGCAAATTCATTTGTTTTTGGTAAGGTCGCTGAAATTGCTAGGTACAACCCTTATTCGCTGTTTCCGCAACAAACGGTATTGTAGTGACGACCAAAAAAATTGCTACTTTTTCTTCCATACGAGTTCAGGGCGAGAATAAACAAATTCGACAAGTCGATTTAATTTTTCTTTTGAAATTTCGCACTCGAAAGTGAAGTATTTACTTAAATGAGACTGGGTACAACCGCAATGCTTGGCTGCTTCCACTTGGGTTATTCTTCTTTTTTGCATAGCTTGTCTTAATTCAAATCGTTCGATATTCATTTATTCTAGTCCCGACTCCTTTCGCAAGATTTATTTAATCATTGCGTTATCATTCATTTTTATGTTATGTTTTAAATGGGAAATTATTTATTCCCTAGTATACGGTTATAGAAATTCATATGAACATAAAAAACCCTTGTTGCATCAAGGGTTCTTCGTGTATCCATTAATCAGTTATCAAATTCAAGCGGACATTTTTCTGTTTTTTCTCGCAATCGCTTTTCTATCCGCATCCAACTGTTTCCGATGATCTTTATAACAATCCTCACATAAGTAATGTCTTCTGGCATTCAGATCTCTCAACTTGTTTTCACAATGATGGTTTTTACATTCAGCAATCACATTTAAATTTGTCTTCAGATTCCACAGGAGATCATTTCCAAAGCATCCCCATAATGTATCCTTGAATTTTGTCTTCTTAATGAAGAATAGATATTCAACTAAGATATCAAGCACTTCAGTTTTTGTCACATTTAGATTCAATAGTTCGTTAGTGAATACCTTATACACAAACCATTTTTTATCAGATCTCTTTTCTTCCTTTTTCTCTTGATTGCTTAACCTGTATTTATTCGTATCCATCATTTTGTACACTTTGATCACTTCAACCATCTTTAATAAATCTGAATCCCCATGATTTATCTTCAATTCACGCATTACACATTCGTTTAATCTTCTAATCCTTTCTAGCAATCTAGGGCTACGATCAGGTGCGCTTAAACTCTCATAATATTTCGCTTTGTATAATTCTTTATACTCTTTAAGGAGTTGGTCTAATTTATCAATATTTTCTTTTGTTAATGTTTTTTTCTTATGTAATTTCGGACTCAAGAACAGTCTGTAATTTAACTCTAATGTATTCATCGCCTTATCAAAACTTCTTTTCGTTTCTCTTGCAGTCGGCATAATTATATCTATCTTATCAACAGTCATAGAACCATTAGGCATTTCAACGTTTTTCTCGTCCTTGTCTTTCGCATATTTGAAGAAGTATGGCAGCTTTCGCTTTCTTGTTTTATCACCTTCTTCAACTTTCAAGAACTTTTCAATCTCATTACTAGCATGTGTAGCCCTCGTTGGCTGGTATAGCGTTTTTGCGTAGTCTATTCCAAAGTTGTTCTCCATCGTTAACCATTTGATTACATCAAGGTTTACATCTTTGCTATTCCAAACTTTTGATATGTTATTAGAAAACTCTCCGATGTTGACCTTGAAAGAACTTCTCAGATTGTCATATATTTTGCCATTTTCAATGATATCTTTCTGGGCAGATTCCATTTCATAATAAAGAGGAAGAATTTCATCATGTTGGCCAACCTTCATATTTCTTTTAGCAATACTGACAAATTCCTTATCGCTTACAACAAGAGCCTTATCACCATCAAAATCAAATTGCAATAACCTAAATAGAGAGTCTTTGTTTGATGTATAGATTCCTTTTGTGATGAACCATTTCTTCGTTTTTTCGTTTATCACATTGGATCTGATGCCATGCTCTCTATAAAGGTGAGGAGAGCGAAGCACGTCAATTTCTAAGCTGTCTTCATATAATTTACAGCTAACCTCTCCATCTTCAATTAATCCGTTTGGATTTTCCTCACCATTGAACCAAAATTCACAAGCTGCGTACAGGTCGGGTATTAAGAAAGTATGATGTGATCCTTTTAACTTTATTTTTCCTGCTTTAGCTTCCTTAATCATCCTCGCTTTAATTTCTTTGATCGTTTCTTTCACATGATTATCTTTTAATAAGCCAGGATATACAAACAGAGCTTCCTGGAGATTGCTTCTTTTCTCATTTTCTTCAACGGCTCCCATAACATCTAACATGGCATCAGTGCTCTGATAAAGTGTTTTGATCTCATTAATCGTAAGTTTTGTTAATCTTGTCATTTCGCTGTCTGTGATGTCCGTTAATGTTTGAAGCATTTGATAGTTAAGCTTACTTGTCTTTAAATTTTCCTCTTCCTCATTTAGTTTGGATGCTTCACAATTATATTCCTTGAAACAGCGTTTGTAGTGATCCCACTTACTTTCACTTTCGTTGCCATAATAGCTCCACATTTTAAATTGAGACCTTGTAAGGATCATGTGAATATCGTCTACCAGCACATCCCATTCACGACCATCAATGTCTTTTATAATTGATTTACCATGCTCTTTTGCAAACTGTTTGAAATCGAAAGGTACTAGCATCCCCTTCATAAATGGTGCTCTGAATTGAAATGGTTTATCTGCAACAGTTGGCAATATCATTCCGCAGCCATCAGTCTGATCGACTGGAATAGTCATCTTCTTCCGAGTTATTTCATATGTATTACGATCAATATAGTCAAAGCTTCCTTCAATTTCATTCTCGAAATCTGGAACAACTATAGCTTTATCAATATTGAAGCCTTCCCAAACGGAACTAGCACTATTGCTTAGGGCAAGATAAGCATTCCATTTATTGATATTCATGCCGCCTTTAGAGTTGATCAACTTTTCATCGAGTCCGCACATTAAGGTTGTTTTGTGCTTATTGAGCGATGACCTCTTGATGAAAACACCTTTCTTATCACGAATCTGTCCAGCAGATGAGGCATAATAGTCGTACTGCTTTTTATTGAACTTAAATCCTTTTTTGATCAGACTGCCGAAGACTTCTTCATAAAAACTTTCAACAATAATAATTTCATCTGAAGGTTGTTCGTTTTCTGTTTCAATTCCTAATGTTCTAGTTAAGGTTGATTCAAAAACACCAATAACCTTGTTAATATTGATATCTCCAGTGTTCTTGTATCTGATTGCATCGAGATTGAGTTCCCTTGTTTTTTTAAAGTCAGCCATTAATTTTTTCATTTTCTTCTTATTTTGGTTTTTAATAAGATTAGCAATCCCACATAATTTAACAATCTTTCTTCTAGTAAGACCTTCATCCTGCAACACTTCTATATTCTTCAGCTGCTTTTCTTCTGAACCTTCCAGATCCTTTTTGGCAACTATCTTCAAGGAATCAACATAATCAGTAATTATTTTTTTGGCAGGCCGATGTTTTTTCATTTCTCCTTTTTGCTTCTCCGTTAGTTCAATTGTATCCATTACCCTTAGACTAGCATTACTACTTTTGACTTCTTTCAAAAATTCAACGAAGTAAGTCAAGCTAAGATTTTCATTATTGATGACCTGTTCCTCTGGTGTAAAAAATGCTGATGTGTCTAATGAGTAAATGTATACTTGCTTTGATAAGTTTGATTTCAATGAATCTCCTCCAAATTGTTATTTCTATCACGAAGAATGATTAACTTGTTAATCATGATGAGAAGGTGTACAAAGCTTGCTTTGTGCAACTGCTCTTTTGCATGTGAGTGTTTATATAATACATGGGGGATGCTTTAGACAGACAATTTTCCACTGCGTTCCAAATTATCTATCGTGCAGCCAACCATCCCCCATACCCCCTTCAGACTGTGATTGGGATTTTGTTTTTCCTTTTAAAGAATGTTTTTCTCTAATATGTACATTGGAAAAAATAACGGATTGAAACGTTTTGCTCTTATATTTCTATAGGAAGTCTAAACCGTCAATTTTATAGTCCGTCAGGCAAGCTGTATTCAATCTCAAAATCCAACTCATTAATTTCTTCAAGTTCCAAAATCTCTTGTGAGATAATCTTTGCATTATCTTTAATCACAATATCTATTAATTTCTTAATATCCTCAGAATATGACTGTTCAAGTCTAAATTCCTTTTGTTGTGGCAATTCACTTTCAGTTTCGTGTCTTTTAGAACCATTGACAGCTAATTTTTTACAAGCTTTTTTATTAAGCTCATTTTGATGTCGTTGCCTGTCTAATTTGTTCAACAGAAAATCCAATAATTTATCAGACTCTTCTTTCAAGTATTTATCATTCGGTGTGATTTCATATGCAGAATAATAAAAATCAATACCTCCAAGTTCTTTTAAGAGTTTTTTTGACTTTTTACAAAACTCCTTCCAGTCTTTTGAGATTCTAAGATTTTTGAGGTTTGTATAACCGAGCGATAGCATCGTGCTTCTCTCAGAAAATAAAATTAGACGCTTTTCGTCCGGCGAAGCTAAACTATGCATCCCATTTTTACTTACCTTTGTTACAGTATTACAAATAATCAGCCTTTTATTTTGAAGGGTTTTTAAAGCCAACTCAATCGCTCTTTTAAAAGAGTCATTTGTAGTATAGTAAAAGTCACTTACCACCTGCCTATCTACTTTGCAAAATATAGATAAAGCTTTTTTCCTTTTAAAACAATGACTGTAGTTTAGATTCACCAGATTGAGTTCCCTTAGAAATTTACTTTTGCTGATTATCAGGTTTCCACTATTCCTTTTCTGAGCTAACAGATCAAGAATTAAAATTTGCATGATGTCGCCATAAACAGTGTTATTCCCTTTCCGCTTCCTCTTTTCAAGTGGAGTTTCATAAACTTGATCAATGGTAATTAGATGTCCAACTTTGTTATATGTACAGTACCTTTCCAACTCTCTAAACTGAGCTTTCTTCGTATCCGATGATTTTTTCACTTCGATGCCTAATTCTTGGCACATAACTTTATAATTTTTGAATTGTTTTCCTGGTTTTAAAATTTCAATTTTTATAATTATCGCTCCCATGCTTTTCAGTAATAATATCTATGTAATATCTCGCTGTCTCTCTGCAGTTGCTATCGCTATGTTCATCTGTTGCAATTTCGTACATGTACTTTATGTATTTCTCATCTAACCCTAACTCCGCTATAAAATCCGTAAGCATTGCTATTTGATTCTCAAAGTGTTTTAACGCTTTGTTGGTGTTGCCCAAACCAATTTCAAGAGCATATTGATTGTTTTGAAGGAACTGTATTCAGCGTCCTTCTCGTCCTCAAATACTTGATCAGTGTAATAGTGGTTATTATTTTGCATGCAGGACAACAACTCTCCTTTCTTCATCACAATCTAATTTGCATAAAAGAGTTGTTTTACCCACTTCTAATTCCCTTATGTATTTCAACTTGCTACTTTCAATTAAATCAATATGTATTGTCGCTTCAGGACAGTATTCACTTGCAACGATTAATGAATCGCCTTCTTCATTCCATTTAATTATGTTCATTCTGTGATATCCATCAGAAGTGAATGAGTTCATACTTCTGATCATTACACCTATGTCTTTTCTTAGATTGGTCGTTGACTCTCTGTAGAGGATTTTTTTACACACACCTTTATTCATCCTATAAGGCATTTTGATGATCGCTGACTCGAAATAGTTTAATTTCACTAAATCAGCTACAAATCCATTAGTGATCAGCAGCGCATTCAATTCTGGGTTATAATATGTGCCGTTGTTTTTTAACTCAGTTGTAAACCCAAGATCCTCTGCCATGCTTGAGATAGCCATGCTTCTGAATTTACCCAATCGCTTCCTCCTTCCTTTATTAAGATTTCTTGATAGTTAAAGATGAATTGCATCGGTTACAAGTTAAGACCAAACTTTCATCATTCACATAAAGGTCACTAACTGCGAAATGCTCTCCGCCTATTTCATCAGTACCGTAAATCTCGGAATCGAATGACAGGTGTATCTCGTGGTGACCAAAGTCATAATCAGAAATTTCACTATGTAAAAATCGTTCCTTATTAAACTCTGCTTCGTTTCCACACGTACAAGTTAGATTTAAAATCATTTCAATTTCTCCTTTTTAGATCATTTCTTGATATATCAAAAAGGCAGAGATTCAATCTCCCCACCTTTCTAATATGTAAAGCATTTAATTAAGCACCATGCCCAAATCCCGCTGTGTTGAAATCAGAAGCCGTATCAATTTGTGTACCTGCAACTACACCTCCAAAGAAAATTGCAGCTGCTACAATAGTAAGTGCGAATACTTTTTTCATTTTTTCACCTCCCTTCAAGCGATTAATTCATCTTAAACTGCCAATACTTCAAGAATGAGTTTATCTGTGCCTAACTTTTCAAGTTCAAGTAGTGGCAAGTTAGCAGAGAATTTATCCCCACTTAACTTAAAGTGCTTAATAGACTTATAGAAATATCCGTCTGAGCCGTACGCAAGCCCTTTTAGATACATATGCATACCTAACTGGTTGTCATCGTGTTCCTCGGCTTCTAGGGCTTCTAGAATTGATTTAGCAATTGACATTTCACCTTTGCGAATGTAGCTGTGAGCAACCTCTTGTCGGTCACTAATTTCCTCTGAGTCATGATGTAACCATTTGTTTTCTTTTCCCCATAAATTTTCAAGGAAGCACAAACTTCTTAAAGCTTGGATTGATCTCTCTCTGTTCTCAGTTGAATGTTCTAATGCAAAGAGAAAACATTTTTTACTTGAATCGTAGTCTGTAAACATTTGAGAGTTACCTTGCGCTAAATACGAATAGGCTGTAATTCTTCTTACATTGGAGTTGAGTATCCCATAGCTTGAATAATAGCGCACTCTTTCCAGCTTATTCTGCCTTAGTGAACAGTTAGCTAAGAGTAACATCAATCGGCTGTGGAACGATTGCTTAACATATGACTCTTCTAAACTTTCAATCACAACGTCTTCTGACAACGAATCAAGTCTGTTAAATTGGTTATTCCATAATGCGAAATACATCGGAATGATTCGACTGTAAACTTTCATCTCGTCTGTTTTTAATTTGAAACTCCCTAGTAACCTGACCAAATCTTCAGAATTTACAAGACCTTTTTCAGCATCCCTTTGTGCTTTGTAAGTCTTAGCCCACTCTAGACTTTTAATGTTAGCTGTGTTGTTAAGGATATTCTCGATGTGAGTATCAAGCTTTTCAATTTCAGCGTTAACAGAAAAGTATTCTAACGCTTGTCTTGAGCATTGCTTTCCTGGATCGAGCGTTGGTATGTATTCACTCATCATTTCCATTTCTCTGCCTGGATCAATTTCTTTAACAATATCTATGATGCTTTGAATATCAGATGTTTCCTTACTAGGTTCGTTCAGAAATCGGTAAAAACCACTTCTATCTGTATATCCTGCTATCTTTGCCAATTTCATAGCCATTGAAGAATCGTCTTCACACTTGCTTTTGATGAATGCTTTTAATTTGCTCAATCCAATATCCCCCTATTTATCTCTATATGAATTGCAATGTTCTATCTATCTCAACATCAGCTGCAGGATCAAATAGCTTGATCATCTTGTTGATTTCACTCTTTGGGAGCAAGTCAAATTCTCTGATATGCCTGTTGTGTTGAAGCCATAATGGAAATCGGTCTAATATATCTTCATTCTGTGCTATGAACTCATGCATCATTATGTTTTGCGCTAGTTGCCAAGATGAGAAGTTTTGCATATCTCTCATTATAAATCACCTCGCTTCCAATTAGATGTAAATTTATAATTGTGGGTTATTCAGTTGTCAAAGAACGTGAGTTGATTCTTAACGATTATCATAAATCAATTATAAATCATTGCATCATATGAATCAACATATTTCACATTTTTTATTTTTTATGATGCGTTTGATTATATTTGATTCATGATGTATAATTCGATATTGAGGTGAGAAATTTGAAAAGTAGTAATCATTTTTCCGAATTCCGAGATAATTTAGGTCAGTTCTTAAAAGTTAAAAGAGCATATCTCAATATAAGCTCTTCTGAATTATCTAGAACTTTAGGAAAAAACAGATCTTATGTAAGTCAGATAGAAAACGGATACAACAAAAAGCCAGATTATATAACTATGCGAAAAATGTTTCGTATTCTAGGTCTACCCGAAGAAGAAATTAAACCAGCGCTAAAACATTTCAATATCAGCCCTTCTTTAGAAGAAGAAATTGAAATGCATTGGGAAGAAGAACAAGAAAAAAAAATCGAAGAGGAAAATCAAGAGGCTCAAAATAATCCTGACTATGTGCCTCAGAAAGTTTTAGACTATATAGAAGAACAAAAAAGCCATGAAGAAATTGTCGTAGATAAAATAGATCGTATATCCGACAACTTAAAATCAGCTTTGGATTTGGGCTACTACGGATTTAATATCGCTGAGGGTTTATACAATTGTACCGAGGCCATGAAAAGCAAAAAAGAGTTCTTTTTATTCTTTGCTCATTTCTTTAAAGACATCAGTCCATACAATTTAGATGAGAAAGCATTATTGAGAGTCCTCAACACTTTAATCGAAGAGGAAAATCGAATTAACGAAGAAATGATTGCTTTTGGCAAACCACGCTTAAGAGAAAAAATTCGTTCTTTAGATACATCAGATGATATTTGGATCTAAATTTAATGTTTTAAAAGGAGGTGAATAGATGACATATTCTAACCAATTGATCTCATTACTAGCGAATTTATTATAGTAAATTACATAAGAGAGTTCATTCAGGGCTCTCTCTCATAATTAAAATCGAAAGGTGGCATTTTATTGGCAAGTTTCCGTAAAAGAGGTACGACATGGCAGTATAGAATTAAATATAAGGATCCTGTAACACAAGAAGTAACAGAGCTTTCTAAAGGTGGATTTAGTACAAAAAAAGAAGCACAAATTGCTGCTTCAAAACATGAGGAATTACTTAGAAGTGATATAGAGGTTGGTGGTGGAGAAACATCTTTAAAACATTTTCTTATTGAATGGTTAGAAGTTTATAAAAAAGGAAAGGTTGCAAAAAACACGTTTAACATTCACAAAAGAAATATTGAGAATAAAATCCTCCCCTACTTCAAAGAGATTAAGCTAAAAGACATAACACCAATGAGATACCAAAAATTCATAAATACTCTTGAGGAATCAGGTAAATACAGCACAAGAACTATCGAGATCATACACGGTACAATGTATCACGCTTTATCGATGGCTGTTAGACCACTCAAAAAAATTTCATCAAACCCATGCGATGGAGTTGTATTGCCCAAAAAAGATCGATCCAAATCCAAACACAGTTTGGAATATATCAACTCTGAGGACATTGGAAAGTTCTTAAAAACAGCTCGTCAGGACAACTATATCTATTACATTTATTTTAAGACTTTGATTGAAACTGGAATGAGAAAAGGTGAAGCTGCTGCTCTTCAACGAAAAGATATTGATCTAAAAAATCGGACAATAGCCATAAACAAATCACTAGACTTCCAAAGAGACCCTGGTGAAGAAGTATTCGGAAACACAAAAACATATCACTCAGAACGAACAATCAAGATTACTGAATCTTTTGCAAAGGAACTTCATGCTCATATGAAGTGGATCAACGATAACAAAATGGTCTTTAATGAAATATACGATCATGATCTAGATCTTGTTTTCTGCAGAGAAAAAGGAGATCCCTTACCAAAGTCCTCCCTCTTCAATGCTCTAAAAAGAATATTAAAAAAGGCTGAAATTGAAAATATCCCAATCCATGGACTAAGACATACTCACGCCGTTCTTCTGTTGGAAGCTGGCCAAAGTATGAAGTTCATCCAAGAAAGATTGGGACATAAAAACATAAGCATAACTTCTGACGTATACGCTCATATAAGTGAAAAACTCGAAAATAAATCTGTGGACAGTTTCGAGAATTACATCAACTCAATTCTGAGTTGAAATTTTTTGTTGAATTTGGTGGTCAAAAAGTGGTCAAACCATTTAATGGTTGTGGTCACTATAAATTTGACCACCAAATTCTTTTTATAAACCCTTTTAAATCAACGTTTATTTATTAATACTGAGACATATACTGATCGCGTTCCCATGGGTGTACTTGGGTGCGGAACATATCCCATTCAATTTCTTTTGATTCGATGAAGTGCTCGAATAGGTGATCGCCTAGTGCGTTGATCATGACTTCGTTTGATTTCAGCAGCTCGAGTGCTTCTGCAAGTGTTGCAGGAAGGTCAGAGATGCCGTTTTCAAGACGCTCTTCTTTGTCCATGACATAGATGTTTCTGTCGATTGGTGCTGGTGCTTCTAGTTTGTTTTTGATTCCGTCAAGACCTGCTGCAAGTAATACGCTTAGTGCAAGGTATGGGTTTGCAGATGGGTCTACGCTGCGCACTTCTACACGTGTGCTGATGCCGCGTGATGCCGGGATACGGATCAACGGGCTGCGGTTTTGTGCACTCCATGCCACATAGCAAGGTGCTTCATAGCCAGGTACAAGACGCTTGTAAGAGTTTACCGTTGGGTTTGTGACCGCTGTAAAGCTTGTTGCGTGCTTGACGATACCTGCGATAAAGTGTCTAGCAGTCTCGCTTAATTGTAAATCTGCTTTTTCATCAAAGAATGCGTTTTTACCATTTTTGAATAATGATAGGTTACAGTGCATACCAGATCCGTTTACACCGAACAATGGTTTTGGCATGAATGTCGCATGAAGACCATGCTTTCTCGCAATGGTTTTGACAACGAGTTTGAATGTTTGAATGTCATCACAAGAACGGATCGCGCCTGCATATTTGAAATCAATTTCATGCTGTCCAGGTGCTACTTCGTGGTGAGATGCTTCAATTTCAAAGCCCATTTCTTCAAGCTCTAGCACGATATCACGGCGGCAGTTTTCGCCTAGATCTGTTGGTGCAAGGTCAAAGTATCCGCCTTTATCGTTTAGTTCAAGCGTTGGCTCGCCTTTTTCATCTAATTTAAATAAGAAGAATTCTGGCTCAGGTCCAAGGTTGAAATCACTAAATCCTAGTTCTTCCATTTCCTTTAAGATACGCTTTAAGTTGTTACGCGGGTCTCCATCAAATGGTGTCCCGTCTGGCTTATAAATGTCACAAATAAAGCGTGCAACTTTACCTTTTTCTGCTGTCCAAGGGAAAATAACAAATGTGTTTAGATCTGGGTATAGGTACATATCTGATTCTTCGATACGTACGAATCCTTCAATAGATGAACCGTCAAACATACATTTGTTATCGAGAGCTTTTTCTAACTGGCTCACAGGAATCTCAACATTTTTAATCGTTCCGAGAATGTCTGTAAATTGCAGACGGATGTACTTTACGTTTTCCTCATTTACTAATTTTACGATATCTTCTCTTGTGTACTTTGCCATTTCGTAAAACTCCTCCCCTACAAAAGGTAAAATGTGTATAGCAATGCTTTTGCTAATTGGTTAACGGAAGAACCTTGACATATCCCCCTGCCTAAAGGTCGTTCCTTGTTGGAAACGTCCAGCCTGAATGAGTTCCTTCTTCAGTAGCTTCCTGAGTTCATCATCTGTCAAGTTGTGCTTAGCTGTAGCTTTTTCATCCGTCTTTGTATCAGACGATGGATTTTCTGCCTCAGCTTTGGCAAAAAGCTTTTTGATTCCCGCCATGTTTACACCTTGTTCGATGAGGTTTTTAATTTCTAGTAATTTATCAACATCATGAAAAGAAAATAATCGGCGATTTCCATCACTTCTTGCTGGAAATACTAAACCATTTTCCTCATAATAGCGAATTTGTCTTGCAGATAATTCTGTTAGCTGCATGACAATCCCAATTGGGAATAAAGGCATTGAGCGGCGAATGTTATCACTCATCTCAACTGTCTCCTCCTCTTTGCTTAAATTTATTATATGTCATGTTATATTATGTGTCAACAAGATGTTAGGAATATTAACATGGATTTTTTTATTGAGCAGGTACTTCAATAAAACCTTGTTCCAATAAGGCATCGACAGCACTGCAAATCGCATTTTTCACATGGGCATACGTGAGTCCGCCTTGAACATAGGCAGTATAAGGCGGTCTGATCGGACCATCGGCTGATAATTCGATACTGGCCCCTTGTACAAAGGTGCCCGCTGCCATAATGACATCGTCCTCGTAGCCCGGCATATAGCTTGCATGTGGTGTGACGTGACTATTAATCGGAGATGCATACTGGATTGCCTGACAGAACGCAATCATTTTTTTAGGATCTCCAAATTCGACTGATTGAATCAAATCCGTTCTTTTCGCATTCCACGCTGGGTTTGTTTGGAATCCGAGCTTCTCAAGAAAACGAGCCGTAAACACTGCGCCTTTTAAGCTTTGAGCGACAACATGCGGCGCCAAGAAAAAGCCTTGATACATTTCTTGGAGCGCATACAGCGATGCACCCGCTTCACTGCCGATGCCTGGAGATGTCATTCGATAAGAGCAAGCTTCTACCCATTTTTCTTTTCCAACGATGTAGCCGCCTGTTTTGGCAAGGCCACCGCCTGGGTTTTTAATGAGTGAACCGGCCATGAGGTCAGCTCCGACATGACACGGCTCTTTTAATTCAGTAAATTCACCATAACAGTTATCTACAAACACAATGATTTCTTCATTCATCTCTTTCACAAATGAAATCATTTGCTCAATTTCTTCTATAGTAAAGGATGGTCTTGACGCATAGCCTTTTGAACGCTGAATGCCGATGACTTTTGTTTTAGAGGAAATCGACTCTTTTACTTTCTCATAATCGACGGATCCATCTTGTCGTAAATCAATGGCTTTGTAGTCAATCTGGAAGTCTTTTAATGAGCCTGTCCCTTCTTTCCCGCGAATCCCGACAATTTCTTCTAGCGTATCGTATGGTTTTCCCGTCATATAGATCAATTCATCGCCAGGTCTCAGCACACCAAATAAGGCAATGGAAATTGCGTGTGTGCCGGAAATGATCTGCGGACGCACAAGCCCGCTTTCTCCTCCGAAGACATCCGCATAAATCTTTTCTAATGTGTCTCTCCCCATATCATCGTAGCCATATCCAGTTGTTGGATTAAAGTGAGAGTCACTGACTTTGTGCTTTCGATAGCTTTCAAGCACCCGCCACTCATTTTGTTCGCTCTTTTGATCAATTTGCTGATGCACGTGTAAAATCTCTTGTTCTGTTTCTGCTGCTGCTTTTTCTAAAATACTGCCGTGTTTTAATGTGTGAAACATCTTGATTTAATTCCTTTCCAACATATACTTCTTGATTTGACCTAAAATGGTCTGATCCTCACCACTAAATCCGGTGATATCATAAATCTCTGCTTCTTTTTGAAATTCTAGTGATTCCACAAGCGTTTCTGATTTTAATGCGGAGATGAGCTTGCCTTCATGCGCTGGAATCTTTACATGATATGGCTTTAAAAAGGCTTTTTTCAGCTCAGCCATAATATCCGCTTTTAACCTTTTTACATCTTCTTTGTGCTTAGCACTGATTAAGATGTGGCGATGCTTTGAAGATGGGATGAAATCTGGTCTAATTTGATCTTCCTTGTTATAAACAGTCAGCATCGGAATACGGTCCGCTTCTAATTCTTCTAAAAGCTCATGAACCGTTCGTTCGTGTCCTTCATAATCCTCATTAGAAGAGTCGATGACATGAAGCAAATAATCGGCTTCCTTCACTTCTTCAAGGGTGGAACGAAATGCGGCAATCAGTGTGGTCGGAAGGTCTTGGATAAAGCCAACCGTATCCGAAATGAGCACACTGTAGCCAGATTCTAATGTCATCTTACGTGTCATTGGATCAAGTGTCGCAAACAGCAGGTCCTCTTCATGACTATCCGCTTCTGTTAATTGGTTAAACAAAGTTGATTTTCCGGCATTCGTATACCCGACAATGGCAATTTGGAACACACCATTTTTCTTTCGGCGCTCTCGGTATCTTGTGCGGTGTTCTTTAACTGCAGATAACTGCCCGTTAATTTCGTGAATGCGGTTTCGAATATGGCGTCTGTCTGTTTCAAGTTTTGTTTCACCTGGACCTCTTGCGCCAATTCCGCCCCCTTGTCTTGAAAGGCTGATCCCTTGTCCACTTAGTCTCGGCAAGGCATACTGAAGCTGGGCAAGCTCTATTTGCAGCTTCCCCTCTCTTGTACGGGCTCTTTTTGCAAAGATATCTAAAATCAATTGCGTACGATCAATAATTTTCACATCTAAAGCAGTCGCCAAAGCTTTTAGCTGGCTTGGAGAAAGCTCGTCGTTAAAAATAATGACATCACATTCGAGTTCCTCGCAAAGCACTTCAAGTTCTTCTACTTTCCCTTTACCGATATACGTTGCACTGTCTTGTCTATTTCTCTTCTGCGTCATCACGCTGACAGCTTCACCGCCAGCCGTTTTGGTTAAGGAAGCTAATTCTTCCATTGAGTATTGAAAGCGTTCATCCGTTACATGCGGCAATTGGCAGCCGACAAGGATCGCTTTTTCAGTCATTTCATGTTCATTCAACGTTAGTTGTTTCCTTTCTGTACTTAAGTTTTCAGTAGTACCATCATACCAAACACATCACACGTATACCACTATTCGGATGGTTTATTTTAGTGACTCTTTATAAAAAGGATACGCCATTTCAAGAAGGCGTATCCTCTTTCATTTGAAGATCGTGACTTTTAATGGTCAGCAGATCTTTTTTATCATAATGATCCACAAGAAGCAGTCTCATCGCCTGGGTTCGTATGGCTTTTTCAATGGTGTTTCGCACAAACCGGCCGTTGCTGAATTTTGCCGGGCTTGTGGTACTTTTAATGTGCATTAAATAATCCCGCAGCTTCCATTCGGCTTCTTGTGTAAATACATATTCTCTGTCTGTCATCATTCGTTTAGCAATATCCATGAGCTGATCGACTGTATAATCAGGAAAGCTGATGTTGATTGGAAATCTTGATTGCAGGCCGGGGTTTAAAGAAAGAAAATGATCCATTTCCTTGGAGTAGCCAGCAAGAATGAGAATGAATTCGTGCTGTTTGTCCTCCATATGTTTTACAAGGGTATCAATCGCCTCTTTTCCAAAATCCTTTTCTCCTCCGCGTGCAAGAGAATAGGCTTCGTCAATGAACAAAATACCACCTAGTGATTTTTTAATTAAATCCCTTGTTTTTTGCGCTGTATGACCAATGTACTCTCCAACAAGATCACCGCGTTCTGCTTCAATTAAGTGACCCTTTGAGAGCACATTCATTTCAAAGAAAAGCTTCCCGACAAGTCTTGCAACTGTGGTTTTTCCTGTGCCAGGATTTCCTTTGAACATCATATGAAGCGCCTGCTTTCCTACCTTTAACCCTTGTTCCTGCCGCTTTTGATTAACAAAAATCCAAGCATAAATCTCTTTTATGTTTCGTTTCATTTCATCCATACCGACAAGGCTGTTCATTTCACGCTCTATTTCCCGTAAGATGCTGTGTTTTGCCTCATTTTTTTGCAAGGCTTCCAGATATTCAGCCTCAGAGTCTGCATCAACCAATACTTGCTTTTGTCCGTTAAGTATAATATTAATTTGGCCGTTGTTTTTATATGTGACAGCTCGCTCCAACGTATTCACCTCTCGCTCTTCTCTCTTTATTCTATTCGGGTGGAGCTGTAATCGTGACAATCGCCCGCTTAAGCCCAAGTTTGCTGTCAAAATGACCCGAGATACCGAATATTGTAGGGATTTCTGCGGTTTCCCAGGAAATGATGTGCTATTTCCATTGTATTCATCCCGTTTGGGCGGACAAACCAACAATTTGCTTTTTCTTAGAAAAATGTAGCTTTTTGATCACAAATGATGCAGAAAAGAGTCTCAATGATTTCCGCATTTTGTACAGGCAATTCTTCTATTTTCTCATAAAATAAAGACGAGGTGATGAATAGATGGTGAAAATTTTTATTGATCCTGGCCACGGAGGAACAGATTCTGGAGCTAGTGCTAATGGACTTTTGGAGAAAAATATAACACTTCAAATCGCGCTTTTATTGAGAGACATTTTGATTAGTGAATATGATGGGGTTTCCGTCCGCTTAAGTCGTTCAACTGACCAATCCGTCACTTTGTCCCAGCGTACGAATGCGGCAAACAGCTGGGGGGCTGACTATTTCGTGTCTATTCATATTAATGCTGGCGGGGGCACAGGGTTTGAAAGCTATGTGTATCCAGGCGTTTCAGCACCGACCACCACGTATCGCAATGCCCTTCATGATGAAATTGTCCGCTCGGTTGATTTTGCTAACCGCGGCAAGAAAACTGCGAACTTCCACGTTCTTCGAGAAACTTCTATGCCCGCTATTTTAACAGAGAATGGTTTCATCGATACGGCAGCTGATGCTAATAAGCTCCGCAACGCAACCTTCCTTCAAGGCATCGCTCGCGCTCATGCGACTGGTCTAGAAGAAGCCTTTCAATTGAAAAAAAAAGCAAGTAATCTTTATAAAGTGCAGGCAGGAGCTTTCAAAGTGAAAGCCAATGCAGATGAATTAGCAGCCACACTTAAATCCAAAGGCTTTGACGCGTTTGTTGTATTAGACGGCGGCATGTTCCGAGTGCAGGCCGGGGCTTTCCGTACAAAGCAAAATGCAGATGATCTCGTCGCAAGATTGAAGCAGGCTGGTCACGACGCATTCGTTTTCCAATAAGCTGAAGCTGTTGTAACGAAACAAACCGGCTCAAGTCTTCTGCTGAGCCGGTTTGTTGTGTATTCATTTACGCTAAGATGTTAACGACAAATTGAGACCATGTTTCAAGACGATCAAAGTATTCAGGCTTTTTCAAATCGGCTGCTTTCATCCATTTTCCTGAGATTTGATCTGTTTCTTTCACTTCCACATGAGCACCCGGAGATAGCTCAAGCGCTGATAACAGTCCGATGTGCACACGGCCGACACTGTTGTCATCGTCATTGATTAAACCAAGGGTTTTCATTTCAAGTTTGTCTTCTTCTTGAATAGAAAGTTCTTCGTCGAGCTCACGATCTGTATTTTCTTTTAGAATCTCAGCAAAGTTTTTTCCTTCGATGAAATTCATATGCCCCCCAAAGCCAAGAGATAACTTATGATGTAAGCGAGTCTCTCCCCCGCCTTGAAGTCTTTCGTATACATACACTTCGTCCTCACGCTTAATCACGACATAAGGAATCGGCTGCTTGAAGTCAGGATTTTCTTCTGCATCGCCTCTTCGCATTTGCTCGAAGTGCTCTTCGATTTCTTTCATAATGGTGCTGATTGTTTTCTCTTCACTGTTCACACCATTAAACGCAAGTGATTCGTTTTGGAACACGCGTGCGCGTGGTGCAACTAAAATAATTTCGTCCATTTTTCCCATGTTCGGTAACCTCCAGTATGTAACACATTGTTAGAAATGGCAAAAAGCCAAAACGAGTGATGCGTTTTGACTTTTACGCTTTCCTTATGATTCATCTCCAAAGAAGAAGTCGTCATCTTTTAACGGCTCAACTGTTGCTTTTTTGTAGCCGTTCCCTTTCATTGAGAAAAAGTCATGCGACTTTGTTTTTGTATTGAGTCCGTTCAATACAATAGGGTTGATCTCTTCTTCTTCAAAGTAAGGGGCAAATCCAAGGTTCATTAACGCTTTATTGGCATTGTAACGAATGAACTTTTTCACATCATGCGATAAATTGACTTGGTCATAAATATCTTCAGTGTAATGAAGTTCATTTTCATAAAGCTCGTTTAAAAGGTCAATTGAGAAATCATACAGCTCTTTTTGCACGTCAGGTGTTTGTTTGTTGTAAATTTCTTGTGCTAATAATCCAACGTATACACCGTGAATCGCTTCATCACGCAAAATTAAGTTGATGATTTCACCACTTTGCATGAGCTTTCCTTGTCCATAGAAATAAAGCGGGTAGTAAAAACCACTATAAAATAGGAAGCTTTCTAAATAAACAGAAGCAACCATTGCTTTAAAGAGGGAAATAGGATCGTCCTTTTGTATCGAACGGTATAAACTGACAATCATATCTGCTTTCTTTTGCAAGAATTTATTCTTCTTGACCCATTCAAACACTTCACTGATCGTTTCAGTTGGTGCGAGTGTCATGAAGATATTGGAGTATGATTTCGCATGCACCGCATTTTCCATCATTGCCATAAAGTTGAGTACAGCTTTACGCTGATGGCCGTCCACATGTTCAGCAACAATCGGCATTCCTGTATTTCCTTGTTCTGTATCAAGTAAAGTCAGTCCAGCAAGTACCTTCATGTACGTATCTCGCTCTTTTTCACCTAAATATTTCCATGTTAAGAGATCTCCGTTTAAGGAAATCTCTTCTGGAAGCCAGAACTGCTTCACATTTTGGTTGTAAAACATTTGTGTAAAATCGTCTTCGTGTTTTGACCAGTTGGCTGCATCATAAATTTTTGTCACGTTAAACTCTCCTTTAATCAAACAACACAAGAAAGACAGCCTTCCTGCCCTGTATCCTTCGTTCTTGCATAATAAAGTGTCTTAATGCCTTTATGGTGTGCATAAAGATCGATGCGGTTTAAATCACGCGTTGTCATCGTATCTTTTAAGAATAGTGTAAAGCTGATTCCTTGATCCACGTGCTGCTGAATTGTTGCGATCATATCGACCACTTTAAACATGTCCATATCGTACGCTTCTTTATAGAAGAACCAGTTTTGTGCTGAAAGACCTGGCATTGGGTAATAGGTTTTGCTGTTGCCATATGTTCTTTCTTCGATACGTTCCATAATTGGCATCACAGAGGCTGTTGCCGATTGAACATAAGAAATGGAACCTGTTGGTGCAATACATAAACGATAGCTGTGATACATGCCATGTTCCGCTACAAATTCTTTGAGTGCGGCCCAGTCTTCTTTTGTTGGAATGTGCATGCCTTCAAATAGTGCTGCTGCTTTTTCTGTTTTTGGTGTGAAATCATTTTCCACGTATTTATTGAAGTACTCACCAGTTGCATAGCCAGAGCCTTCATAACGATGGAATGTTTCTCCTTTTTCTTTCGCAAGCTCACTTGAGCGTTTAATTGAATAATAGTTCACCATCATAAAGAACGTATTTGCAAAATCTCTTGCTTCTTCACTTTCATAGGCAATTTGGTTTTGAGCTAAATACCCGTGAAGATTCATCGCGCCAAGTCCGATTGATTTCATCGCTTTGTTCGCTTTTCGAACAGCCGGTGCATTGCGAATGTCCGTTGTTTCAGACACAAGCGTTAGTGAATCTGTTGCAAGCTTAACCGTTTTTTCAATCGATTTGTTTTTCATGACATTCATAATATTTAACGAACCAAGGTTACAAGAAATATCAAGACCGATTTCATCTTCTTGATCATAGTCCGTGTAAGAAGAAACCTCTGAAGCCTGAAGAACTTCTGAGCAAAGGTTTGAGAATTTCACTCGTGAAATATGGTTCAAGGCATGCTCTCTGTTTACATTATCTTGGAACATGATATATGGATAGCCTGATTCTGAGCGTAGAACAGCCAATTTTTCAAGAAGCTTTCTCGGATTGACTTTTTCTTTTTTGACTTTCGGGTTTTCTACAAGCTCGTCATACATTTCTTCCATGTCCATCTCATCAAGATGCTGTCCATATTCTTTATAGACTGTATGCGGATAGAAAGTATAAGCTGTTTTATCTTCTCTAGCAAGCTCGATAAATTTATCCGGGATGACGACTCCAATGGACAGAGTTTTCACGCGAACATCTTCATCGGCAGAGATTTTTTTCGTATCTAAAAAATCATTGATATCTCTGTGGAAAATATTCAGGTAGGCGCTGCCTGATCCTTGTCTTTGCCCCATTTGATCTGCATATCTGAATGCATTATCAAGAAGCTTCATCACGCCGACAACACCTTTTGTCGCGTTTTCGACATCTTTGATTGCTTCGCCTTTTGCACGAAGTTTTGACAGGTTCAAACTGACACCGCCGCCTAATTTTGACAGCTGCATGGAAATATCAATCGCTCTTGAAATATCGTTTAGTGAGTCATTTACTTCAAGCAAGAAGCAGCTCACAAGCTCACCGCGTCTTTTACGTCCGGCGTTCAAGAAGGTTGGTGTACTTGGCTGGTACTCTTGATTGATCATCAGTTCTACAAACTCAAGTGCTTTTTCTTTATCTCCACCCGCAAAGAAAAGAGCAACAACTGAAATGCGGTCTTCATAGCGTTCAAGGATTTTCTTTTTATCATTTGTTTTCAGTGCATAGTCATTGTAAAACTTAAACGCACTCATAAATGATGGGAATCTAAATTTTTTGGCATATGCAGCTTCAAAGACTTCTTTAATATCTGCCATGCTATATTGTCTTAAAAATTCTTCCTCATAGTAGTCGTTTTCTATTAAGTAATCAATCTTCTCTTCTAGATTATGAAAAAAGACCGTGTTTTGATTAATGTAATCTACGAAATAACTATGTACAGCTTCTTTGTCCTTATCGAACTGAAACTTTCCTTCTTTTTGAATCATAATTTCGTTATTTAATTGTATCCACTTTGGAACCTGATTTTGTGACAATTCTTTCTACCTCCTGTGTAAACAATTCAACATCCCTTTTTGTTCCGCTTAGTTCAAAGGTGTGCAAAATAGGAACTTGATATTGTTTAGAAATCGTATCGGCGCTTTTTGCAAAATTATCTCCCCACACTTTGTTGCCACTCACCGCAACACCTAGTAAAAGGTGAGCATTTTTCTCTAAAAAGGACTGAGTGGTACTAGGGACTTGTCCAAATCCTGTCGTAAAGGTGACGAGAATAAACGGCGTATCCAAAAACTCTTCTCCAGTCAATTTTCGTTTGTCTGTAAAAGGGGTCTTGTCCAAAAAGCGTTGAACATTTCCTGTTTTTGAATCAAATACGATTTGAATCAATTCCATCACGACCTAGTTTTTAGTATTGTTGATCATTTCGCTATTCACTATATATAGTATACTATGTTTTTTCAAAACACAACATATAGATGTTCGAAACGAAAAAAATCAACCAACCCGGCCGAACCTTCATAGCCGAACTCGTACGTTCAAATAAATAGAGCAGAACAGGATCTAAAAATAGACTGCTCTACTCCCTATTCAACTGAAACCGAAATCTATCATAACACGAAAAAAAATCGCTTAGTAGACTAGACTTTTTGTTTTATTTTTTGTAGGCATCGCACTGTAAATCTTCTGACACTTCTGTAATTTCTACTTCAACACCTAATTCTTTTAGCACCGCTTCAAGCGCAGAGACGATTGAAGCTTCTCTCACTAATTCTTTCCCATTTACAGAAACACTCGTTCCATATTCGAAACAGGAATCGTCTTCACAAGTTTGTTCCCAATGATTAATTTTAATTTTATGTGTCATGAACTCATCCTTTTCTGTCTAGATGTCTGATGCATGATTATAGTGTAGCGGCTTCACATTCATTTGTAAATTTACGTGCTTACTCTTCTTCCTCAGAGCCATCATCATATTCTTCGTCGTCCCATTCATCTATGTATTTCGTTGTAACGAGAGTCAGCTCTCCTTCTTTTTCATCAAACCGGTACACATGTACTTGATCATCTTTCACAACTGCAAAATGATTATTTTTTAGTGCAGCAGATGATGGTAAAATTCCATCTGCATTTTCATGAGAATGGTTATTCCAACTTTCTTGTCTCGTTTCAATGTTTGAGATAGCGCACGATCCAAACAAGACAACAATTCCAATCAAAAGGAGGATCACTCTAATCCTTCTTAATTCAAGCTCTGCATTTTCCATATGAATCCCCTCACCCTTCTAATATCCAATAAGGAATTATACGGAAAATTGGCAGAAAAGTTTCATTGCATGCAAAATAGCCCCTCTGCACTGACAAAAAACGTAGCGGGTTCCGGCCGGTTTATTCGCAGAGGCATGGGGCTATTTTAAATACAACATATCCTATTCTAATTCTAGATTTACATTCTTTTGAGGTGCAAATGTAGAAATGGCGTGTTTATAAATAAGCTGCTGCTTCCCTTCTGTTTCAAGCAGCACCGTGAAATTGTCAAACCCTTTCACTTGACCGCGAAGCTGAAAGCCATTCAGCAAGAATACTGTGACAAATGTATTGTCTTTGCGGATCTGATTCAAAAACTGCTCCTGAATATTAATCGGTTTCATGTTTCGTCCTCCTTGATTCTGATAACTACAGTTTCGCTTTAAGTCCAAGCTTTCCTGCTATATATGCGAAAATTTCCTCTTTTTTGTCTGAAAAGTGGCAAGGCGGTGTCATATCAAACCAAGTGACCGCCATTTTATTACGGAACCACGTGAACTGACGCTTCGCATATCTACGGGAATTTTGCTTTAATTGCCCGATGGCTTCATCAAGTGAGCAGTCACCTTGAAAATAGGCATACAGCTCTTTATAACCAATGGCTTGAACAGACTGGCAATCCTTCAAGCCAGATTGATAAAGTGCTCTCACTTCTTCAATTAAGCCCTCATCTATCATCATATCAATTCTTTGATGAATGCGCTCGTACAAAACCTCTCGATCCATTTTCAGCCCAATGAAGGCTGTATCATAAAGAGGAACTTCTTGATGCCCGTTTTGCATCTCCGATATTTTCTGACCTGTTGTATGAATCACTTCCAGCGCCCGGATCACGCGGCGGACGTTATTTGGATGAATAGCGTTTGCCGCATCAGGATCTACAGCCTTTAGCTTCTCGTGCAGCAAAAGCGCGCCGTGCTGCTGTTCAAAGAGCGTCATTTCTTCTCTAAAAGCAGGATCACTTTTCTCATCCGTAAATGTGTAATCATATAAAACAGATTGGATATAGAGGCCTGTTCCGCCGACAATCATTGGCGTTTTCCCTCTAGCGGCAATCTCTTTGATTTTCGAACGAACCAGCTGCTGAAATTCAGCTGTCGAAAAAGATTCGTCCGGCTGTTTAATATCAATTAAATGGTGCGGGATGCCATTCATTTCTTCTGGAGTGATTTTAGCTGTTCCGATATCCATCCCTTTATAAATCTGCATAGAATCCCCGCTGATAATCTCTCCATTAAATGCTTTGGCTATATCAATGCTCAATTTGGTTTTGCCGACAGCCGTCGGCCCTACTAACACGATTACTGGCTGCTTCGCTTTATTCATAACATCACTCACTTTTACAAAACTGCCTACAGTATAGCATAACTTTTCTTACTCTCCTATATGCTGCCCATCACCAGCCAAGC
Organism: Bacillus sp. I-2; assembly: GCF_001974945.1. NCBI lineage: Bacteria > Bacillati > Bacillota > Bacilli > Caryophanales > Bacillaceae > Bacillus > Bacillus sp. I-2. The sequence goes on along the minus strand of NZ_LZRW01000011.1, from coordinate 328,480 downwards.
GGTTCATTTCCAACCACTTCATATGTTTTTCCTTTTAAACGATGCTTATGTGTTGGCCGCTTCTCATCTGGACTATAGACGACACCTCCATATGGGATGGGAACAGAATCGAGATAGGCTGAATAGGTGACTTCCTCAATCTCGTGATAATGTGTTCCATCCACTCTCGGAATTGCAGGCCCTGTGATACCGTAGTACCTGTGAAAATGCCCTCTTTCAAAGGAAGTGATCCCCCGATAAAAATGAGTATGCCGGTCGGTACTGCTTCCATTTACAGGCTGAGAAATACCTTCTATTAAATGATAATGCCCCTCCGTTACATCTGTACGTGCTTTATATGCATGAGCATGTGGCGGACATTTTGCCCAATCTGATGGATACAGGCCCATTTCTAACATTCCTCCTTATATTAGGCGTCCACCCAAACATCTGTAGGCAACTGGAATACACTGATGTCAGTTACAGTGATTTTATGAGAAAGGAGCCTTTTATTATGAATTATTTTGATACACCTCCATTTATTCAAGAAGAAGACATGAGAAGACCTTTTGGTTTTGGACGCCCTGGATTTGGGTTTGGGAGACCCGGATTTGGCTTTGGGAGACCTGGATTCGGCTTTGGACGCCCTGGATTCTTTGGACCTCCATTTTTAGGAGGTTTTGCTGGAGGCCTGCTTGCTGGATCTCTGCTTGCGCCAGGATATGGCTATGGATACCCTTATCCGCCGCCATACCCGCCATATGGACCATACCCTTGGTATTAAATATGACGTTTAAGTGAAAACATCCATTCATAAAATGAATCGATTGACACACTCTTTTTTCATGGGTTAACATTTACTTTACCGACTGTTCAGTAAAGTAGGTGTTTTTTTTATGTCTAAAACCACAAAAGAGCCATTTTGATGCAGTTCACCGCCTGATAAGAAGGATTAAGACAGCTCTCCCTTCAGCAGATGGCAGAGCATGCTGGTTTTCAGAAATATTTCAGCTTGAACCGCTGAAAAGAGAGGATAAAAACCCTTTTTCTTCATCGGATTTTACACCTATTAGAGGAGGGATGATCATGATCCTCGGATATCTTTTTTTGGCTGTGGCCATTTTTTCAGAAGCCATTGGAGCCGCGATGTTAAAATTATCTCATGGTTTTACGCGCTGGAAGCCTAGCGCGGTTGTTGTGGCTGGCTATACACTTGCTTTTTATATGCTGTCATTGACACTCAATATCATTCCGCTAAGCATGTCTTACGCAACATGGTCTGGAGTTGGTACGGTCCTCACGGCTATTTTTGGCGTGCTCTTTTTCAAAGAAACCTTGAACCAAAAAGCAGTCATTGGCATGGCGATGCTTGTCTCAGGGGTCGTACTATTAAATATGTCATAAAGGATGTGGGAGATGATGAAAGGAATACTCTACTTAACAGGAGCCATTTTGACGGAGGTTTTTGGCAGTACAATGCTGAAGCTTTCTCAAGGCTTTTCGCAGCTGCTGCCGAGTATCGGGGTACTGATCGGATTTGGATGCGCCTTTACTTTCCTGAGCTTGGCACTTAAAACCATCGAGCTCTCGTCTGCCTATGCAACCTGGTCTGGCGTTGGAACAGCTCTCACTGCTCTTGTAGGACTTGTGCTGTTTAACGAAACGATCAGCACGAAAGGCTACATCGGCCTTGCACTTGTCATCTGCGGCGTGATTGTCTTAAATCAGTCCAAGAAGCAAAAGAACGAAACTAAAGCACAACTCGATCAAACCGAATGGACGTCATAAAAAAAGTCATTTTCTCCATATTTCAAGAGAAAATGACTTTTTTGTTTTAACGGCCGACTTGAATGGTTTCTTCTAAGGAAATGTTCACATTCCCCTGAACAGCTCTTGAAATCATACAAGAGCTTTCGGCTTTATGCGCAAGCTTTCGGGCCAGCTCAATTTCATGTGCGGAAGCGGACTCTTTGAGGGTGATGACAGGTCGATGAATGATTTCCTCATAAGTAAACACACCATTTGTCACATCTACGACGGCTTCAGAGCTCATCGATAAATCCTCTTTCTCTAATTGACTTCGCTCCATCATGGCTGCAAGTGTAATGATATAACACGTAGCCGCTGCACCTAAGAGCATCTCATCTGGATTGGTTCCAATACCTGGACCGTCCATTTCCTTTGGAATCGAAATCTTTGTTTTTAATTGTTCACATGCGATTGTACCCACATCGTTACGCAGACCGGGCCAGCTTGCCTGAAGATGAAAATGATGACGCGCCATATCCGTCTCTCCTTTTGTTATCACTGTTCATAGTGTAACAAGAATTCCACTGCTTGTCTTAACATGTGCACAGCCCTTATGTATATTCTTCATCCAGCACTGTCCGAATCGCCCTGACATAACGATAGAATGTCTCGTTTTTTGTACTTGACCGCCTCCGAAAATCGAAACTGTCAAATAAAGCTTCACGCTGACTTCTACTAATCTCAAGCTGCACACTCTGCCCTGTTTTTGTAAGATTATTAATATTATGATTGCTTGTCCCGCTCAGGGTTGCGTGTGCGACAGCTAGTTCAGCAGAAAACCCGTTCCGCTCTAATGAGTTGACAATTTTCTCTGCACGGTCGTAATCTGTTCCGCCGACGAGAGTATGGTCAATTCCTTCCTCGCCTTTGTATCCATGCACTGCTAAAATGTAATCATGTGCTTTTGCCTGCGCGACGCCGATTGGCTCATCAAAGTTTGTACTTGTAATATGAAGTTCTGATGCATTCTCTCTTAGACCTTCAAATAAATACGTCGAAAAATCGTTGTCAAAAAAATGGACGATCTCGCTCACGCCGCCTTCGATCCTCCCACCATGAGGTGACATCACAAGAAGGCGGCTGCCGGGCACTGGGTTGGCTGTAATGTTATAGCTGCTCGTTGATTCGTTTTCTTCAAGTTCTTTAAAATTTCGATAAATATCATTTGAACCGCTTTCGTCTTCCCCACCTGATGACACTGGCTCATCATGTTCCTGTGCTTGCATGGTATAATAAACGCCCCATCCGATCGCAAGCAGGAGAAGCAAAGCAAAAAACTTCTTCATTCCCGTTCTCCTTTAACAGATTTCTAAGCCGTTTCTATGATTTATATTGAATCATCATTTCTTATCATTTTTTCCACATTTTCTCTTCACGTTTGATCATAACACTCTAGATCATGAGATTCCTCAAAAATAAGATAATTGCATTTATATACACAGAAACGCCTCTCCTCTTTGAAAACAGAGTTAGAATAGTATGACAAACAAATGACGTTATGTTTAATATGACCTAGTCCTATCCAGTCTGTTTTCTTTAATTCGGCTTTTTTTGATAAGGATTTGATGTTTTCCATCTGTCACGCATCACATTTATATGAGCATTGACCCTGTCCACAGCCCTCCTTTTTCTGCAAAATCCTTTGTTTCACTGGTTCTCTCAGAAGAACTCTCCCACCTATCATCGGCAGATTCTATATGATTTCCACCTTTTTCTATTATTTTACAAAATGTAAGCGCTTTTCTTTTTTTGAAAGACTAAGCAAGCCGCCAATATAAAGAAAAGGAGGGACAAGAATCCGAACCAAGCAGTTCTCATTCTCATAACGTAAGAGTGTACGAGAATGGATAGCTGGAATGGAGGGCATCACATGTTTGGATTTTCTATGGTGCAAATGGTCAGAACACATGCTAGTAAACTAGATCAGCCTTTAAGAGAGACCGTTCTTCACCTTTATAAACCTTTTAAATGGACGCCATGCTTTCTTCATCGTTTTTTCGAAGGCAGGCTGAAGAAGAAAAAGAAGCTTCGTGTGATCATTGAATTTAAGGAAGGTGCAGCCGAGGCAGGGATTCAAAGCACAAAACAGTTCATGAAAAAAAGCAGAAAAACAAATATAAAACGGCATTTTTCACATATCGACTGCTGCGCTGCTGATTTAACGCCTGCTGCTTTAGAGGAGCTATTAGCAAACGGTGAGCATATTCGTAAAATTTATTTAGACCGGAAAGTTCATGCGCTGCTGGATGTAGCCACACAAGCGAGCCATGCTGAAGAAGTCACCCGAAACGGGACAACTTTAACCGGAGAAGGCATTACGGTCGCTGTCATTGACACAGGAATTTATCCGCATGAAGATTTAGATGGAAGAATTCGAGATTTTGTGGATTTCGTCAAACAAAAAACAAAACCTTATGATGATAATGGCCACGGTACTCACTGCGCGGGAGATGTCGCTGGAGATGGAGCCGCTTCAGATGGCTTATACAAAGGACCTGCCCCAAAAGCAAATCTAATTGGCGTGAAAGTGTTAAATAAACAAGGGGCTGGATCACTTTCTACTATTATAGAAGGGGTTGAATGGTGCATACAGTTCAACGAAGACCACCCTGATGATCCGATTCATATTATCAGTATGTCGCTAGGCGGAGCTGCGCAGCGTTATGATGACGAACAGGACGATCCAATGGTGCGTGCTGTCAATGCGGCTTGGGATCAAGGGATTGTTGTATGCGTCGCTGCCGGAAACTCTGGTCCTAACAGCCAGACGATTGCAAGCCCTGCTGTCAGTCAAAAAGTCATTACGGTTGGAGCCTATGATGACCGGAATACACCAGAATCAAGTGACGATGTCGTGGCACCGTTTTCAAGCAGAGGGCCAACTGTTTATGGGGAAGCAAAGCCTGATATCCTCGCACCAGGCGTAAACATCGTTTCTCTCAGATCACCAAGATCCTTTCTGGATAAACTCGATAAATCAAGCAGAGTCGATGAGGATTATACAACGTTATCTGGCACATCGATGGCAACACCGATTTGTGCTGGTATTTGCGCTCTACTGTTAGAGCATTCACCAGATTTAACGCCAGATGAAGTCAAAACCCTGTTAAAAGAAAATACTAGCAAGTGGTCTGGGGATGACCCGATGATTTATGGAGCAGGTGCAATTGACGCAGAAAAAGCAATCAAAGAATAAAGAAAAAAGCCCTTTACGTTTTGCGTAAAGGGTGTTGTTTGTCTCATTTTTAAGTGTGAAGTCTTTCATCTACTTGAGCAGCTGACATGTTATGCTTCGTTCTCATACATCTCATCTCCTTTTTGAATGTGCGTACGCGCTTCGATCACAATCTCAAAAAAAGTGGAGGATTCCTTGTACATGTCGCGTTCCTTATAATAATTAGCCGCATCAAGTGCTAATTCCTCTAAATCAGCAAACATTTTTTTATTTCTCAGACCAAAAAGGGCCGACCTCAATTGCTCACAGCCGTCTTTCTCTATATAGAGCGCCTGCAAAAATTGGAATTTCAACTGATAAATTTCATCTTCCAATACACAAGCTTCTTTCATTCCTATAGATATGGCCTCGCCCGCCCGCTGAAAATCTCCGAGTTTAAAACAAGTAAGGGCAAGTGAAAACAACGATTTGATCATCGTGGATGCTTGATCTTTCTGATAAAGTGAAATGGCTTGTTCAAAAAAGACAGTCGCTGTATGGTACGTTCCCATACTATAATGGCAAGTGCCTAAGTTATTAAGAGCCATCGCTTTAAAGTAAGATGTGCATTCTTTTTGTTCCATCGCTTCACAGACCTTTAACGCTTTTTCTAAATAAGGAAGCGCTTTTTGATACTGATTAACATCAATCCAATTACCTGCCATGACAAAATCACATTGAATGCTTCTTTTTCCATAAAGCTGATGTTTCTTGTAGATGTCTCTTGCCTTTTTAGCATAGTGCATGGAGAAATAGGTTTGTTTCATATGATAGTAAACTTCTGCGATTTTATAGTAAAATTCTGCTTTTTCAATCTCATCTGTCACTAAAATCAGTTGATGTTCAGCATGCTTGTAATATGAAATGGCCTCGATATAGCGGCGCTGGATAAACGCATACATTCCATGAAAAAAATGAAAATAATAGCCGAGTAAGCCCGTCATCTCATCTTCTGCATCGTCAATTTCTTTAGGAAAGGACACTGCTTGAAGCGTTTCACTCCCTGCATGGACTGGCGCTAAGTGCTGAAGCATCATTTGATGGCGAAAATCCATTAGAGAATAGTATAGGAGTAAATCTTGATCCTCTTCCATATCATGAATTTCTTCTTCAACAAGGCGCTTCATGCCGTTTGCCTGTTCAACTTCAAATTTGCAAATATGCGTGTACCATTGATTGATTTTTACACCTACTTCGGAAGATGGTATTTTATGTGCCATCCACTTCAGCCCCATTCTATCATATCAAACTGATAACTATTATTTTACATAATTTATGTTTTTAAGGCAAATTGTAAGTTATTACATATTCTATGTTCAAATCGCATATTCCTATCTTTTTTACCAAGTTTAAATAGAGTACTTTTGCCCATCAAATTTTTTTACGAAGAAGGGTCGAATTCTCTGAGCACTTCTTTTAACGCATTAATATAGCGTCTAAATGCTTTTTTCTTTCCCTTTCTCGTCTCAAAATTGTCAAAAAAAGCTTCTCTTTGCGCTGTACTAATTTCGAGCTGAACGCTTTCACCACTCGCATTTCGATTATTTATATTTTTAGGGTCTGTACCAGAAAGCCGTTCGCCTTTTTGTACCATTTCTGCGGAAAATCCCCGATCTTTTAGTTCTCGTACTACTGCTCTTTGCATTTTTTCATTTGTGCCGCCAACGAGCGTGTGTCTTTTATCACTTTTATAGCCATGGATGGAAATTGAAAAAGGATACGTTTTAATCATTTGAACCAAAATGGGTTCATCAAAATTGGTACTCGTGATATGCAGGTCCCGGTTATTGTCTTGCTTTGTACCTTCGAACAAATACGTAGAGTACTTTTCTTGAAAGGCTTCTACAATTTCACTTGTTCCTGGTTCAATGTCACCTCCATGAGGAGAAAATACAAGTAAATCACTTCCGCCCTTTTCGTGAAATTCTATCTCATACCCTTCTCTTTCATGTCGTATGAGCTGTTTAAAGCTTTCATATTGATCACCTTTTTTTCGCTCTTTTCGATACTTTTCTACCTCGTTATAATGCTGCTTTTGCTCTTTTTTTTCTTGCACAGAATGGCTGCATTTCACCATTAAAAGAGTACACAGAATAAGAAAGATGAATCCACATATTAGTAACCTTTTCATTTCACCGCTCCTTTTTTCTCTTAGGTGTCATCTTACCGCAATATTTTACTATCAATGACTTAAAAAATTCAAAGGTTGTCCGGCTCAATTGAATGAATCAGGAAAACTTACCTGTTTTTAATGTTATCTAGGTATTTCAGAGGTCTTTAAATTTTTGTTGTGAACGTAAAAACTAAATCGTATGACCTCATTTCAATTTTAGTTAAAACCACCTACAAAAATGGCAATATTACTCTTTTTTTCAAACAAAAAAGCTGTAAACAAAAGAAGTAGTCCCCTTCAGTTTACAGCTAGTCTCTGTATATCATCATTACATTCTTAATTCATTCTCTAAAGCTGTCATCACTTCATCTTGCGTCAATCCCTGTGCAAGTGAAATCTCACTCACTAACATGCCTCTTGCATCTTCAAGCATCTTCTTTTCACTTGAATTTAACGCTTTCTTCTGATTTCGTCTCATTAGATCTTTGACAACGTCTGCACCATCTTCGATCGCACCTGTTTTTAGCTTTTTCAGATTTTCATCATATCTTTGCTTCCAAGTAAGCGTGTCGTCGTTTGTTTCTTCTGCAAAATTGTTCATCACAACTTTCAGCGTTGCTTGATCTGCTACCGGACGTATACCTAGTTGATTGATTCTGCCTTTTGGGACCATCATCTGCATATTCGGCATTTGAATCAGGAAATATTCCTGCGTCTTACCTAAAATCTCTTTTTCTTCCATTCCTTCAATCACACCGGCTCCATGCATTGGATAAACAATTTTATCACCTATTTGAAACAAATCCGCCACCTCCGAAAGTATTCACAATATCATTATAACACATTTCATCAGAGGATAAAAATTTATATTTTATCATGTTAATTTAGCACTAGTCAATTCTTTTTATTTGAGTTTTTTCAGAAAAAGCCTTTTTTTATAAAAGAAGCAGAAGCATCCAGTCCTCATGACTCTTTCTTGCATATACTAGCATTGAGTCACATTTAGGAGGGATGACAATGTGCAAATGCAAGTGCAAACATTCCCACTCACACTGCCATAAAAAGCATGACGATCATTACCATGAGGATCCATGTCAAGAAAAAAAGTTTTGTCATAAAAAAGATAAATGGTTTGAGAGCGATTTTTGGGATACCTCTCGAAGCTACGATCCCTGTTATTTTCCTAAAAGTGTCTGCAGCAGATGTAAAAAGCGTCGCAGAAGAAGACACAGCTACACAATTTAACGCTTGACGCTTTACCTGCTTTTCCTTTTCCCGGCTGAAAAGCCGGTTTTTTTCTTTCATATGGATAGGCTCATGAAGCAGATCTGTCTCATAGGATATGGCAACCTGACATAAAGGATGAGATATACATGAACGATATGAACAGCCAAATGAATCATTATCACCAAGAAAATCCCTATCACACATTTGAAAATGTGTATACAGCCAATCATGAGCATATGGTCGCGCCAAACATGCATGATCATATGAATATGCCAAACCATTATCATAGCGGCAAAAAAGATGTGTATAACGCGCACCATCAACATCATCATTCAGTTTATTCACCGTTCCCAAATCAGCATGATACCTTTTCAAAGCATGTTCCAATAAAGGATCACCATCATCTAGGCCATTACGGTGGATATGGGATGATGCCACACCATCCATATGGTTATCAAGATATGCATATGATGATGCCAACAAACCAGCAAATGCCAGGCCATTATTACGGAATGAATCAACCAAATGCGCTTTTTCCCCGCTATTACTAAAGAATGACAAAATAAGGGTATAATATCCCATTTAATACCATATGGTAATATGGTAACATTATAGGTAAATAATGGGTGTAATCATCTATTATTTACCTATATTCAACAAGGGGGAAGGAAAAAATGAAAAAAACGTGGACGATTCTTATGATGGGGATGCTCACATTGGTTATGGCACTGTCAGTACCGCTTTCTGCATCTGCTGAGGAAGCCGGCAAAGCAACAACCAATGCAAAACCAGCTGCACTTTACGCAAAAATTACAGGAGCAAGTAAGCAGGAATGGTCTTTTTCTGACATTGAGCTGACGTACAGCCCAAATTCTGTTCTAAGTCTTGGTGCGGTTGAGTTCACTCTGCCAAAGGGTTTCCAAGCAACAACTAAAGATATTATGAATGGTAAAGCATTAAAAGACAGCTACATTTTGAACAACGGACAAACCGTTCGTATTCCGCTCAGACTGGATTTACTTGGAATTTCCAAATATACATTAAAGCTTTCACATAAAGTACTCCCTGCTGCAGGTACATACACGTTCCGTGCAGAAAATCGAGCCATCAGCATCGGTTCCACATTTTATGCAGAAGATACGATTGATATTAATACACGACCAGTTGTGGTCACACCACCAGATCCTTGCGGATGCTAAATAAAAAAGCGCTCTGATTAGAGCGCTTTTTTTATATCACATCACCCGTTTAAACATTTTCTCCATCTCATATGTCGAGTGATGAATGATGATCGGCCGGCCGTGCGGACAGGTGAATGGGTCCTTCGTTTGACGAAGTTCATCTAATAAGGCTTTGATTTCATCATCACGCAAATGACGATTTGCTTTGATTGAGCCTTTGCAGCTCATCATAATCGCCGCTTCTTCTCTTAGTTTCTTGATATCAACACGTTTTTCATCAAGCACTTGCTCGATAATCTCTTCGATCAGTTCAGCCTCTTCACCTTTTGGAAACCACTGCGGATGCGACCGAACGATGTAGCTTCCTGAACCAAAGGGCTCTAAGAAGACCCCCACTTTCGCTAGAATATCCTTATGCTCTTCAATGATCAGCATATCGTTTTTAGAGTAGTGAAATGTTAAGGGGACGAGCATTTCTTGCACTTCCTGTTCGATCTCTCCCACCTTCTCACGATAATACTCATACTTGATTCGTTCTTGAGCCGCATGCTGGTCGATGATATAAAGACCTCGTTCATTTTGAGCCAATATATATGTGCCATGCATTTGTCCAATTGGATACATCACAGGGACGCGTTCATTTTCAGGAATCGTTTCTCTCACTTCTTCGTGCAGTACCGTCTCTACATCTTCAAGTGAAGCGGCGGATTCCTCTGAATGCTCGCGCTCAGATGAGGCTTCTTCATAAAATATCTGTGATGATGCTTCTGTCTTCTCTTGTTTAGGCATTCCGTATGCATCGGTATAACTTGTCTCGTATACGACCGAATCGTGCAGCTCCGGCTGATAGGTTAGCGGTGTTTCCGCTGGGCTTGAGTTCCTTTGTTTCGCATCGAAGGTTAAGGATTGCTGCTCATTTTTCACAGCTGGCATTGGTGCTTTTTTTGGTACTGAAGCACTTGGAATGAGCTGCTGCTTTTGAAATACTTCCTTAATTCCTTGTTTAATCAGGTCATGAAGTTCCTGCTCTTTACTTAGCCTCACTTCTAGCTTCGAAGGATGAACGTTCACATCCACTAGAATAGGATCCATCTTCATCTCAATAAATGTAATTGGATGACGGCCAATCGGAAGCAGCGTGTGATACCCTTCATGGATCGCTTTCACGAGCGGAAAATGTTTGACATATCGGCCGTTTACAACAGAAGACATATAATTCCGTGATGCCCTCGTCACTTCTGGTAAGGAAATATATCCTTTCACTTCAAAATCAAGTGATTGTACGTGAAGCGGCAGCATTTTTTTAGCCACAGCTGTCCCGTAAATGGCCGCAAGTACATGACGCACATCTCCGTTTCCATTCGTCTGTAGCAGGACTTTCCCTTGATGACGCAAACGGATCGATACTTCGGGATGAGCTAGCGCAATTCGATTGACAACATCCGATATATTACCAAGTTCCGTATGAACGGTTTTCATGTATTTTAGGCGGGCTGGCGTATTGTAAAATAAGTTGGTGACCACAATTTCGGTGCCGCGGCGGCCAGAGGTTTTTTTCTCTGAAATGATCTTCCCGCCTTGCAAAGCTAAGTGTGTCCCAGCTCCTTCGCCAGTACTTGTTTTCATTTCTAGGTGAGAGACGGATGCAATACTTGGCAGCGCCTCTCCCCTGAATCCGAGCGTTCTGACACGAAACAAATCATTTTCGTCTTTGATTTTACTCGTTGCATGGCGCTGGAAGGCGAGCTTACAATCTTCAGCATCGATTCCAACACCATTATCAATAATCCTGATAGAAGAAAGACCTGCTTCTTCTACATCGATTTCAATCACTGTACTTTTTGCATCGATCGCATTTTCCACAAGCTCCTTTACAACAGAAGCCGGACGCTCGACCACTTCTCCTGCAGCAATTTTATTGGATAGGTCATCGGATAACTGAATAATCTTTGCCATTTCTGCTCACCTCACCTTACATTATAATTTCTTTTGCAATTCATACAGCTTTGTCATCGCTTCAAGCGGCGTCATATCCATTAGGTTGTAAGACTTTAATTCGTCTATGACCGCTTGATCCTTCTGTTTTAGCGCAGCTTTCGGCTGCGGTTTTTCTTCTACTTCAAAGAAAGATAGCTGCTGTTTTTCTTCAGCCTTTTTTGCTTTTGGTGCTGCAGATACGGTTGAGGTCACGTCATGTGATCCGCTCTCAAGCTCCGTTAAAATAGTCTGGGCTCTATTAATGATGGTATCAGGCAATTCCGCAAGCTGCGCTACATGAATACCATAGCTTTTATCAGCTGCACCTTCTTTGATTTGATGTAAGAAAACGACCGTGCCTTCATGCTCTTCAGCTCGCACATGAACATTTTTCAGCTCGCTTAATTGAGATTCAAGGACCGTGAGCTCATGGTAATGTGTAGAGAATAGGGTTTTAGCCCCAATATGATCATGAACAAATTCAATGATCGCCTGCGCAAGAGCCATTCCATCATAGGTGCTTGTCCCGCGTCCAATTTCATCAAATAAAATCAAGCTGTTTTTCGTAGCATGCACCATCGCATTTTTTGCTTCGAGCATCTCTACCATAAAAGTACTTTGACCAGAAATCAAATCATCTGCTGCACCAATACGTGTAAAGATTTGATCGAAGATTGGAAGCGTCGCCTTTGACGCAGGAACGAAGCAGCCAATCTGCGCAAGAATCGAGATGAGCGCCATTTGTCTCATATACGTACTCTTCCCTGACATATTTGGTCCAGTGATGAGTAAGGTTTGTCTTCCTTTTCCCATATGGCAGTCATTCGGTACATATTCCTGGTGATCGAGCACTTTTTCAACGACAGGGTGACGGCCATCTTTGACATCCACGTCATCCTCTGAGAATTCCGGCCGGATATAACGGCGCTTTTCACTGACAGTCGCAAAGCATTGAAGCGCATCAAGCTCGCTCATTTGTTTTGCGAGCAGCTGTAATCTAGGAATATAGCCTTTTACTTGCTCCCTGAGAGCTGTAAATAGTTCATATTCCAATTCGTTAATATTTGATTCTGCTTCAAGAATCAGTGCTTCTTTTTCTTTTAATTCAGGTGTGATATACCGCTCTGCATTGGCAAGCGTTTGTTTTCTTTCGTAACGCCCTTCCTCCAGCAGATGTGTATTCGCGCGTGTCACTTCGATATAATAACCAAACACTTTATTAAACCCGACTTTTAAGGAGCGAATGCCGGTATATTCTCTTTCCTGTTGTTCAAGCCGTGCAATCCAGTCCTTTCCGTTTCGGCTGGCATCACGGTATTCATCTAATTTTGCATTGTAGCCATCTTTAATCAAATTGCCTTCTTTTATCGTCATCGGCGGATTTTCATGAAGTGCATCTTCTAATAAATCAAGGAGGTCACCACAAGGATCAATCTCATTCGCTCTTGATTTTGCCATTTCCTCTGGTAATGAATGAACGAGTTGTTTAATATCCGGTACTTGTTTTAAGGATTCTTTGAGCTGGATGAGATCACGGGCATTCACGTTGCCAAATGCCACGCGGCCCGCTAAACGCTCAAGATCATATACTTGCTTTAATCGTTCGCGCAGATCCTCTCGCTCAAAGAAATGATCCATCAAGATTTGCACCATTTCCTGACGCTCATTAATTTGCGAAAGGCGAATAAGCGGCCGATCGATCCATTGCTTGAGCAGTCTGCCGCCCATAGCTGTTTTTGTTTCATCTAACAGCCATAATAAAGAGCCTTTTTTGCTTTTTGAACGAATCGTTTCTGTTAATTCAAGGTTTCGTTTTGAGTAAAGATCGATTTTCATCGTTTGTTCAAGCTCAAAGACTTGAACTTTCTGAAGATGATCCAAGCTTCTTTTTTGCGTTCTTCTTAAATAGGCATATAGTGTTAAAAATGACGTTTTTAACTTTTCGTCTAGATGGGAAACGAGCCGTTCAGCTTCATCTAATAATTCATCACTATCTTCGTATGAAATAGTTGCTTGGCAGCGTTCTTTAAGGGTTTTGATTGTTTCCTCATCCAGCTGCTTTGACACCACAATTTCTTTTGCACCGACAGAATAAATTTCTGATACGACTTCATCTAATCGATCGATGAAAGCTGCCATGTTTTCACCTGTTGATAAATCAGACAGCGCAAGACCGTACCCATTTTGAAAGCTGGTAACAGACGCAATAAAGTTGTTCTCGTTTTCACTTAAACCTTTACCATCCATGACGGTTCCTGGTGTAATCAGTTGAACGACTTCCCTTTTGACTACACCTTTTGCCGTTTTAGGGTCTTCCACCTGCTCACAAATGGCGACCTTGTATCCTTTTGAAATCAACTGTTCTATGTATGCAGAAGCAGAATGATAAGGAACGCCGCACATTGGAATTGTGCCGCCGTCTCTGCTTGTTAACGTAATTTCTAGTTCTTGCGCGGCTTCCTTTGCATCATCAAAAAACATCTCATAAAAATCGCCTAGGCGAAAAAATAAAAAGGCATCTTGATAATCTGCCTTGATCTTTAAATATTGCTGTATCATGGGCGTATAACTTGCCATATTTCTAATCCCTCACTATATTACTTTCGAATTCATACCATCTCTAATTATAGCATAAAAAATCACCTTTTTTCTCCTAGATCAAGCACAAAAAAACTAGGGGGATATGCGCCCTAGTCATTCCTTACTCTTCTGTCTCACCTGCTAGGAATTCTGGATGAATATCCTCTAACTCCTCATCCACTTCTTCTTCCCACTCGTGATCATCTTTTTCTTTCCAGCTTGAATCGACCTCTACGACAATTTTTGTTTCACCGACTACCTCAGCAATGAATTCACGCTCTGCCTGAACGATAATTTTATTGCCATTTGGAGAAATGGTCACTTCTAAGCAATTGGGCTGCTGCAATACTTTCGCAATTACTTCGTGCTCATCATCAAGGAAATTTTTATCTTTATATCTCAGTTTAATGATGTCTACATACTTCACACGCTCTGTGACGACTTCTGTTTTCGTGTTGTCGGCGTAAGAGTACCATACGTTAATATCAAATGTTCCTTCGATCTCAACGGTTTTACCGACCTTTTCAGCATCATACTTATGATTAATGATCCAACCACCTAGGATGCTGGTTGGTTTTTGCGATGGAGAAATGGTGTGTGTGCTTTGGGTGAATTTCCTCCCTTTTGCAACCACCGCTTTTGTAATAATTTCTCTGTATTCAGACATTCCGGCATGCCTCCTTGTTCTTGATCGTTTTATCTTATGCTGGGCATTCGTCTAGTGTGTCACGATTTTGAACTTCATGTTCAATTAAATTCATTTCTGTTTCAGTGTATGCATGGTCGCCCATAAACTTGCCTTGAAAATTGGAAAAGTTGGAGAGTGGGAGGTTTGGAGGTTGATTGGAATAGAAGGTTGTGGTTTAATGATGAAGTCACAGTCCCTTTAGGAGGGGCTATTTATAAAAATCAACATTCGGTTTTCTTTATATTTAAAATTAGATTTAAAAATAATAAAGAATATCATTAAAAATATATCCACCTTTTTTTAGTTTGTATTACGTGTTTTATGAAGAAATAAGGTAACCATAGAAAATAAAAAAGGGGCTGTGACATCAACAATTTGTTGATGTCACAGCCTATAAAATATAAATTACATATAAGGTGAAGTGAGTTTTTAGTGATCACAAAGATCTCACCTTTAATGAGGTATTATGCGGTTTTCTACTATTCCGTATTAATTTTCCTTAATATTAGATCGCAAGAAATCTCATCTATTTCTGTTATTCATGACTTATAGCAACATTTAAGCGTTAATAAACCTATAATGCCAAGGGATTTTAAATACTAAACTACAAATTACAAATAAATAAGAGTACACAAACAAAAAACCCCGCATCTGCGGGGTTTTCTCATTTAATGGAGCAACTTGGTGATGAGTTTTTTACTTTTGAACCGGTTTCTCCTAATAAGAGATCACCGCCGGTTGAAAGAATGATTTCATCTGTTACTTGATTCGAAATTGTGTGCGCTACAAGCTGAAGCAGGGAATTGACTTCCATTTGTGATTCTTTGAATTCTTGAATCACTGGGATGTCATCCAGTTCTTCTTGCAGGGCATCGATTTTTTCTTCGACTTGCTTTAAGGCTTCATGTTTGCCGTAATGCTTTAAGTTCACAGCTTGTTTTTGAAGCGCCTTAATTTGATTAATAATCGTTGAAATTTTTGTATTTTCATTGATTTGCGCTTCTGCTTTTTTGAAGAAATCAACTTCTTCAGTTTCAGAAATCATTTTAGCGAGCTCTCTTGCACGCTCGACAATCTCTTTCTTTGAATAAAGTGTCATTTTAATTCACCTCGATAGCTTCTCCAACCATTTCTCCGTCAAGAGACCAAGTTTTGGCTTGTGTGATTTTCACTTTGACGATGTTGCCAATCGCTTCTTTTGGTGCTTTAAAATTCACAAGCTTGCTTTTACTTGTATATCCGGCTAGGATCTCAGGGTTGTTTTTACTTTCACCCTCTACTAATACTTCGACAATCTGCCCTTCATATTCCTTCATTTTTTTCGCAGAAATTTCATTCACAAGTGCATTTAGGCGCTGCAGACGTTCTTTTTTCACACGCATTGGCACGTTGTCTTTCATTTTCGCTGCCGGCGTTCCTTCTCTTGGAGAATAAATGAATGTATAAGCAGCATCAAACTCAACCTCGCGATAGAGGGAAAGTGTTTCTTCAAACTGCTCATCTGTTTCATTTGGGAATCCCACAATAATGTCCGTTGTTAATGAAGCATTCGGCATAGCTTCTTTGATTTTGCGCACAAGATCAAGGTAACGCTCACGGTCATATTTTCTCGCCATAAGCTTCAGCACAGAAGAACTTCCGGATTGAACTGGCAGGTGAATATGATCGAGAAGATTTCCGCCCTTGGCTAAGACTTCAATTAAGTGATCATCAAAATCACGCGGGTGACTTGTTGTAAAACGGATACGCGGAATATCAATTTTTCGCAGCTCATCCATCAGGTGGCCAAGACCATATTCCATATCTTCAAAATCTTTTCCATATGCATTCACGTTTTGACCAAGAAGGGTAATTTCCTTATATCCTTCTGCTGCTAAACGTCTGACCTCTTGAATAATTTCATCTGGGCGGCGGCTTCTTTCCTTGCCGCGCGTGTAAGGCACGATACAGTATGTACAGAATTTATCACAGCCGTACATAATGTTCACCCAGCCCTTGATTTTACCTTGGCGGGCTCTTGGAAGGTTCTCAATCACGTCGCCTTCTTTTGACCAAACCTCAATGACCATTTCTTTTGAAAGGTAGCATTCAGATAACAGCTCTGGCAGGCGGTGAATGTTGTGCGTGCCGAAAATCAAGTCAACAAATGGGTGTTTCTTCAAAATACGGCTCACGACAGATTCTTCTTGTGACATACATCCGCAGACACCTAAAATTAAATCTGGCTTTTCACGTTTTAATGCTTTTAAATGTCCAAGCTCTCCAAACACTTTATTTTCTGCATTTTCACGAATAGCACAAGTGTTTAATAAGATGACATTTGCATCTTCCGTTGAGTTTGTTGGTTCATAGCCAAGCGCCATAAAAATACCAGCCATCACTTCTGTGTCATGCTCATTCATTTGACAGCCATATGTGCGAATATAAAACTTGCGGCCGTTTCCTAACCCTTGAAACTGCTCGTCAATTTGAAATTGATTGTATTCGACTTCTTCTTTACCCCGTTTTTTTGCATCTTTTAAGGAAGGCGGAATGTACACAGCTTCAAAATATTTGCTGTAGTCCTTCTCGGATTTTTTGTCCGATGAACTTACTTGTCCGCTCGCTTTTCTCTGCTCTTCATTCATGAATTTGTACTCCTTTCAAACCAAGTTCCACCCTACAGTATAGACTATTTTGTGATGAATTGAAAATAAATCATATACGGTTCTTCTATGAAAATTGCCTATTAGTCATAACCATTTTTCACAAAAAGAAAAAAGAGAGCCTGCGCTCTCTCAATCAAGTATGTTTAGTTTTTTTGCTTCTTCTTCAATGATTGTCAGTGCCCGGTCTAGTTCTTCTTTTGTGTGCTCGGCTGTGATGATGGCTCTAATTCTTGCCTTGCCTTTTGCTACAGTTGGGAAGGCGATGCCTTGGGCAAACACGCCTCGTTCTATTAAAGCCTTTGAGAAACGAAAAGTAAGTGCTTCGTCTCCAATCATGATTGGGATAATCGGTGTCTCTGTTCGGGCGACTTGAAATCCAAGGCTGATGACTTTTTCTTTAAAATAAGCGGCGTTCTCCCAAAGTGTATCGATTCGCTCCGGTTCATCTAACAGCACTTCAATCGCTTCTTCACACGCTCTAGTCACAGCTGGCGGATGAGAGGTGCTGAATAAAAACGGTCTTGCTTTATGCTTTAAATAATCAATTAAAACCGCTGAACCAGCCACATAGCCGCCGAGCACTCCGACAGCCTTACTAAGTGTCCCGACCTGAATGTGCACTCTGCCGTCGAGTTTAAAATGGTTGACCGTTCCGCGGCCATTCTCACCAAGCACGCCCGAGGCATGCGCATCGTCTACCATCACAAATGCATCATATGCTTCTGCGAGCCTGACGATCTCAGGAAGTGGCGCGATATCTCCATCCATCGAGAACACACCGTCTGTAACGATGAGGCGGACGCGGTAATTCATTGATTTTTTCAAAATCTTCTCCAGCTCTTCCATATTGGAATGACTGTATACCTTTTTATCTGCTTTTGTTAATCGGATGCCATCAATAATTGAGGCATGATTCAGTTCATCTGAAATGACAATATCATCTTTTGTCAAGATACTGGATAAGACCCCTTGATTGGTCGTAAAGCCTGATTGGAACACAAGTGCTGCTTCTGTCTTTTTAAATGCAGCAAGCTTTTTTTCAAGACGTTCATGCATCGTCATTGTGCCGGCGATGGTACGTACAGATCCTGTACCCGCACCGAATTCATCGATTGCCTCTTTTGCTGCTTTCATCAGCCTTGGGTGTGAGGTGAGCCCTAAGTAGTTATTTGAGGAGAGTTGTATGACAGATTGTTCATTTAATGTAACAGTGGATGATTGTTTTGAGTCGATCTCTTTCAAAATTTGATGGGTGCCTTGCTGCTTCATTGTTTCCAATTCATCTTGTAAATACGTGAATTCTTTCATCATTTCTTCCCCCTTTGATATGATGGCATCATCAGTACGACTTTTCCGCACGTACCGCTCTGCATAAGTTCAAATCCCTTTTGGAACTCTTCAAATGGCAGTGTATGAGTGACAACTGGCTTTACATCAATGGTATTCGTTCTTAATAGCTCAGATACTTGACGCCACGTCTCAAACATTTTTCTCCCCGTGATCCCTTGCACGGTTAATCCCCTAAAAACAATTTGATTCGTAATATCAATTGTCACTGGTCGTTCTGGCAAGCTTAGTATATTGACTTTTCCTCCATTTGCACAAGCTTCAAGTGCTTGATTAATGGCAGCTGGATGACCTGACATCTCACATATCACGTCTGCCCCTTCCATCCGCGTGAGCTGCTTAATCATGACGACTGGATCATCTTTTCCAATATCCACGATATGATCTGCACCCATTTTTCGGGCAAGATCGAGCCTGTATTCATTTTTATCAACAGCGAACACTTGAACAGCTCCGGAGGCTTTTGCAACAGCGATTGCCATTAAACCGATTGGTCCGCAGCCAAAAATCGCCACTGATTTACCTGAAACAGGTGTGTGCATTACAGTATGAACAGCATTTCCTAGCGGCTCTTGTATAGAGGCAAGCTCAACCGGCATTTGAGCTGTATTGTGCCACACATTTTGTTCAGGTACTTTGACATATTCAGCAAAACAGCCATCAATGTCTACCCCTAAAATTTTCGTTTCACTGCACAAATGCTGCTGCCCTGTTAAGCACATATAACATTGATTACATACAACATGCGTCTCAGCCGATACAAAGTCCCCTACCTTTGCTCGTGAGACTTGCTTCCCCACTTTAACAACTTCCCCTGTAAATTCATGTCCAAAAATGTAGGGCGCTTTGACTCTTCCCTTAGCCCAGTCATCCCAATTATAAATATGCACGTCTGTTCCGCATATCGAAGTGGCTTTCACTTGGATTAAAACTTCATGATCTTTGATTTCTGGAATCGGCATCTCCATCATCACCGCTCCGTAAGCGCTTTCTTTTTTAACAATTGCTTTCATCGTTCCACACATGACGTACAACCCCTTTGTTAAAAAACTTCTCCCAATCAGATTTTAACACGACTTATTTTAGCCGTAAATACCACTGTCTACTGGAAAAAGACAAATGAACACCCCGCATATTTTTTTGGATATTTTTCGAAAAAAAAAGCAAATCTCCTTTCGAGCGGAGATTTGCTTTCATCGTCAGCGTTTCTTTGAAACGGCAACATATAGGGCTGGCACAATGAATAATGTCAGTATTGTTGAGAAAAAGACACCAGATACAATGCAGATGGCCAGCGGCTTAAAGAGTGGATCATGACTTAATGCAACAGGCATTAGTGCAACAAGTGCCGTAAATGCTGTTAAGAGAATCGGTCTAATCCTTGCTCTTCCTGCTTCAATGACAGCTGTCTGTTGATCAAACCCTTGCTTGCGCCGCTGCTCAATAAATTCGAAGAGGACGACCGCATTTCGGACGACAATACCAGCCAATGAGACAATTCCCATTGTTGCCATAAAGCTGAATGGTGTTTGTGTGACAAACAGTCCAATAATGGCTCCTGATACGGCTAAGTAAACCGTTCCTAGAACTAACAGCGGAAGCATCAATGAATTGAACTGGAATGCGATGGTCACATAAATGAGCAGCAAGACAACTGCAAATAAGAGACTAATTTCAATAAAGAACTGGGTCTGATTTTCATTTTCTCCACCTTGTGAAATGGTCAAATCCTTCGCTGCAGCACTTTTTCCTACTTGATTGACGACTTCTTTCATATCGTCTTTAAACGAATCTGATGCACCGGGATACGCCTTCAGCGTAATGGTCGGCACTCCATTTTCATGTGGAATGCTTTCGTACTGCTCTGTTTCTTTTTCTTTTACATATCGGCTAAGCGGTTCAAGTTGAGGCATACCGCCTTCATTTGTCTTCACAGGCACATTCATTTCTTTTAGCTTTAAACCATTTTGATGTGTGCCTATATCCTGTTTCACCACTAAATCGATATCATTTGTTCCTTGTTGAAAGGTACCTAATGGAATCCCTTCTGTCACAAGACCAAGCTGTCTGCTGACAAATTGAGCACTGAGCCCATCCTCTGCCATCCGCTCACGGTTTAATTCAAAGGAGATCGTTTTCACCGGCTGATTGACATCGTCCGTAATCAAGCTTGCCCCTTTGTCTTTCATTTCATTTGTCAGTGTTTCTTTGACATCAATGAGCTTTGAAAAAGAGTCACCCGCAACCGTTACTGTCACTGGCGCTCCAGTTGGCGGCCCTTGTACAATGGTTTTCATAAAGATTTCAGCCTCTTTGAATGTCTCTCGCAAAGGCTCGGTCATACGATCTATTAATACCTTACTTGTCATCTGATCATTGTCTACTCTCACGACAACCTGACCTGTGTGGTCACTTGCATTTGAAATACTTTCATTAAACAGGTTCGGCACACCGCCGCCTGCAAAAATCGCCGTTTCTTCAATGCCTTTTTGCTGTTTGATCTCTTGTTCTATTTTCTTTAGTGTTTCATTTGTTTGGTCTAATGTTGTTTCACTTGGAAGCGTGACAGTGACGACCACTTCTTTCTTATTCGCCGCAGGGAAAAATTCAAATGGTGTGACGAAAATAAGTAAAAAGGCTAGGCTTGCAACGAGCAAACCACTTAGTCCAATAACGAGCGGCCGCTTCACAATGTTTGTCAGCACACGGTCTGCATAGAAATCAGCCAGCCTTTTTAATGGTTTCCCTAGGAATCCCGGCTCTTTTTGACTGTTTTTGTTCTTTCTTTTCCGGTTCACAGTATATTGATAGACCGGTACAAGTGTCAGAGAGATCACCATGGACGCAAGCACAGTGGTAACTAGAACAGACGGTAATGCCCGAATAAATGAACCGTTTGCACCTGATAGGAATACAAGCGGCAGGAAGGCAAACACAACAGCTAGTGTTGATGTCAAAATGGACCCTGCGACTTCTTTCACCCCTGCAATTGTTCCTTTAAGCGGACTTTCGTATTTTTTCATTTGTCTTAAAATATTATCATTGACGACTATGGCATCATCGACAAGTATCCCTAAAGCAATGATAAAGCCGATGATCGAAATTTGATTGAGGTCCACTTGTAAAAATGGCAGCGGAATCGTTCCAATTGTAATGGATAGCGGAATGGCGAGTGAAACGATAAACGCCCCGCCAATCGTGAGTCCAAGTGTGGTAACAATTATGACCGCAATGACCGCAACAATGGCTTCTTTTATTAAATCATTGAAAATGGTATCCACTTCACTTTTTTGTGAATAGTAGTCTACCCACTCCACCCCATTTGGCAGCTGCTTTTCTTTCTCAATGACATCACTGACTTTGTCATACATTTTAGGAATATCAAGCCCTGGTTTAATATTCACAGTAAATGAATAAGCGGGCTTTCCGTTATACGACACAATATCACTTTTCTGTTTTTCTACTTCTTTTAAACTGCCAAGCTGACTAATTGTGACCGGCTCTCTTTTCGTTTTTGAGAAAAGCTCAATTTTTTTAACCTGATCTAAGCGGTCATATGTATCGATGGACAGCTTCACCTTCTCTTTGCCTGCCCGAATATCGCCTAGTGGAGATGTGTCAAATTCCTGATTGATGGCATTTGTGACATCAGTTACATTGAGCCCTTCACCCTCCAGCTTGTTTGAATCTAAGTTTAATATCGCTTGTTTGTCATTGAAGCCTTTGATAACGACACTGTCTACCCCTTTGATGTCCTCTACTTTTTCCTTCAATGCACGCAGCGATTGCTGACTCTTTGCTAAGTCCGATGATTCACTCGACACAATCATATAAGAGCCAACCGGCACGCTGCCGAATTCATCCTTTACTTCCGGCTCCATCACCCCGTCAGGAAAAGACGACGCAGCACTAGTGGTTTCATTTTTAATTTGACTTGCCACCTTTTGAAAGTCGGCTTGGTCCTCAATTTCAAGCACAATATTTGAGAAACCAATGGCAGAAACCGAGCTCGTTTTCTCTACACCGTTGATATCAGATAGGGCTGATTCCAGCTTATTGGTGACATCTCTTTCCACCTGTTTTGCATCTGCACCAGGAAAAACGGTAGAAATCGTGACGAGATTCGCCTCAAATTCTGGCAGTTCTCGTTTAGGAAGCTGCGCGAATAAATAGCCGCCAGCAATGAGAACGATAAAAAATAAAATAAAAACAAGCTTTCCTCTTTTCAAAAAAGCTTCGAACATTATTTCACCTACTTAAATATTTATTTTTGATGAAGTAAATTCAACTTAATCTTAATTTATCATCATGGTGAAAAAATGCAAGCTCTAATATGTCATTTTTATCTATTTCACGAACTGAATATGTTATATAAGAAATGTATAGCGGTAAACAAAAACAACCTGCTTACATGATGTAAGCAGGTTGAAAATAATAAAATTAGAATTATCGTGGCTCAACAATCAATTTGATGGCTGTTCTTTCTTCTCCATCGATCAGAATGTCAGTAAAGGCTGGAATGCATATCAAATCCACTCCGCTTGGCGCGACAAATCCCCTTGCAATGGCGACAGCCTTAACCGCCTGATTCAGTGCTCCAGCGCCGATTGCTTGTATTTCCGCTGCACCGCGTTCACGTAAAACGCCGGCTAATGCTCCTGCTACTGAATTCGGATTTGACTTTGCTGAAACTTTTAAAATTTCCATTTCTGCTCCCCCTTAAATTTACAATGGATAAGTGAGTGTTCATTAGAACAATCTTTGTTAGATGATGCTATTTTTTTGAAAATCCATCCCCAAAATGTTTTTCAAAAATAGCAGGCTACCTACCATTTTTACTATATTCACGATAGAGGGCGCATATTCCTTCTTTCTGATTAATATTTTTCTGAAATAAATATGTGAACATTTATTCAAAGAAAATATGGTCATCATTTATCAAAATTCGATCAATTTTGACAGCTTTTTTCGACTGTTCGTCAATTTCTACGATTACTGCACTTAACGTCGTGCGGCCTTCTGCAATTTCAAACCGGACTGGGAGACTTGTTTTGAATCGTTTAATGATCGTTTCTCGGTCAACACCTAAAATGCCATCATAAGGTCCTGTCATCCCGACATCTGAAATATACGCAGTTCCTTTTGGCAATACGCGGTTATCTGCTGTTTGAACATGTGTATGCGTGCCAACGACACATGATGCACGGCCGTCTGTATACCAGCCCATCGCCTGCTTTTCACTTGTGGCTTCACCATGAAAATCAATAAATATAAACGGTGTCCGTTTGGATGCTTCCGCAATTAATTCATCTACTTTTTGAAATGGGCAGTCAATTGGCGGTAAAAACGTACGTCCTTGCAGGTTGATGACAGCCAATTCTTTTCCTTGTTTTTTAATAAACGTGAGACCTTTTCCAGGTGTGCCTTCTGGGAAGTTAGCAGGACGGACCATATTAGCTGCATCATCGATAAAATCGAAAATGTCTCTTTTATCCCATGTATGGTTGCCCATTGTGAGCACATCAGCTCCTGCTTGCAGCAGCTCATGATAGATTTTTTCAGTCAGACCTTTCCCGTGAGCAGCATTTTCTCCGTTGACAATGGTAAAGTGCGGCTGATATTTTTTCTTCAGCTTTGGCAAGTATTCTTTCAGTGTGTCTCTGCCAGGTGAACCGACAATATCTCCAACAAATAATATTTTCATGCGCTTTTGAACCCTTTCTCTTTTAAATTGATCTTCTTATCAGTGTTGCATATTTACACAAAAAAATAAAGCGGCGCTAAGCGCACCGCTCTATTTTGCATACTCTACTGCGCGAGTTTCTCGAATGACTGTCACTTTAATGTGACCAGGGTAATCGAGCTCGTCCTCAATTCGCTTACGAATATCCCTTGCTAGACGGTGAGCTTCAAGATCATTAATTGAATCTGGCTTCACCATAATACGTACTTCACGTCCAGCCTGTATCGCAAACGATTTTTCAACACCTTCATAAGATTCAGAGATATCTTCTAATTTTTCAAGTCTCCGAATGTAATTTTCAAGCGTCTCACTTCTTGCACCAGGGCGTGCTGCTGATAATGCATCAGCTGCCGCAACAAGAACAGCGATAATAGATGTCGGTTCTTGGTCACCGTGGTGAGAGGCAATACTGTTGATGACAACAGGATGCTCTTTATATTTCGTCGCAAGCTCAACGCCAATTTCTACGTGGCTTCCTTCTACTTCGTGATCAATGGCTTTTCCAATGTCATGCAGAAGACCTGCTCGTTTAGCAAGCTTTGCATCCTCTCCAAGCTCTGAAGCCATGAGACCTGCAAGATGTGCAACCTCAATTGAATGCTTCAGGACATTTTGTCCATAACTTGTACGGAATTTTAAGCGTCCGAGAATTTTGATCAGATCCGGATGCAGACCGTGAACTCCGACTTCGAATGTCGTTTGCTCACCCATCTCGCGGATATAATCATCGACTTCACGGCGTGATTTTTCCACCATTTCTTCAATTCGTGCAGGATGAATGCGGCCATCCTGGACTAGCTTGTCCAGAGCTATCCTCGCTGTTTCACGTCTAATCGGATCAAAGCCCGATAGTATAACAGCTTCAGGTGTATCATCTATGATCAAGTCAATACCTGTTAACGTTTCTAACGTACGGATATTTCGTCCTTCACGTCCGATAATACGACCTTTCATCTCATCATTTGGAAGATTGACTACAGATACCGTTGTTTCAGCCACATGATCAGCTGCACAACGCTGTAACGCAAGTGAAAGAATATTTTTCGCCTTTTTGTCAGCCTCTTCTTTCGCTCGGTTTTCAGATTCTTTCGTCATGACTGCAATGTCGTGGGAAAGCTCATTTTCAACTTGATCCAGAATGATTTGTTTCGCTTCATCTCGAGTTAGACTTGAAATACGTTCCAACTCGGCTTTCTGCAAACGAATCATATCATCCACTTTGCTTTCCATCTCTTCAATATGTTGTTGTCGTTCATTCAGAGAATGATCTCTCTTCTCCAACAGGGACTCCCGTTTATCTAAAGATTCGTCTTTGCGATCAAGATTTTCCTCTTTTTGAAGTAAACGGTTTTCTTGTCTTTGAAGCTCATTTCGTCTTTCACGAACTTCTTGCTCCGCCTCTACACGAAACGAATGAATTTCATCTTTCGCTTCCAAGAGCGCTTCTTTCTTCAATGCTTCCGCATCACGCTTTGCATCCTCAACAATTTGTTCGGCCATGTTTCTTGCGCCGGATATTTTTGCTTCTGCAATGGTTTTACGAACAAAGTAGCCAACAACTAAACAGATTAGGCTCAGCAAAATGGAGATGATCGTAAACATCGTAGGCGACATATTTTCACCTCCTCTTGCTATGAACTTGGTTTTACAAATAAAGTGTCGGCATGTACATTGTTTTGTGTCTCAACATACAGGGCCTTCACAGGGAATGAGATCCTCACTGCCCTTGTCAAGTTTAAATTAGTTATCAATCATGTTAAGAAAAACAAGTGATACATTCCCATTGTAATTGTGTCGGAAATACTTGTCAAGCTAGCTATCTTAGCGTTTGCAAAAGCAGATCAGAATTATTCTTGATTCAGCAGCTGATATACTTTATTGTTCACTTGGCCCAGTTTAGTGTTATTTTGTATATTTGAGAACAAAACAACGATGGTTTGCCCAGATTTGCTAAAGCTGTTCAAAATGTTGAAGCCCGGCATGACACCATGGTTTGAATAGCTACCGGGAGCAACATAAAATCCCATTCCGTATGTGGAGCTGCTTCCTGGCGTAAACATCTTTTTATAGCTCTTCTGTGAATACAGTTTGCCGTCTATCAGGGCTTGGTCAAATTTGTACATATCTATAGCACTCATATAAATATCTCCAGCACCGTAAAGCTGAGATAGATCGGGCATATACGGTGTAACCGCTTTGCTGCCTTTCAGCTTATACCCGACAGCAGGATAAGGTTCTTTTTCATATGTTTTGTAAAAGCCTGCATGCGTCATTCCCGCCGGTTTAAAAATATGATTCGTTATATATTGTTCATAGGACTCACCGCTTACTTCAGCCACAATATAAGCAAGAACAGAATAGTTGGAATCCTTGTAGCCCCATATGCCCGGCTGCCGATGAATTCCCTGACGTTCTATGTCTTTTATTAATTCGTCCGGAGTAATTGCGCCATTTCCTTCAATATGTCCGTTTATTCCCGATGTATGTGTCAGCAGATTTTTCAAAGTAATCGTTTGTCCGTTAGGGAAATGAGGTAAATACGTGCTTACCGGAGCACTTGTCTGAAGTTTCCCCTTTTCCTCAAGCTGCAAAATAGCGGTTGCAATCAGCGCTTTTTGTGACGAACCGACATAAAAAGATGTTAATGGATTATTTTGAATTTTTCGTTTACGGTCTGCATAACCAAAACCTTTATTTGTTACAATTTCTCCATTTCTAACAATCATGGCTGTTCCGCTGAAACCGATCTCATTTAAATAACTGCTGATTTTGTGATTGCGGTCCACTGTTTTGATTTGTTTCTCTGATATTTTGGCGGTTTTCCTTTTAACTTCTTTTTTCTGGCTATTTTCTAAAGCTACTGCAGTTTTTTGAAACGGGTTTTTCTCTTCACTATTTCGATGAAGCACATTCCACATCGTTAAGCAAATCGTCGCTGCTAAAAAAACAAGCACAAGTTTTCCCCTCTGACTCGGTTTTCTCCCTCTGCGTTTGGCAGTTCTTCTGCGGGTCGGGCTTGTCATTATTTTTTCCTCCCAAAATAAATTCCATTTTGTACACTTTAGACGGATGAAGTACTGAAAAAGTTGTCGAAAGTTTTTTGCAAAATAAAAAAGGCTGAGTTTTTTCACCCAGCCTTTTTTATCATTTCATACTAATTTTATTTTTATTCTAATTCTAATTGTTCTAGCGCCTCTTCAGATTCCTGCTGCGTTACTCCGTTAGTATCCAAGCCGTAATGTTCGCGAATTTGCTCCTGGATCATCAGCATGATATCTTTATTTTCTTTTAGGAACTGTTTCGCATTTTCACGGCCTTGTCCAAGACGTTCCTCTTGGTAAGAATACCAAGCACCGCTCTTTTGTACGATATCAAGCTCGCTTCCAAGGTCGATGATTTCTCCCTCTTTTGAGATCCCTTCACCGTACATAATATCTACTTCGGCAATACGGAATGGAGGTGCTACTTTGTTTTTGACCACTTTAATTCTCGTTTTATTCCCCATAATGTCATTGCCTTGTTTCAGCTGTTCAGCACGGCGCACTTCTAAACGAACAGACGAATAGAACTTCAGCGCACGTCCACCTGGCGTTGTTTCAGGGTTACCGAACATGACCCCAACTTTTTCACGAATTTGGTTAATAAAGATGGCAATTGTTTTTGATTTATTGATAGCACCTGATAGTTTACGAAGTGCTTGGGACATCAAACGTGCTTGAAGACCAACGTGTGAATCACCCATATCTCCTTCAATCTCTGCTTTTGGTACAAGAGCAGCTACAGAGTCAATAACAACAATATCAACTGCCCCGCTGCGGACAAGAGCTTCTGCAATTTCAAGTGCTTGCTCTCCTGTATCCGGCTGAGAAAGTAACAATTCATCAATGTTGACACCTAGTTTTTGAGCGTAAACTGGATCGAGTGCATGCTCTGCATCAATAAATGCAGCTTGTCCTCCCTGCTGCTGAACTTCAGCAATGGCATGAAGGGCTACTGTCGTTTTACCAGAACTCTCTGGACCATATACTTCGATAATACGGCCGCGGGGATATCCGCCTATTCCAAGCGCAGTATCAAGTGCTAACGAACCACTAGGTACTGTTGAAATACGTGTATCTGTTTGCTCTCCTAGTTTCATAATAGAGCCTTTACCAAACTGTTTTTCTATTTGTTTAAGAGCCATATCTAAGGCTGCTTGACGATCACTCATTCTATTGTTTCCTCCTTTATCAATTCCACTATCTATACTATACCTTGTTTTACGTCATTTGCCAAGAAAAAAACGAACACATATTCGATTTTTTTCTCGGCAGATTTTTTAAGAAAAGAGTGTTTTCTATTAGAAAAAACGCTCTTTTATAAAGGAGTAAACCTAACAAAAAACAAAATTAACTCTCTTTTAATAAGTTGAGTAAGTGATGCAGACCATATTTCACAGCGCGCTTTCGAATGCCCGACCGGCTACCTGTAAACATCCATTCAAACACGTCCGTCTGGTCTTTCGTAGATAGTCCAATGAACACTTTTCCAACAGGCTGACCCTCTTGGGTATCAGGTCCTGCTACACCCGTAAAGCTAATGCCAATATCACTTCCGGTCAGCTTTCTAACCCCTTCAGCAAGCTCTAAAGCACACTCTTTGCTGACAGCACCATGAGAAGACAGTGTTTCTTCCCGGCAGCCAAGTACCTGCTGCTTGACTTGGTTTGTATAACAAACCACACTTCCGTTCAAAATGGATGATGCTCCTTCGAGATCTGTCAGCCATTCGGAGAACATTCCGCCAGTCAGGCTTTCTGCTGCTGCTACTGTTTTCCCGTGCTCGTGCAAGGCTTTGGACGCTTCGCGGACAAGTGATGTATCACCATATCCGTAGAAGTACTCTCCTACCCGCGCTAAAATTTGCGCTTCTGTTTCTTTTAACAGACGCTCTGTTTCTTTTTCATCCTCATGCTTAGCAGTCAGCCTTAGCGTCACTTCACCGTCAGATGCGAGTGGTGCAATCGTCGGGTTGGTTTGAGCATCAATTAAATCTTCTAGGTCTGTTTCAAGCTGCGATTCACCGATTCCGAAGAAGCGCAGAACAACAGACACGATCTTTTCCTTTAAGCCAAGCTTCTCAGAAATCAGCGGCTTTGCCTCGTTTTCAAACATCGGGTGCAATTCACTTGGCGGTCCAGGAAGAAGCATATAAAACGTATCGTCTTCTTGAATAAACATACCCGGGGCCATCCCGAAACGGTTCACGAGCACATCAGATCCTTCTAGAACGAGTGCCTGCTTACGGTTGTTCGGTGACATAACGCGGCCGGTCTTTCGAAAGTAGTCTTGAATCGATTCAAATGCTTCTTCATTTAGTACAAGCTCTTTCCCAAGCGTGCTCGCAATGGTTTCTTTTGTTAAGTCATCTTTGGTTGGTCCAAGACCACCCGAGAAGATAATAAAATTAGATCTTTCCTGCGCCACCTGAATGGCCTGTTTTAAACGCTCTGGATTGTCACCAACTGCTGTGTGGTAATAAACATTCACACCAATTTCAGCTAGTTGTTTGCTGATGAATTGTGCATTCGTATTCGTAATTTGCCCTAGCAATAGTTCGGAACCGACTGCAATAATTTCTGCTTTTCTCTCTGACTTCAAAGCGTACACGTCCTTTTTAGTTAGAATTCTTTAAAGTTTCCCAGTTTTTTGCAAAGTAATCCCAGCCTGAGACAACAGTGAAGAACACCGCTACCCACATCGCCAGATCACCAAACGGGAATGATACAAGTTCAAACGGCAGGTTATGCAGTAAAAGTGCTGAAATCGCAATGATCTGCGCCCATGTCTTCACCTTTCCAAGCATATTCGCTGCCACTACTTCACCGCCTCCGGCTAATACAAGCCTTAGACCAGTTACAGCAAATTCACGGCTGATGATCACAATCGCCATCCATGCCGGTGTGAGGTTGTATTGAACAAGTATAATTAAAGCAGCTGAAACAAGCAATTTATCTGCAAGCGGATCTAAAAATTTACCAAAGTTCGTCACTAAATTAAGCTTACGTGCGTAGTATCCATCAATCCAGTCAGTTGTTGAAGCGACAATAAACAGGATCGCTCCAACAAGGTGCGTCACTTCGATGCTGACGTCGCCAAAGCGCGCAACACCCCAATCTAGCGGTGCAAGCATAATAATCATAAAAACAGGGATCAAGGCGATCCTAGAAAGGGTTATTTTATTCGGTAAGTTAAACATGAAATCCAATCCTCCAATAATGCAATTTTTTTATGTATATAATAGTAGGAACAAAAGAAAAGTCATCTACTTGCTTAAGATGACTTTTCCTTTCCTTTATTCACAATCACAATGTTTTGTGTCATGGTGTTCTTAGGGTCTAATTCGTACTTAAGTGTCTCGTCATTTACCTTGATATCAATTCCAGACGCATTGCCTAGACGGATATCGACCTGAGAAAGATCAGACAGGTCTGTTTTAAACGATTCGCCATCTTTTAGTTCGCCCATCTTCAACACTTTTCCAGATTCGTCTCTTACACGCAGCCATGAAGCTTGCGAGGCAGAAATTTTTAACTCCATTTCGTCTGCACCTGATACTTCATACGTTGTTGTCGAGCCTTCTGTATTCGTCGCCTTTAATGATACAGTTTCATCGTCTTTTGATGAATCATCTTTTTTAGATGATTTTTCTTTATCATCTGACGAAGCTTTTTCTTTTTTCTTTTGATCTTTTGCAAGAGATGAATCCTTAGATACTTCATATTTAGATTCTGATTGCTGAGGGGCCGCCTGATTATTCTTCTGTCCGCTATCATGATTGACCGCCTGCACGATCACATAAATGATGGCGATGACCACAATGATGCCTCCAATAATTAAAATTGTCGGCAATAGTTCAAGCACTTTCGAGGCAGGCTTTGGCAGCTCTCTTTGCGGCTTAATATTCGATAATTTATCAGATACTTCATCGTTATACGTGCTTGGAACATCTTTACGAAATTCTTCGAACAATTGTTCAGGATTCAGTCCAACGGCTTCGGCATATTGTTTAATAAACGCTCTGACGTAAAATTTACCTGGAATAATATCATAGTTTCCTTGTTCGATTGCTAGCAAATAGCGCTTTTGGATCTTGGTCACCGCCATCAGATCCTCCAGCGACATCCCTTTTTCCTCTCTGGCCTCAACGAGCCGTTTTCCCAATTCAGTCAAAACAAACACCTACCATTACCATATTAAAAATCGAAGCCAGAAAAACCAGAATGATCAAACACTTGTGGTTCTTCAGCGTGTTCATATGTAATCTCTTCGTCTGCGCTATTCCGCAATTCAATGATATAGTCGAAATCATCCATTGTATATTCTGAATTTTGAATAAAGATGTCTGGATGCTCGACCACCTTCGTTGCCGGCAGTCTCATAATTTCCCTTAAAAGTTGCAAATGCTTCTCAGAACCTCTTCTTGTCGACACAATCCCATCAATAATAAAGACGTTATCTGGGCTGTATTCATCTGCGATCAGCTGACTTCGGATCGTCTGTTTCAAAAGAGTTGATGATACAAACAGCCATCTCTTGCTGGCACAAACACTTGAAGCCACAATTGATTCTGTTTTTCCGACACGCGGCATTCCGCGAATCCCAATCAATTTATGTCCTTCTTTTTTAAAGAGTTCAGCCATAAAATCAACAAGAAGACCGAGCTCGTCTCTTTCAAAACGGAACGTCTTTTTGTCATCGGCATCACGCTGTATGTATCTTCCATGACGAACAGCTAAGCGGTCACGCAGCTTCGGCTGTCTTAATTTCGTTACTTTTATCGTTTCCATTGTATTTAAAATTGATTCAAGCCGCTTTATTTGATCTGTGTGGTCACAGCGTAAAAGCATTCCGCGTCTTGATACATCAACACCATTGATTGTCACAATATTAATTGAAAGCATCCCCATTAGAGAAGAAATGTCTCCTAAAAGTCCGGGACGGTTTACCTGTATCTCATATTCAAAATACCATTCGAGCTTTGCCAAATGATATTACCCCCTTCATTGTGGCAAATTTTTACCTTCCTTTATCATAAAGCATTTTCACATTTTTAGAAAGCACAATGTTGTCAAACGGTTAAAATAAAAAGAGAGGCACAATCGACCTCTCTTTTTGTTTAGTGCGAGCTATTATTTTCAACTAGCTTGACCATCATATTTGCAATGGCACGCTGCTCATCTTCTGATGCAACGCTCCAAAGGTCAGCAAGTACTCTTTCCTGCTCGTTCTTTGCGTCAACTTCGTTAGCTAGATATCCGCCAATTTCATACGCAAGGTTATTGATGGTCTCATCTTCTAAACCTTTATCCTGCGCATGATTTAAGCGATCACCTAAAAAGTTTTTCCAATGGTCCCAGTTCTCAAGTACAGACATGTCTATTCCTCCATTCGAAAAGATGAATTACAGCCATAGCTTTTGTCATGGAGAGACGAATTATACACGTTTTTTAACAGTACCAGCCGCCATTGACAGATAAAATTTGACCTGTGATATAACTTGACTGTTTTGAGGCGAGAAACCAAATGACATCTGCAACTTCCTCAGGGGATGCAAGCCGACCAAGCGGAATTTCTTCTTCCAGCATTGTGATGTCTTCCTGCGTAAAACGATTCATCATGTCTGTTTTGACAGCACCTGGCGAGACAGCATTTGCTCTAATTCCACTTGGAGCAAGCTCTTTTGCTAATCCTTTGATAAACGCATTTTGCGCACCTTTGACCATGCTGTACAGCACTTCACACGATGCTCCCGTTTCTCCCCATATCGAGCTGACCGCAATGATATGGCCTGCTTTCTTTCGAATCATGGCGGGTAAAAGGGATTGGGTAAGCTCATATGGACTTGTGACATGAAGCTGCACCATACTGGCTAATACGTCTTTTTCTGTGTCTGTCACCAATCCGACATGGCTTCTGCCGCTATTTAAAACAAGAATATCTGGACAGAGCGGCAGACGGCTGACAAGCTCATCTGCTCCGCCCGTTTTAGATAAATCTGCTTGAACAACGTGCGTTTGAATGGAATATGCCTCATCCAAATGAGCGGCGAGGCGCATAGCTGCCTGTTCATTTTTATGATAATGGAGCATCACATGGCAGCCTTCTTGGGCAAGCTTTTTCGCTGCTGCCTGCCCAATCCCGCCACTGGCACCTGTTATCAGCGCCCAACGACTCATCACATTGATTCCTTCTTTCTATATAGAATACCTATTCTTTTCGTTTAAATGGGAACCAGTTGGCTGATCCGAACAATTTCACCATCACAGGTACGAACAATGGTAGCACAACGAGTGCGTACAGTAAAAGTCCTGTAAGGACAAGTGTTGCAATCTGCAAGAGAGACAGCACACCTGATGGAAGCATGGCGGCAAATGTTCCTGCCAAAATAACAGCAGCAGACATAATGACAGACCCCATATTTTTCATCGATTCAGTCATGGCAAACTGGATGTCTTTTGTTTTGTATTCATTGAACCGCTCCATTAAGAAAATCGAATAATCGACTCCGAGCGCCATTAATATGACAAATCCAAAGAATGGTACAGCCCAGTTAATGCCTGGATATCCGAAGAAATGGGTGAAAATAAATTCTGTTACACCGATTGCTGTAAAGTAAGTCAATATGAGTGAACCTACCAAGTAAAGCGGCATGACAAGCGAACGGAACAAGATCACCAAAATAAGGAAAATACCAATCATCATATAAAGCACTGTCTTATTGAAATCTTGGTCTGACAGTTGTTTCAGATCAGCATTCATACTTGAGACACCTGAGACGCCAAATGAAGCATCTTTTAGGTTTGTTTCAGGAAGTGCCCGCTCGACAGAAGCTTCCACTTGTTTAATCGTCGACAAGGCGTCATTTCCATATGGATTTTTCTCTAAAATGACATCAATCTTTGTCATCTTGCGATCATCTGACATGTACGAATCAAATACTTGCTTGAATGCTTTATTTTTCAAGACGTCTTTTGGAATAAACCAGCCGGCCATGTCTTGATCTGGTGCATTTTTCAGTTCGTCTAAGTAGTCGCCTGCACCCATTAAGCCGCTCGAAATTTTCTCCAGTCCATTTACACTTTTGTTCAGGCCATCTGTCAGCTTGGTCAGGTTATCCCCAAAGCCGCCAATCTTTTCTTTCATTTGCTTTTGGCCATTCATGATGTCGCCCGCTCCATTTGCAAGCTTTGGCATATTGTCGGCTAATTGTCCTTGACCTTTAGACGTTCGATCCAGTCCATTTTCAACTGCATCTAAGCCAGCAATGAGTTCATCGATTTGATTCGTCAAGACTTTTTGCTGCTCAGAAGCTTTTGCGATAAAGGCATCAGCTGCTTCAAGCTGCTTTCTAGCTTCTTTCGCTTGTTTGGCATAGCTGTCTGCCTGTTTCGCCCCTTCTTGTAAGGTCGCAGAAAGTTCATTGTACGAAGCTTTAATGGCTTGATACGATTGATTTTCTTTTACCTGCGGGATTTGCTTTTCAAGGGTACTAAATTGTGTATTTGCTTGTTTGATTAACGCTTTTACATCTGCTGCGGCAGAGGATGACGTATCCACTTGCGCTAATGCTGCCTTTAATTCTTTGGAAATGCTTTTATATAGTGAAACTTGCTGATTCACTTGTGCGACTTGAGCCATTAATTCCTTTTTTGCACCTTTGATTTCATCTTTAATGGCTGCTACACCTTTTTTATTTTGGTCGATGCCGTTTTGCAATTTTCTTAAGGATTTTTCAACATTTTGAATCCCTGTTTGCACAGATTCTGTACCAGATATCAATTTGTTAATGCCTTTTCCTGATGATTTGATTTGCGGTGTTTGATCCTCAATGGATTGACTCATTGTCGTCAGTGCATCTTGGATGTTTTTCAAGCCCTCATTGCTTTTATCAAGTCCTGTGTTCAGTTCTTTGGCTTGTGATTTCACGTACAGATCACTCAGCCCTTTACCGACAGGACGTGTGGCACTTCTCACTTTACTGACCCCATCTGTTTGTTCAATTGCACGGCTGAGTTTTTCGATGGCAATCAGCCCTTCATTGTTGTCTAAAAGGTCAGATGATTTCACGACCACTGTTGCCGGAAGTGCTTCACCCGGTCCAAACTTATCAGAAATGGTATTGAATGCGTTAACCGATTCGTATTTATTACCAATTTCATCTAAGCTGTTATAAGAAAGAGTTCCTTTATACATGAGAATTGGCGGAAGCGTAATGATTCCTACAATTAATAAGCTGAAAAGCGGTTTCTTAAATGAAAAACGGCCTGCTGTTTCCCACATTTTTGACTGCGGATGGGCAATATCACCTTTAATCGGCCAAAATAACACCTTTCCTAAAACTGCCATAAAGAACGGCACAATCGTGAGAAGAGCTACAATGAGCACAGCAACCCCAACTGCTACTGCAACAGCTGATTTATAAAGCTGGAATTGTGCCAGACCAATACATGTAAAGCCGATCAGCACTGCAATTCCGCTGAATAAGACGGTCTTTCCTGCTGTTTTATACGTAATCAGAATCGCTTCAATTTTATCTTTACCGTGTGCGATCTCTTCCTTAAAGCGGCTGAGAAGCAGTATGCAGTAGTCCGTTCCAATTCCAAACATGATCGCGACCATAAAGATCTGAGTAAAGGTCGAGAGCGGAAAGTCTACATATTTCACTAAATAAGCCACGATTGATTGACTCACCAAGTAAGACAGTGCCACTGCGACTAACGGAACGAAAGGCGCCACAGCTGACCTAAAAACAAGAATAAGGACAACGAGAATAAACCCAATCGTAATGAATTCTGTTTTCTTCAGGCCTTCCTGCGAACTTGTGATAACATCATCATCAATTAACGGCTGCCCTGTCATTTCAAATTTCAGGTTTAAGCTTTTCAGCTTTTCATTGACTCTTTCTTTAAAATCGGACGCTTTGATTTTGTTTGAGTCATATGTAACTGGAACAAGGAGTGTCGTTTGATCTTTAGAGAGCATTTGTTTTTTGATATCTTTATTGGCTTCAAAGTAAGAAGTGATGTCCTCTATGTGGAGATCTTGATCTTTTTCTAAAATATTCATTGCCTTTTTTAAAGATGTTTCTCTTTCTTTCACAATGTTCTTTTCTTGAAAGACAATGACGATTGATTTTTCTGTATCGCCGTTTTCAGACATTTTCTTTAATAACTGATTGGCATATGAGGACGGATAGCCGTCTGGTACAGAAATTTGCCCCTTTTCTTTTGTTAATTGCGCCATATTAGGAGCGGTGATGAGTAACACTGCCGCTAATACGATCCACAAGATCGTGATCAGCCATCTACCCTTTATGATTGCTCTCATTAGTACTTTGTGCCTCCTCTTCGATGATCACTTGATAGATCTTTTCATATGTTTGAATAAAT
Source organism: Bacillus sp. I-2 (assembly GCF_001974945.1). NCBI lineage: Bacteria > Bacillati > Bacillota > Bacilli > Caryophanales > Bacillaceae > Bacillus > Bacillus sp. I-2. Next base: position 291,544 of record NZ_LZRW01000011.1, on the reverse strand, counting down.
GATTCCATTTCTTTTTCTTCAAGCTTTTCAAAATAAGATCGAACTAGGTCTTGAAGCTGCTTTTCCATTCGGCTGACCACTTCTTTGCCCTCTGGCGTGACGTACAGGTGAACATTCCTTCTGTCAGCTTGATCATGTTCACGAAAAATATAGTTTTTCGTAAAAAGACGATTAGTCATGGATGTTACAGCACTTTTGTTTACATTACATACATTAGCAAGGTCCGTAGATGTACACCCTGGATGTAAATTGATGTATCGAAGCGAGTAATATTGATCAAGCGTCAGCTCTTTATCAAGCTTTTCGGTGATCATACTCGAGACTTTTTTCTCCATCCAGAGATAGACATCTGCATACCTCTGGATGAGCTGGGCAATTTTATTTTGTTCCATACGCTGCTCCTTTTTAGTTTAAGTGTTTAACTATTAAAGAGTTTAACTAATGTCCAAAACAATTGTCAATGAATATCCTTACAAATAAAACGGCTTTTTCAATGAACATAAAAAAGACAAACTCTGCCGATATGAGTTTGTCTTTTTAAATTTATTTTGTTTTTGGGACGACTTTGAAAACAGACATCCGTTCTTCATCAATTTCTTCATCTAAAATTTGCTGAATATCAGCTAATTGAATTTGTTCCAGCATTGTGACGACATCAAATAAGCTCATGTCTAAGAATGCATATCGAGTAAATTGGTTCGCAATATATTCTGGAGAATTCATGGCTTTTAAAAAGCTGCCGATTTTTTTCTTGCGCGCGAGTTCAATTTTCTCTTCTGTCATGAGGCTTTTTGCTTGAAGAAGGGTTTCTTTTAATACCTTTGCAAGTTGATCAGGATCATTTGTATCCCCACCAACTGAAGTGAAGCCAAAGCCGCCCTCTTCTGTATAATCGTAGCTGAATGTTTCATCAATTAAGCCTTTTTCATACATCTGTTCATATTGTAAGGAGCTTTTGCCAAACAGCGTCTCTAAAATGAGGTTCATCCCAAGCTCATGCTTTAGCAGCTGATTTCCTTTTTTATGCGGATTCTTTGTTTTCAAACCGAACATACATTTAGAGCCTTGTACGTTCATTGGAAGTTCGTATTCTTTCCGGTACACACCTTCAGGCTCATTGATGTCTTTTCTTTTGATCTCTGGCTGGTCTGTAAATGGCTTTTTCGCCTGATTCGCTCTGACTTGATCTAAAATTTGCTTCGGATCAACAGGCCCGACGACGAATAGAAGCATATTGCTCGGATGATAGAACGTTTCATAACATTCATACAAATGATCTTTTGTAATAGGGGCAATGCTCTCTACTGTTCCAGCAATATCTATTCTCACAGGATGCTCTTGATATAAATTTTCAATCAGACCAAAGAATAAACGCCAGTCCGGATTGTCATCATACATGTTAATTTCTTGACCAATGATGCCCTTTTCTTTTTCGACTGTTTTTTCAGTAAAATAAGGCTCTTGAACAAAATCAATGAGTGTCTCAAGGTTTTGTTCGACATTTGAGGTGCTTGAGAATAAATAAGCCGTTCTCGTAAACGTTGTAAAAGCGTTTGCGGATGCTCCCTGTTTACTAAATGTATGAAACACGTCTCCATCTTCTTTTTCAAACAGCTTATGCTCTAAGAAATGGGCAATTCCGTCAGGCACTCGAATCATGTCTTCTTTTCCAAGCGGCACAAATTCGTTATCGACAGAGCCATATTTTGTTGTAAAGGTCGCATAGGTTTTGTTAAACCCTTGCTTTGGCAGCACATAGACGTCAAGTCCGCTTTCCATTTTTTCGTGATAGACCGTTTCTTGCAGCTGATCGAATTGAATTGTTTTCACTGTCATGAAGCACCCTCCGTTCCTTTAAGAAAATAGGTCGTATCCCATTCGATTTTCTGACCCACTTTGATGATGTCCTCTTTTGTCACTCGGTCTAATGCTTCTAAAAAGGAATCAAGGGTTTCCCCAGTTGGCACAACGGCATGCTGATACAAATATTCTGCTGTTCCATAAGACGTATCAATCGTTTCAAGCAGTTGGTTTTTGACGACTGCTTTTGTTTGATCAATTGCTTCATCTGAAAAATCACCTTTTTGCATCGCTTCAAATTGTTCTTTGATGATGTCCACTGCCTGCTGGTAGTTGCCGACTTCAATTCCTGACATAACCATCATCAAGCCTTTAAAGCTCTCAAGTCTAGACACAGCGTAGTAAGCAAGACTTGCCTTTTCCCGAACATTAATGAATAGCTTAGAATGCGAGAAACCGCCGAATATGCCATTAAACAAATGCAGTGCCGGATAATCTTTATCCGCAATCGTTGTATGTGTGCGAAAGCCGATATTCAGCTTGCCTTGTTTTACGTCCTCTTCATCAATGACTTCTTTTGGTTCATTTTGAGCTCTTGCTGATTCAGTCTGCGTTTTGACTGGTTCTCTTTCACTTGTTTTAAAGTATTGGGAGACCATTCGGCTGATGTCTTGTTCGTCAACATCTCCGACAACATAAAGATCAAGCTGGTTTGATTGAAGCGCATGCTCATAAGCTTCAAAGAGCGAGTGAGCTGTAATTGCGTCAATGTCTTCCATTTCACCATTGACGTGCAGTGCATATGGTTCACCTTTACACATTTCCTGCACGAGTCTTAAGTTCGAATAACGCATTTTGTCATCATAAACTGCCTGAATTCGCTGTTTTAATGTGCGTTTTTCTTGATCTACATATAATTGACTAAACACTCCTTCTTCAACATACGGTTGGAATAATAGGTCAGATAGTAAGGCAATCCCTTTTTCTAGTAAAGGGGTTTGATCCTTTAAATATTTTTCATTCGCCATTTCTAGGCGAAAGGTAATGATGTGATTCTCACCTTTTTTCGCCATGTCAGCGGAAACGGTTGCTCCATAGAGCTCATCAAAATAGGCACGCAGTGCTCCTGTTTTCGGCATCTTTTCTGTTCCTCTTAACAGCACATGCGGGAAAAGAGAACGCATGGTGACGTCATCTTTGGATAGCGGTGCAAGCATTTTAAAAAGGATTGTCACGGTTTTAAATTTTTCTGTTTTGACAATATGAGTATGAAGACCCGGTGTGTCCAGTGTCTTCTCTTGTAAGTACGTCATGAGAAACCTCCTTTGTTCATCCTATTTATTATGTATTAGAACATAGCTGATATATACGTGAAACAGCCATTTAATAGACATTATATCAATCAGAGGAAAGGATAGGAAATAAAAACGCCTCTGCTCATAGCAGAGACGCCAGTCGTTATTTCATTCTAAACGGCCACCAATTCCATTTACCAAAAATACGAACCATGACCGGAATAAAGAGGGGCAATACAACAAAAGCATATAATAAAAGTCCAATGAGTACGACTGTTGCAATTTCAACAAGCGATAATACTCCTGATGGCAGCATAGCAGCGAACGTACCTGCTAAAATGGCCACTGCAGAAATAATAACAGAACCCATATTTCTCATCGCTGATATCATCGATGCTTGCACATGCTCTCCCTTCCATTCATTAAAACGATCCATGAGGAAGATAGAATAATCGATGCCGAGCGTCACAAGAATGACAAAGCTGAAAAATGGAACAGCCCAGCTGACACCATCGTAGCCAAAAAATGTTTTAAAGATCCATTCTGTTAACCCGATTGATGTAAAATACGTTAAAATCAGTGAAAGTGTTAAGTATATCGGCATGACGATTGACCGTAATAAAATAATTAAAATAATAAAAATACCAATTAACATGAAGATAACAGTTCGAATAAAGTCACCGTCAGACGTTTCTTTTAAGTCCACATTTAAGCTTGAGATACCAGATACACCGTATTTGGCATTTTTGAGTCCACTTACAGGTAAATATTGATCAAGGGTTTCCTCAATTTTCGCGACACCTTTCATCGCTTCATTGCTGTATGGATTCACATTTAAGATGACTTCAAAAGTCGTTAATTTCCGATCTGGAGACATATACGTATGAAAGATTTGCTTAAATTCTTGGCGTTTCAGCACTTCTTCTGGAATAAACCAGCCCGTTATTTCTTCATCTGGCGCTTGCTGAAGCTGCTTTAAGTAGCCGTCAGCCTCGGTGAAGCCGCTTTTGACCTGCTCAAGCCCTTCAATACTTTCACCTAATCCATCTGTTAACAACGTAAGTTTTGATGAAAGCTGGCTAAATCCTTTTTTGATGGCTTTTTGGCCGTCTGTCAGCTGATCTGCACCATCTTCAATTTTAGGCATTTCTTTAATCAATTGTTTTTGGCCCTCATTTGTTTGGTCAAGACCGTCATAAATTTGATCAAGCCCATCCATGAGTGCTTGCACTTGTCGTTTTACTTCTTTTTGCTTGCTTGATAAGGTTTGAATCACTTGATCTGCCTGCTCGATCTTTTGCTTAAAGTGAGAGGCTTCCTCTTCATATACACTCATTTGATCCCCTGCTTGATCAAGCATTCCTTTTGTTTCTTTGAATACTTTCTTGATTTCTTTATATTCTTCCATGTCTTTTACTTCTGGAAGACGATTTTCTAGTGCTTCAAATGATAGATTTTCATAGGATGCATTTACTTTCTTAATGGTTGTCATCAGCTGCTGATTCGATTTCGCATGGCGTTCTAGTGTTTTCACCACTTGCTCTAGCTCTTGAATCATCGTTTCGCTGCTGCGATATTCTTGCTCTAATTCTTTTTTCGCTTCTTTGATTTTACTTCGAATCGTGCCGACGCCTTCTTTACTGCGCCTCACCCCATCTTCTAAAGAGATAAGGGATTCCCTGACTTCTCCGATACCGCTTTTGATTGCTTTCGTTCCATCAATTAGCTTGTCAATGCCTTGAGCGGATTCTTCAATTTTTGGTTTTTGTTTGAGAAGGGCCAGATTTGTTTCTGTCAAGCCATCAGAAATTTTCCCGATTCCTTCATGTCCTTTGCCAAGTTCTCCTCCCAGCTCTTTCGCTTGAGAGGTGACATAAAGCTGGCTCAGCCCGTCTCCAACAGGGCGCGTGACACTACGGACTGTTTTGACTTCGTCAATGTCATTTAATTTACGGGTCAGTTTTTCAATGATCACAATCTTTTCTTGATTATCTAGCTTATTGTCACTTTCGACTAGCACATTCAGCGGCAGCGCTTCACCAAAGCCAAATTGCTCTGATATCGTATTAAATGCAGACACCGACTCATACTTATTCCCAATTTCATTTAAACTGTTATAAGACAGGGTGCCGTCGTACATCAGAATAGGAGGTACCGTAATAAGAGCGACTAACCCTAAGCTGATGAGCGGCCTTTTAAATGAAAAACGCCCAGCCCATTCCCACATTTTACTTTGCGGGTGCCGAATGTTTTCTCTTTTAGATGGCCAGAATAGAGATTTTCCGAAAACAGACATAAAAAAGGGAACGATGGTGACAAGGGCAATCAGCAGAATGCCTACTCCAACGGCAACACTAACGGCTGATTGATACAATTGGAATTTAGCAAAGCCAATACTTGAGAAGCCGACTAACACGGCTAAGCCGCTGAAAAATACCGTTTTCCCTGCACATCGATATGTGACGATAATCGACTCTTTGACATCACGGCCTTGACCGATCTCCTCTTTAAAACGGCTTAACAGCAGGATGCAATAATCCGTTCCGATACCGAACATAATGGCTACCATAAAAATCTGAGTAAAATTAGATAGAGGAAATTGTGTATATTCTACGAGAAAAGCCACAATACACCGGCTGACAGCGTAAGAAATGCCTATCGTAATGAGCGGAACAACAGGTGCCAATATCGATCTGAAAACAATGATTAAAATAAAGAAAATAAAAATCATCGTGATAAGTTCAGTTTTCTTCAGACCTTGTTGAGAGCTTTGAATGACATCTGAATCCACAAATTTTTGACCCGTTATTTCATATGAGACATGATAGGGCTTTAAAACTTCCTCAATTTGTTCTTTAATCTTCACAGCTTTTGTTTCGTAGTGGTCGAATTTGAATGGAACAAGAAGTGTACTTTTATCCTTTGATAAAAGTTGTTTTTGAATGTCCGGATCTACATGAAAATACGAAGTAATTCCGTCAATGTGGAGTTCTGGGGCATGTGTCATGAGTGCAGCTAAAGCCTTTTTTAATTCCTGCTCTTTCGCAGGGAACAGATGTTGTTCGGAGAATACAAGCACACCTGTATCTTTTTTCCCGTTCTTATCTGACAGCTTATCCAATAGGTGAAGTGCCTCAGCTGTTGGTGTCCCCTCCGGAACCTTTAATTGCCCTTTTTCTCTTGTTAATTCCTCTAAATCGGGCGCAGTAATAAACAGAATCACAGCTGTTATCATCCACACCACTAATACAATCCATCTTGCTTTAATTATTTGCAACATAGCTGCTTCAAGCTCCTTCTAGTTCTTCAATCAATTTGCTGTATTTGAGCGTGTCTGAAGTGCTGACTGCGTCTCCTTCAAATGGCAGGATGACCTATTCAATTGTCCTTTCGTGTTGTAGAACCACATCTCCATCATCAGCACGCGAGCTCAATTTCTGCCTAAAGAAAGACAGAAAATGAATGTTTTTGAACACCTCCGATTTGGGATAATTTAAAAGATATTACTATACCTTAGTTTAACTATCAAAATTTTACATGTCAATTTATAAAAAAGAAAAAAGATGGCAAAATGCCGTCTTTTTTCTATATTTAAACTGTTTTCAATTGTTCGCTCTCATCCTCTTCATCTGGCTGGATGAAAAAGAGGACCAAAAATAGTGAAATGAGACTGCAAATGGTCGAGAGAATAAAAACAATGGAGTCCCCTTTATCCATAAGATAGGCAAAAATCGGAGGTCCTAAAGCAACACCGATAAAACGCATACTGCTATAAAATGACGTAATGGTACCACACTGTTCTTTTTCAATTCCTTCTGTAATCAGCGCATCAAGTGCAGGCAGCACAATCCCGATGCCAACACCGCCAATGCTTAAACAAATAAACAAGACGTAAAAACTGTGATTCCACCATAAAAAAATATAAGAAAGTGATAACAAAGCCATACCTGCGATTAAAAAGATTCTCATTTTCCCTTTTTCTTTTCCAATCGTTTTTCCAGCAATGTAGGAACTGATAGATAGAAAAAGGAGCGGGATACTCAGCAGGAGCCCTTTTTTGACACCCTTTATTTGATAAGCCGCCTCTAGGTTATCAGATAAGTAAAAGAGCACACCAAAAAGAAGAAACATAATAAAACCGCCAATAGCAAAAATGGCATAAAGCCAGCGTCCCTCATGCTTAAAAATGGTCTTTGTTGATTTTAAAAATTCTTTAAATGTAGGCGGATCCTCCTCTTTTTTCGACGACTCTACCATGAACAGTACCATGAGAAAGCTGATGATCGAAAAGAACGGAATGAACCAAAACGGCACAAACCAAAACCATGAAGCAAGAAGTGCCCCAATAATAGGGCTTAGTACCTTACCTGCTGTATTAGAGGTTTCAATGGCGCCAAGTCCTGCACTGACCTCTTCATCATCATGAAACAAATCTCCAATAAACGGCATAACGACAGGTGCGGCTCCAGCTGAACCAATCCCTTGAAGGACCCTTCCAAACAGAATCCACATATAAGGTTCTTTCATGATCGTTGAGGCGACTGCTGCCACAGCTCCTCCAAGTCCGGCGATTAAAAGACACGGCAGCAGTACCTTTTTCCGCCCAATCCGGTCTGATAAGTAACCGGCGATTGGAATACATAAGATGGCTACAACCGAATATACCGTAATAATGAGAGAGACTTGAAAGGAAGTAATCGAGAGTTTCTTTTCTATCTCTGGCAATACTGGTATTAACATCGAGTTCCCTAGTGTCATGATTAGAGGGACTGATGATAATGCAATGATATTCTTTTTACTGACTGTTTTCTCGCCCAACATCATTCACCCAATTCTATATACTGTTACGTATTAGTGTGGCAAGTTTAACGAGTATTATGTATGGGCAAACAAAAAGCAGCCGCCTATGGAAGCGACTGCTTATTAAAATCGTTTGCGTATGACATGAAAGCTGAATTTATCCGCTCGAAAATAATTGAGGGAGTATAAGACCGGCTGATCATCCTGATCATAGTGCATTTGTTTCAGTAATAATAACGCCGTTTCAGGGTCACAATCTAGAATCGGTGAGACCTGATCGTGGTAGCCAATTGGTTCAATGTCAGCAACTGCATATTTAATCCCGCTGTGCGGTTCTCTTCCAAACAGCTCAAAAAGAGACTCTTCTTCATGTGTAAAAGAAGCGGGAAGATGTTTGACCGGAATTTTATCTAAACAATAAACAACTGGCTGCCCATCTGCCGTTCGAACACGTTCCATTGAAAAAATCCCATCAGATTTATCACACTGAAAACGAATGACATCATTCTCTGTTGGCTCCCCTTCTTGCGAGGATAAAAAGATGGTGCCAGGCGTCATATTGACCTGCTCAATCATTTTCGTGACACTTGTCAGCTGTTCTATGCCTGTCGAAAAAAGTGGTCTTGAATTGACGAAAGTCCCTACCCCATGCCTTCTAATTAAATACTTCTCTTCTTCTAATATACGAAGGGCCTCACGCAGTGTCGCTCTGCTCACACCTAAAAGTTTTGAGAGCTCAAACTCAGAAGGCAGCTTTTCTTTTTCGGCATATACACCTGTTTGAATATCTTCTTTAATACGGTCAATCACTTTCAAATATAAATGGCGATTGTCTGTTTTGGTCGACATGTTTTCCCTCCGTCTAATCAATGCAAATGATAAGATGAGAAATCTCTATTCCGAGATAAGTTGAACATAACTATATCATGTTTTTGCAAATAAATAAATAGTCTGACATCCAGTTAACATAATCATACTATCGTTTACTATTTTTCAGGAAAGCTCTCTTCAATTTATGAAGAGAGCTCGTCATATTGTTCTTTTGAGAGAAGAACTTCTCTCGGTTTACTTCCTTCATATGGGCCTACCACGCCTCGCTCTTCCATTGCGTCAATGAGACGTGCCGCCCGGGTATAACCGATGCGAAATCTTCTTTGCAGCATAGAAACAGAAGCCGTCTGCATGCCGATGATCAATTCAACTGCTTCATCATACAGATCATCTTCCACAGCCGCAAGCTGATCCTGCGTTTCTTCGCTCGGAATCATTTCCTCTTGGTATTGTGCTTTTTGCTGTGTAATCACGTGATCAACAACATGTTCCACTTCTTCATCTGATAAAAAGGCGCCTTGCACACGAACCGGCTTGTTTGCACCAACAGGTAAAAACAGCATGTCCCCTCTGCCCAGCAGCTTTTCTGCGCCTCCCATATCAAGGATCGTCCTTGAATCTGTTTGAGAGGATACGCTAAAGGCAATGCGGGACGGGATGTTGGCCTTAATGACACCTGTAATGACATCGACAGAAGGTCTTTGTGTGGCGATAATCAAATGAATTCCCGCAGCACGTGCCATTTGAGAAAGTCTTGTAATGGAATCTTCCACATCAGAGGAAGCGACCATCATTAAATCTGCAAGCTCGTCTACAATGACAACAATATAAGGAAGCTCTGGCTGTTTAGCATCTTCTGTTTGATTCATACGTTTAATGTAATCATTGTATCCTTCAATATTTCTTGTCCCCGTATGCGAAAACAATTCATACCGGCGTTCCATTTCGCTGACTACTTTTTTTAGTGCCTGCGAGGCTTTCTTAGGGTCAGTTACGACAGGAGCCAAAAGGTGCGGAATACCGTTATACACATTTAATTCAACCATTTTCGGATCAATCATCATCATTTTCACTTCATGAGGCTTCGCTCTCATGAGAATGCTTGTGATAATACCATTGATACACACACTTTTTCCGCTTCCAGTCGAACCTGCTACAAGCAAATGCGGCATTTTGTTCATTTCAGCAAGCACAGCTTCACCCGAGATATTACGGCCGAGTCCAATGAGGAGCTTGGCATTTGGACGGTCATTTTGCTTCGATTCTAATACCTCTTTTAGTGAAACCATAGCAATTTCTGCATTCGGAACTTCGATGCCGATGGCTGATTTACCAGGAATCGGCGCCTCAATTCGTATGTCCTTTGCTGCAAGGGCGAGGGCTAAATCATCACTTAGATTGACGATTTTACTGACCTTCACGCCGACATCTGGATATACTTCATATTTGGTCACAGCTGGACCTAAATGAACCTGTGTGACTTTTGCTTTCACACCAAAGCTTTGAAATGTTTTTTCAAGTTTTCTGGCATTTTCATAAATATTTTTCTTATCTGTTTGCTGACCTGAATGCTGGGGCTCTGCCAAAATATCAAGTGACGGCAATTCGTAATCTTTGTTTTCAAGTTCTGTAAATGTCATCGGCGGTGCCTCTTTTGGTTCATCGGCTGTATCTGATTGAACTGGTGCACTTTGCACAGAGTCCTGAAGAGGCGCTGTCTCTTTTGCCGCCTGCTTTTTTTGAACCGTCGGGGCGAGAATGTCATCTCTGTCTGCAAAGCTTGAAATAATCGGCTGGCTATTATCAGAAGACGGGGTTTCCTCTTCGATCAAGATCAGATCATCATCGTCTTCTTCTTCTTGGATGCGTGAACGTTTTTTCTTTTCACCTGTTTTCTGAGAGGACGCGCTCTTTTTCGCCTGCCTGATCCCTTTCATATCTTCAACAAACGCTTTCCACTGCTTCACCATAAATTGTGATAGAGGAATCGTCACTTTTTTCACCATTTCCTGAAGGGATCGGTTTGTAATCAGGACAATTCCAATCAGCATCAGAACAATCGCCATGATTTGCGAACCTGCTTGCGCAAATAAGAAATAAGAAGCAGCAAACAATACGGCACCGATCATGCCGCCCCCTAAATCAGGCGATCCTGTTTCACCTTTCATATCCATCAAGAAAAGCTCAAATGTATTTCTAATCACACTTTGAGAGCCAATGACGCCAGCAGATGAAAGATGCTGAAAGAGCTTCACATGTGACAAAAGCAAGATACTCGCAATGATGCAGTAGAGACCTGCTTTTCTTCTTGTTAAAATATCTGGGATTTGTTTTTTCCAGAAAATCGTCACACCAAAAAGAAATAATCCGATAAGGCAGAGAATGAACCATTCACCTGCAAAGAATCGGAATAGATGTACAAAGGTTTGTCCAACAACGCCCAGCTGTAAAATGGCAATGATCGCTATGGCAATACAGACTAACCCATTTAATTCATATTTCAGTTTTAGCTGTTTATTTTGTTTTTTTCTCGTTTTCCGTTTTCTCTTTTTAGCCATACTCATCACCTTACTACGAAAGAAAATATAACCTACCGAAAGATCAGAAAGAAAGCAGCCTGGTTTTGGCTGCATCTTGTTGTAAGTTTTCCCTTTATTATAGCATAGAATCATTCATATGAGTCGGTTTGATTGGTGCCTAAATGTAACTTCAATCGCTTGCCTGGTGCAAGCTCTTGATTGAGAAAATCCATTGGATTGGTACTCATGACTTGAACGATTTCTGCTTCATCTTCTTTCATTTCTACCATCACTGGCACACCCTGAATGTTTACCTGCTGGAGCTTGCGTTCTCCCTGTTCCTCAGCGTAAATGGCTTCATATGGCATAGGCGTATATAAAATCATTGGATCAGCCCCTCGTTTTGAGATGCCCTGTCTCCGATAAGTTCATTCAACTTTTTAATCGCTTGTCCTACACCGCCCACTTCATTCATGAGTCCGTATTCTGCTGCCTCATGACCAACGACATTTGTTCCGATGTCTCTTGTCAAATTGCCTTTTGAGAACATGAGCTCTTTAAACTTCTCTTCTGTAATGTTGGAGTGGCTTGTGACAAAGTTAATGACTCTTTCCTGCATTTTATCTAAGTATTCAAAGGTTTGCGGAACGCCAATCACAAGACCTGTTAATCGCACAGGATGAATGGTCATCGTAGCTGTTTCTGCAATATACGAATAGTCACACGATACAGCAATCGGGACACCTATCGAGTGGCCGCCGCCAAGCACAATCGAGACAGTTGGCTTTGATAAAGAAGCAAGCATTTCTGCAATCGCAAGTCCCGCTTCAACATCTCCTCCTACTGTATTTAAGATGATCAAAAGACCTTCTATTTTAGGGTTTTGTTCAACGGCTACAATTTGTGGAATAACATGTTCGTATTTGGTTGTTTTATTTTGCGGTGGAAGCTGCATATGGCCTTCAATTTGTCCAATAATGGTGAGGCAATGGATATTTGTATCTTGCGGCAGCTGCGGAACGGCTGTTTCACCAAGCTGCTGTATTTTGCTCATAATGCTGTCTTTTTCTTCTGGCTTTCGCTCAGGCTGCTGTTCATTCTTTTCGTCCATTTGTCTCCATCCTTTCCTCAAACTCTTCTCCTATTATGAACAAATAGGGCATATTCCATCCGCATTCCTCATGCCACATCAAAAAAGCCCAAAGAGCTTATGCTCCTTGGGCTTTATCATCACACTTCCATAATAATTGGAATGATCATCGGCTTACGTTTTGTTTTTTCATATAGGAATTGATTTAGCACATCGCGCATGGATTGTTTCAATGTTGACCATTCAACAACTGAGTTCTCCGTTTGCTCTTTGACAATCTCTTTGACCATTTCTGTTGCTTTCACAATAAGCTCTTCGGATTCTCTTACATAGACAAATCCTCTTGTGATGATTTCAGGTCCAGAAATTAATTGTTTCTTTTGTTTATCGAGCGTAATGACAACAATCAAGATGCCGTCTTGAGACAAAAGGCGTCTATCGCGTAACACGATGTTTCCGATATCACCAACGCCAAGACCATCGATCAAAATGTTTCCTTGGTGAACTTTTTCACCGATTTTGACGTTCTGTCCTCTAAACTCAACAACATCTCCTTTATCAATCAAGAAAATGTCACTGCGTTTCATACCTACTTCTTCAGCAATACGAGAATGTGCTTTTTGCATACGATATTCGCCATTCACCGGAATTAAATACTTCGGTTTTAGTAAGTTCAGCATTAGCTTTAACTCTTCTTGGCAGCCATGTCCAGATACATGCACACGTTTTTGCGCAAAAATGACTTGTGCTCCGCTTCTTGTAAGGAAATCCACTGTTTTAGAGTATGTGAGTTCTTGTCCAGGAAGAGGTGTAGATGCAATCACAACCGTGTCATCTTTTTCAATATGAAGCTGTTTGTGATTTTGCTTCGCCATTTTTGTTAAAGCAGCAAGCGGCTCTCCGTGGCTTCCAGCGGTCAGGATGACCACGTCGTTTTTCGCCATTTTCTTCACTTCTTGAACGGGTACAAATAATTCTTCGTCTGCTGTAACATAACCAAGCTTGATCGCCAGCTGAAGGGTTGTCATCATATTCTTCCCTGCAACGGCAAGCTTACGGCCATTTTGATTTGTTGCATTAATGATCTGCTGCACGCGGTTAATATTAGATGAAGACACAGCAACAATCACACGATTTTCAGCATTGTACATCGCATTTGAGATTTCGTCTTGGACGAGCGCCTCAGAAGGTGTATAGCCTGGTTTTTCAGCATTTGCACTGTCTGAAAGTAGTGCTAAAACGCCATTGTTTCCAATTTTCGCAATCTCTCCGATGTCACAGGCTTGGTTAAGCGCTGGGGTTTGATCAAATTTAAAATCACCTGTGCATACGATTGAACCAAGAGAGGTTTTGAAGCTGATCCCAACTGAATCAGGAATGCTGTGATTCGTTCTAAAGAACGATACTTTTGTTGTTTCAAAAGTAATAACTGATTTTGCATGTACCTCACGCAAATCAGCTTTTTGATTGAAGCCATACTGCTTTAATTTTTCTCGAAGTAACGCAAGGGTCAGCTTCGTTCCGTAGACTGGTACAGACAATTTGCTCAAGCAATGGAATACGCCTCCGATTGCTTCATCATGTCCGTGGGTAAGAAAAATTGCTTTCACCCGATCAGCACGCTCTGTTAAATAAGAGATATCAGGAATGACGACGTCAATGCCCAGCATTTCATTTTCTGGATGCATTAAACCTGCATCTACTACATATATGTCCGAATCAATCTCAATGACATATAGGTTTTTTCCGATTTCTCCAACGCCTCCGAGTGCAATAATTCTTACGTTCTCTGTATTTTTCTTTTTCAAAATTCTTATCCTCCTAGTCTCAAGCCCGTCCATCATCGCTTAATGCTATTATAACTGAATCTAATTTTAGAAAACAAGATGAAGTCACATTTTAAGAAAGTGTTTATGTATAAAAAACGGTCATACTCAGGGACATCTGAGAATGACCGCTTACGAAATCTTTTGTTTTGATCAGCTGTTTAAAACGCTGCTTAAATCCAGTCTCTCTTCTTCTGACAAAGGCAAAAGCGGCAGACGAACAGATCCAACGTCTAGTCCTTTCAGCTGAAGGGCTGTTTTGACAGGTGTTGGATTTGGCGCTGAGAAAAGCTGTTTCATGATTGGAAGCAGCTTTTGATGGATCAATGCTGCATTCGCTGTCTGGCCTGAAGCATAGCTTTTCAACATTTGCTGCATATCCAGTCCTACGATATGAGACGCAACCGAGACAACTCCTTTTGCACCAACAGATACAGCTGGAAGTGTTAAGCTGTCGTCCCCTGAATATACGTCGAAATCTTCTGGCGTCTCTGCAATGATTTTTGTCATAGCATCAAGATCGCCGCTTGCTTCTTTAATGGCAACAATGTTAGGTATTTGCGCAAGCTTAATCGTTGTTTCTGGTGCTAATGAAGCTGCCGTTCTTCCTGGTACATTGTAAAGCATGACAGGAAGAGATGTAGACTCGGCAATGGCTTTAAAGTGTGCATACATGCCTTCCTGTGATGGCTTGTTGTAATAAGGTACGACAAGCATCACTGCATCAACGCCCGCTTCTTCTGCTTTTTTCGTTAGTTTGATAGACGCATTTGTATTATTACTGCCTGTTCCTGCAATGATTTTACAACGACCATTTGCTAATTTGACCGATTGCTGAAAAAGAGCGACTTTTTCTTCATTCGATAAAGTTGGCGATTCGCCTGTTGTCCCTGCAACGACTAAGGAGTCACTGCCGTTTTTTAATAAGTAATCAATGAGAATTGATAGCTTTTGGAAATCGATGTTGCCCTTTTTATCAAAAGGTGTAATCATAGCTGTTGCGATATTTCCGAAATTCATTTTTTTCACCTCATCATGATTCAATCACATTTATCTTGAAAGTTCAAACACTTCATGCAGGGCATTGACAGCCGCTCTCATGTTTTCTTCGTTCACTAACACCCAAATGGTCGTATGACTGTCAGCCGATTGTAAAATCGGAATGTTTTGCTCGGATAGAGCCGTTACAATTTTCGATGTGACACCTGGTACACCCATAATGCCTGCGCCAACAGCTGATACTTTTGCACAATTTGTTGTCACAATTGGTGTATAGCCAAGATCTTTTAGGATCGACGTTGCCTTTTCAGTCATTGCACCTGTCACTGTATACACAATTTCACTCGGTGTGATGTTGAAGAAGTCGACACTGATTTGTGCGTTTGCCATTGCTTTGAAGACCTCTGTTTGTACGCTGTACTGTCCTTCTTTTGCAGGGACTTTGATTTGCGTCACATCATTGACATGTGCAATACCCGTAATGAGGCGGTCGTACACATCATGGCTCATTTTATCTGAGTAGTGTGATGTAACGAGTGTGCCCTCATCATCAGAGTATGTTGAACGGACCCTCATTGGTACTTTTGCCTGCATCGCAATTTCGACAGCTCGCGGGTGAATGACTTTTGCCCCTTGATATGCGAGGTTGCAAATTTCCGTATATGTCACGACTCTCAGCGGTTTTGCATTTTCAACAATACGGGGATCTGCTGTCATAACGCCTTCTACATCTGTAAAAATATCAATAAAGTCTGCCTGCAATGCAGCGCCTAAAGCAGCTGCGGACGTATCACTGCCACCTCGTCCGATTGTTGTCACGTCTCCATTTTTCGCAGCTCCCTGGAACCCAGCGACAACGACAACATCATGTTCAAACAGTGCTGCTTCCAGACGTTCGCATTTCATGTCAATTATTTTCGCACTTGTATGCTCCTTATCTGTCACAAAGCCCGCCTGAGCTCCAGTCATCGCTACAGCCTTTAGACCGTTTTCATTCAGCATACTTGAAAACACAACAGCTGAGATATTCTCTCCGCAGGAAACAAGCAAGTCTTTTTCTCTGTTTGTCATATGCTGCGCGCTGCCGTAAAGCAGACCAAGCAACGTATCTGTCGCATAAGGATCACCTTTTCGTCCCATTGCAGAAACGACAACAACCGACTTATAGCCTTTCTCTTTTGCAGATAAGATATGTGCAAGTGCCCTTTTTCTACCTTGATCATCTTTGACAGATGTACCGCCAAATTTTTGGACAATTATTTTCACTGTTTTCACTCCAAGTTCATTCTGACGTAACAGAAGAGAGCAGGCGAAAGATGCCTAACTCTCTTCTGTTCGTCCTCATCATCCATTGAATGTTAAACTAATTTTAATGCTTTTAAGCTTTCTGCAATTTGAACTGAGTTCCATGCAGCGCCTTTAAGCAGGTTATCAGATACAATCCACATATGGAACCCGTTTGGACGGTCCAAATCTTTCCGAATGCGGCCGACAAATACGTCGTTTTTCCCAACAGCATCTGCAGGCATTGGATAAATTTGCTGAGACGGATCATCTTGCAGCGTAATTCCTGGTGCATCTTTTAGAATTGATTTGAGATCTTCCACTGTTGCATCATTGGATTCTAGTTCGACGTAGACAGATTCTGAATGACCTGTTTCAATTGGAAGTCTCACACATGTTGCCGCTACTTCCAGCTCAGGCATATGCATGATTTTTTTCGTTTCGTTGATCATTTTCATTTCTTCGAATGTATAACCGTTGTCTTGGAATTTATCAATTTGCGGGATTGCATTAAATGCAATTTGATAAGGCATGACTTCTGGTGTTACATCTTCTTTATTTAAAATGGCTTGTGATTGACTGTATAGTTCGTCAATGGCTTCATGTCCCGCACCTGATACTGCTTGATACGTAGAGACAATGACTTTTTTCATTCCATACGCCTGACGAAGCGGTTCTAATGCCGCTACCATTTGAATCGTTGAACAGTTAGGGTTTGCAATGATCCCTTGATGATCATGCAAATCTTTTTCGTTTACCTCTGGTACGACAAGAGGGATGTTTTCGTCCATACGAAAAGCACTTGTGTTGTCAACAACAATCGCACCTCGTTTGACTGCTTCAGGAGCCAGCGCTTTAGAAACATTTCCTCCAGCACTGAATAATGCAATGTTCACTCCTTCAAAGCTTTCAGGTGTTGCTTCCTGAACAGTGTACTCTTGACCTCTGAATGTCACTTTTGTTCCAGCAGAACGTTTTGAGGATAGTAGAGTAAGTGTATCCATTTCAAAATCTCTGTCAGCTAGTGTTTTTAACATTTGTTGACCGACAGCTCCAGTCGCTCCAACTACAGCTACATGCAATCCTCTTCCCATCAGTAAAACTCCTTCCGACCCATCCATAATTCTTTTCTTTCGGATGGCCATCCTATGACTTTTTACATTTTATTTTACCATAGAAAAGCAAGGCTTGAAGCATCTTTTTTGAATCTTTCATGATTTTCTAGTGAATCTATTATTCGTTTGGTCCAATTAAAATTGGTTGAATTTGTCTATGCTGGAGTGCCTCTTCTACTGTTTGAGATAGCAGATCCATGTTCGCGACCATAGAGGTCGGTTTTTTGAATGGATCATCCTGACCAAACGGAATAAAGAAAATATTTTTTGTTGACATGAGCCTCATCAGATTTGTACCATTTAAACCTAACGCATCATTTGTTGAGATACCTAAAACGACAGGTCGATGATTCCGTATAGTTGCTTTAGCAGCCATTAAAACAGGACTGTCTGTCATGGCATTTGCAAATTTCGCCATCGAGTTTCCAGTTAAAGGAGCAATGACCATACAATCAAGCGGCAGCTTAGGCCCGAGCGGCTCTGCTTTCACGATTGAGTCAATCGCTTGAAATCCAGTCAGCTTCTCAATCCGCTCGATCCACTCGGCTCCATCTCCAAATCTCGTATTCGTGCTCTGCACCGTGTACGACACCACTGGACGCACCTCTGCCCCTTCTTTTACAAGCGCTTCGATTTGCGGAAAAACAGCCTCATACGTACAGTGGGAACCTGTTAAACCAAAGCCGATTCTTTTCCCTTTTAATGTTGTCATGATTCCATCCCCCTTTTTTCCTCCGCAAGTTCACATAAAAGCCCGGAAAGCACTTTTGCAATGATTTGTCCTGCTGTCTTTGGTGCAACAATCCCCGGGAGTCCTGGTGCAAGAAGTGCCTTCACTCCGTGCTTTTGTGCAAAGTCAAAGTCTGTTCCGCCTGGGCGTGAGGCGATATCCAAAATGAGTGTCTTTGGTGTCATGCTGACGATGACAGATGAATCTAATACAAGACTTGGAATGGTATTGATGATAATATCAACATCCGTTACTTCCTCTTTTAACTGGTCCATTGAAAATGGATGAAGCCCCATCTCAAATGCCCGCGCTAAATGTGCTGTGTCTGCCGCCCCTACTTTTACGTCTGCCCCTAGTGCCCGAAATGTGCGGGCAATGGTGAGTCCTGTTCTTCCAAGTCCGAGAACAGCGACATGAGACCCGTGAATCGTATAGTCCGTTTGCTGAATGGCCATCATGATAATTCCTTCAACTGTTGGAATAGAGTTATATATGGCAATATCATCTCGCTCAAACAGCTTCACAAGCTTCCGGTTCACCTGCTTTGCCAGATTGTCTAAGTACGTATTTGAAATACCTGAGTACAAGATACAATGGGCAGGGGTTCTTTCTAAATATTTAGCTTCCAGCAAGACCTGCTCGTTTGAAAAAACGGTAGCAACAGCGCCTTCATCCGTTGTCCCAGATACTGGAAGGATCATACTGTCTACTTGTTCGAATGGAAGTTCAGACATTTTCAGCTTTTCAGCACCGATAAATCCATGATCCAGCTGGTCAAATCCAACCAAAAATACTTTGGCATGCTGCTGTGACAACTTGCGAATAATTTCAAGCTGCCTTGCATCTCCCCCGATCACCGCAACCGTTAAACCGCTCAACATACTGACCGTTCACCTTCTTTATTTAAAAAAGTCTGTAATATTTTCTGAATCTCCCTTTCAGCATATGAGGAGAGGATTCAGCCTGTGAACGAATCAGAGAGAGAAAAGAAAAAGAGCACCCATTATTGCGGGTGCTCTTTTTCTCCGTGCGGCTGAAGTTCTTCAGGCACATCGAGAATGATCATATCTGATCCTATTTTTTGAATGTGATTCCACGGGACGCGGATGTCATTTCCTTGTTTTCGAAAGCCAAACCACTTCACGGAAGGTATAATGAGTGCTGTAATTTGACCGTCCTGTTCATTGATTTCAAGGTCGGTTTGTCCAAGCACGCCAAGCCGCTCCGCTCTTTTAATATCGACGATCTCTTTTCCTGACAGTTCACTCAGCCTCAAAATCGCATCACTTCCCTTCCGTATCATATATGCAGCAAAAGGAAGAAATAGACCGTCCTGCTCTTTTCAAGTTATGTATAATGTGAGTTGGTATACCAAACAGGCTTAAGTTGATGAAAGCAATTATGATCTTTTAGCATTCTCTCCACTCGTTTCACCATGTCTTTTACATGTCCCGGATCATAGGAAAGCGTCCAGATGATAGATGAAAAGCAGCTCATTGCTGTATAGATGGAAAAAAGAAGCCAAAAATCGTTTGTGGACTGCATACTCACGTATTGATCCAGTTGTCCAGCTGAAAACGGAATGCTGCTTTCTCGACTAAATAAGGACAATTTATAAAAGTCATGAACCGGGTCGCCCCAGTCGGATTGATCGAAATCAATCACACCGGCATATTGATTATCTTGTATGATGATATTCCCTAAATGAAAATCATCATGCTGGAACTGGTTAGGCCTCTCTTTTACCGCATCAACATTCGACTTGATAAAATCTAATACAAACTGATCATTGGAAAACGTCACGCCACTTGATTGATAGACATGTACATACCGTTCATGTTTTGCCATGACTTTCTCATCCCACGGACGAACATGAGAAGGTGCACGGCATGTATGCATCAAACTTAGCTCTCTCGCTGCCCGCCTCCCGATTTCATACTGCTCTTCATTTGTAAGTAGATGGATGGAGTCTCTAGCATTCTCGCCTTCGATAAAGGAGAAAATACGATAGGTACAGTTTAGTTCAGCACTCATTCCAATCTCAATCACTTCAGAACAAAGAATCCCTCGATCTTTTAACTTCCGCTGAAATGATGCTTTTCTTTTATAACGCGAATACGTTTGAATGTCTGATAACTTAAGCACCAGCTTTTCACTAGATGATATTGTAACCAAAAAGGTACGATCTCCCGAAAAACCAGATGTCATGGCTTGGAAAGAAATAGCTTGTGTCAGAAGTGGAGAGAGCTGTTTCAGCTTTTCATGTTCCATGAAAGCAGAACCCCTTTCTTCTTTACCTTACAATAAAACGGCAGACTTTTTTGAGTCTGCCGTGTTGTTTACATTATGATGGCTGATCACCCGTCGGACTAATAAGCGAGAGCGCATAATCTTCTGTAAAGATTCGTTTAGATAAGTTATTCACGCCGTCTAATGTGACGCTGTTGATTTCATCAATAATTTCATCGAGTGTCCGATGTTTGCCAAGGAGCAGTTCATTTTTACCGTTTCGGCTCATTTTGCTGTTTGTGCTTTCAAGGCTGAGCATAAGGTTGCCTTTCATTTGCTCCTTAGAGTTCTCTAGTTCTTTCTGCGTGATTCCCTCACGTTTTAAGACGTCTAATGTTTGTAAGATGGTCTCAGAGAGCAGGTTTAGCTGCTTCGCTCCAGTTCCGCCATAAATCGTCAGCATTCCATTATCTGCAAATGAACTGTGATAGCTGAAGACGGAATACGCAAGTCCTTTGTCCTCTCTTACATCTTGGAATAATCGGCTACTCATGCTTCCGCCAAGAACATTATTTAAGACGATTAAGTCATAGATGCCCTTATCTCCAGCTGGAAGGCCATTAAAGCCCAAGCATAGGTGCGCTTGTTCCGTTTCCTTTTTGCGTGTGAGCTTGTCATAATGAAATGCTGGAGCTTCTACAGGCTGCTTTTTCCCTTTTCCTTCATAAGAGCCGAATAACTTTTCAACCTCACGAATAAAGGTCTCATCTACGTTCCCTGCAACAGAGATCACGACGCGGTCCGGGGTATAGAATTCATCCATGTATTTTCTAAGTGAGTCTCCGTTAAAGGTAGAGAGTGTTTCCTCTGTTCCTAAAATTGGATATCCTAATGAATGATCACCATAAATGGCTTTGCTTAATAAATCATGAACGATGTCATCAGGAGTATCCTCATACATTTTAATTTCTTCATACACCACATTTTTTTCTTTTTTCAGCTCTTCTTCATCAAAAGCTGAGTGAAAGAACATGTCGCTTAA
Organism: Bacillus sp. I-2; assembly: GCF_001974945.1. Classification (NCBI taxonomy): domain Bacteria; kingdom Bacillati; phylum Bacillota; class Bacilli; order Caryophanales; family Bacillaceae; genus Bacillus; species Bacillus sp. I-2. The sequence goes on along the minus strand of NZ_LZRW01000011.1, from coordinate 269,984 downwards.
TACATCGAGGGCGTAGCCAGCATGTGAATCAAGCACCTTCGCATAGTAGCAAGTGTATTCTTTTGATGTAAAGGCATTCACCTGACCACCAATGCGGTCAAAGGATTCTGCGATATCACGTGCAGATCTTGTCTTTGTCCCTTTAAAGAACATATGCTCTAAAAAGTGTGAGATTCCATTAATTTCAGGTGTCTCATGTCTAGAGCCTGTTCCAATCCAGACGCCAATTGCGACAGACCTTACAGTGGGATTGTTTTCGAGTACAATTCTTACTCCGTTTTGGCATGTATACGTTTTGACCAAGTTTTGCTCCTCCTATTCAACAAACAGATCGCATCACGGATGTCTTTTTTCACTTAGGAGGTCAGAAACCGTCCCTAATTCATATCCTCTTTCTTTAATTTGAGTGATAAGTGCGTCAAGACTTTTCGCTGTTGCATCTGTTGGATGCATTAATATCATCGCCCCATTGTGAATTTTCCCAAGCACCCGCTTTTGTAAAATAGCCGGGGATGGTTTTTGCCAGTCGATGGTGTCTACTGTCCACATAATGGTTTCCATGCCTTCTTGTTTGGCAAGCTTGACTGTTTCTTCTTTAAAGCTGCCGCTTGGAGGCGCAAACCATTTTGGTTTCTTCCCAAGGGATTCTTCAATTTGGCGATTTGTTTTCGTTATCTGCTCTAATGCTCGTTCTCTTGTCAGTGTGCGCATATCTGGGTGATTGTATGAATGATTTCCAATTTCATGACCATCTGCCACGATTTTTTTAGCAAGCTCTGTGCTTTTTTTCACCCATTTGCCTTCTAAGAAAAAGGTCGCCTTGACTTGATGCTTTTCCAGCGTCTTTAACATGTTGATTAAATGCTCGTCACCCCAAGCTACATTGATGAGGAATGCATTCATTTTTTTATCTGGATGTCCCTTATAAATGGGCTCTGCACCAAGCTCATGTAAATGAATAGATGGTTTTGTTTCATTGAAAACAAGCAGCTTTTCATCGAATGACCCCTGTTTTTTCATTTTTTCATAAGAGGCATCGATATCAACTGTCTGTCCATTTAAGCCAGGCATCTTTTTCCACACTTTATCAATCTTAGCATTTTGCGCCTTTACTTCATAGTCAGAAGACTTCGATTCAATCTCCTGATATAAAATATCTTTTGACACAGATGCAACCTCGGCATGCTCTTTCATTGATTCAATATATGTAACAGCAGCCGGCTGCTTCATCGTTTGATATGATACGAGCAGTAAAAATACAAACACAATGAATGGTAACGTTTTTTTCAATGGTTGTCCCTCCCCTTTACCACAAATTATGATGGGGAGAAACAAGCTAGAACTATTGTTAGCGCAAGAAAAGAAAGAAGCCTGGCACGGATACCTGGCTTCTAACACATTTTATTTGATCTCATTAAGACTGCTTTTCTTCTTTTTCCTTTTCTTCACGTAAAACAGCTTTCCGAGAAAGGTTCACACGGCCTTGTTTATCGATTTCAGTGACTTTGACAAGTAATTCATCGCCAAGTTTCACGACATCTTCTACTTTGCCCACACGCTCAAGCGCAAGCTCAGAAATATGAACAAGTCCATCTTTTCCACTGAAGATTTCAAGGAAGGCACCGAATTTTTCAATGCGTTTGACTTTACCTAAGTAAAGCTGTCCTACTTCAACTTCTCTCACAAGATCTTCAATGATTTTCTTCGCTTTTTGGTTCATATCTTCTTCAGTAGAAGAAATAAAGATTGTACCATCTTGTTCAATATCGATTTTCACACCGGTATCTTCAATGATTTTATTGATTTGTTTACCGCTTGGTCCAATGACATCGCGAATTTTATCCGGATTGATTGTCATCGTTAAGATTTTAGGTGCATAACGAGACAATTCTCCTCTAGAAGCAGGAATCGTTGACAGCATGCTGTCTAAGATTTCCATTCTTCCTTTTTTCGCTTGTTGAAGAGCCTCTTCTAAGATGTCTTTTGACAAGCCATCGATTTTGATGTCCATTTGAAGGGCTGTGACACCTTTTGATGTACCTGCAACTTTAAAGTCCATATCTCCAAGTGCATCTTCCATTCCTTGAATGTCTGTCAGCACTGTGTAGTATTCACCAGATTTCACCAGTCCCATTGCAATCCCTGCAACTGGTGCTTTAATTGGAACACCGGCATCCATCATCGCAAGTGTGCTTGCGCAAATACTTGCTTGTGAAGTAGATCCGTTAGATTCTAATACCTCTGAAACGAGGCGAACCGTATAAGGGAAATCTTTTTCGGATGGAATGACTGGTTCTAGTGCACGTTCACCTAGTGCACCATGTCCGATCTCACGACGGCCTGGACCGCGCATTGGACCTGTCTCACCAACACTGAATTGCGGGAAGTTGTAATGGTGCATGAAGCGTTTTGATTCTTCAACACCTAGACCATCAAGAATTTGCACATCGCCAAGTGCACCTAATGTACAAATACTGAGCGCCTGTGTTTGTCCTCTTGTAAATAGGCCTGAACCGTGCGTTCTTGGCAGAAGTCCTACTTCTGAAGAAAGTGGACGGATTTGATCTACGCCGCGTCCATCTGGACGTACTTTCTCTTCAGTGATCAGACGGCGAACTTCGTTTTTGACAAGCTTGTTTAATACATCTTTCGCTTGTTTAATGGTTGCTTCGTCACGTTCTTCTGCTTCAAACTTCTCAACTACAGCTTTTTTCACAGCACTGATTGCATCCTCACGCGCATGCTTCTCATGTACTTGAATCGCTTTCAGCAGGTCAGCTTCAGCAAGTGCTTTTACTTCATCTGCTAACGTTTGATCTACTTCATATAAAGGAATATCAATTTTTTCTTTACCGACTGCCTTCACAATTTCTTCTTGGAATTCGATTAAGCGTTTGATCTCTTGGTGACCGTACATGATCGCTTCAAGCATTGTTTCTTCCGGTACTTCATCAGCACCAGCTTCTACCATGTTGATCGCATCTTTTGTTCCGGCAACCACAAGATTGATGTCACTTTGTTCAAGCTGCTCCACATTTGGGTTAATGATCAGCTTTCCATCCACTCGTCCTACTGTAACGCCGGCGATTGGTCCCTCAAATGGAATGTCAGACACACATAAAGCTAAAGATGAGCCAAACATTGCAGCCATTTCAGATGAACAATCTTGATCCACACTCATGACGATACTAATGACTTGTACTTCGTTTCTAAATCCATCTGCAAACAGCGGACGAATTGGTCTGTCAATTAAGCGGCTCGCAAGGATCGCCTTTTCACTTGGACGGCCTTCTCTTTTAATGAAGCCGCCAGGAATTTTACCTACTGCGTATAGTCTTTCTTCGTAGTTCACAGTGAGCGGGAAGAAATCAAGTGGTTTTGGTTCTTTAGAAGCTGTTGCTGAGCTAAGCACAGCCGTATCTCCGTAGCGTACGAGGACCGCTCCGTTTGCTTGCTTTGCAAGCTGGCCAGTTTCAACTGTCAGTTGACGTCCAGCCCAGTCTATGGTGAAGACATGTTTCTCTTGTCCCATTCTGAGATAAACTCCTCTCTTATCGTAAAATTTTAGTTAGTTCTTATTATGAACAAAATGATTTTCACATATCAATGTGAAAGCTGTATGTAGAAGGGTATTTGCCATTCTTTCAACATTTTAACCATAAAATATTAGTGATTATACGATAAAAAAGCGGGAATCCTCCCGCTTTTTACGATTATCGACGTAAGCCTAGTTTGTTAATTAACTCACGGTAACGAGTTACGTCTTTATTACGTAGATACGTAAGAAGATTACGACGTCTACCTACCATTTTCAAAAGACCGCGACGTGAGTGGTGATCTTTCTTATGAGTACGTAAATGCTCGTTCAAGTTGTTAATTGATTCTGTTAGGACAGCGATCTGAACTTCTGGAGATCCAGTATCAGATTCGTGTGTTTTGAACTCATTAATTAATTGCGTTTTACGCTCTTGAGTAATAGCCATCCTGTTTCACCTCCAAGTCATGTTAGCCCCATCTACCTCGCAGCCGTCGGTGAAGTCGGCCTGCCAAGTAAGTGGTTTTAAAGCTACAGGAATTATCATACTAAAAATATGCTGAATTTGCAAATGGTAGAGCAGTTTTTCTATGATTTTTTTGTTTGCTTATGCTGATCTTGAAAAAACTGAATCGCTTCTTCTTTATCTTGACTGATTTGAGCCGTCAGCTCCTGGATTCCGTTAAATTTTCGTTCACTTCGAATGCGCTTGAACCATTGTAATTTAATCGGCTGGCCATATATTTCTTCGTTAAAATCAAAGAGGTTTACTTCAATGGCAGGCTGATCAGGACGTTTTTCATAAAATGTTGGTTTATAGCCAACGTTACAAACACCGTCATATACTTTACCTTTTACTTCTGCTCTTACTGCATATACCCCTGTTGGCGGAATAATGTATTCAGCAGATAAGCCGACATTAGCTGTCGGAAACCCGATCGTCCGTCCGCGTTTGTCTCCATGGATGACAATGCCGCGAAGCTGATAAGGTTTTCCTAAAAGCTCGCTCACATATTCAACATCCCCATTTTTTAATGCGGAACGGATGAGAGTGGAGCTGACTTTTCGGTCTTGATTGGACAGCTTAGGTACGATGGTTGCATTGATACGGCCTTTTCCGTATTCATCGAACGTTTCCATTGTGCCTGCACCAAAGCGGCCAAACGTAAAATCAAACCCCGCTACTGCGTGCTTCACATTCAGTTCATCCAAATATTGATCCACAAACTCTTGAGGAGATAGAGCTGCAAAGCTCTCGCTGAATTGTACGATGTATAAATAGTCAGCGCCCAGCTGTTCGATAAAATCAATTTTATCCTCAAGCGGTGTAATTAAGTCTTTTGGTTCCCGTGCCTTTTGCAAAACATGTGATGGATGCGGATGAAAGGTCATGACTGCTAAGGCCAATCCTTCTTTTTCCGCAATGCTTTTCGCTTCATCAATGACTTTTTGATGCCCGAGGTGAACACCGTCAAAGTACCCTAAAGCCATGACAGACGGGACTTGATCCTTTTGATTCAATGTATGTGGGTGTGAAATATGTATAGTCTTCACGAGATGTCACCTTTTCTTTAAGATTGCTTGTCCTGACATAAGATCTTCGCCGGCTTCATCAGGTTCTGTTTGGTCGGGTGCTTCATATATATCGCCAGACAACGGCCTGAAGGAGCAAAAACAGCGACACGATCCGCCTCTGCGAAATGAGCAAATTCATCAGGCATTGGCAGGACTGCACCGTTTTCCACTTTACTTGCTAATGTATCATTTATCTCCCATTTCGGCAAATGATTGAGCGCACGCTCGATCGGGACAAGGTGCTCATCTACAGTTCCTTCCTCGCTTATATCTCGCAGCTCATCCAGCGTGATACATTCATCAAGTGTAAAATCACCAGACCCTGTACGAATGAGATGTGACATGTGGGCTGGAAACCCTAGTTTCTTCCCGATATCAACCGCTAAGGTCCTCACATATGTTCCCTTTGAGCATAGAACGGTAAACCTAAATGACACGCTACCATCCTCATATGTGACAGGTGTAGTCCGCTCGATCCGGTGAATAGTAATTTCTCGGCTCGGCCGCTCAATTTCAATGCCTTCTCTTGCATATTCATAGAGCTTTTTCCCGCCAATTTTCACAGCAGAAAACATGGGAGGAATTTGTTCAATGGTTCCTTCAAACTGCTTCAGCGCCGCATCAATTTCTTTTTCTGAGATCGGTTTTTCCACCTTTTTTTCTTCTACGATCTCACCTGTTTGGTCTTCTGTTGTTGTAGAAAAGCCAATCGTGATCTCCGCATCATACGTTTTCGATTTATCTGTTAAGTATTCTACAATCTTCGTTGCTCTTCCGATACAAATAGGCAGAACACCTGAAACCTCTGGGTCGAGGGTGCCTGTATGGCCGACTTTTTTTGTGTGCAAAATTTTTCTTACTTTAAACACACAGTCGTGTGAGGTCATGCCTCTTTCTTTATGTAATAAAAGAACACCATTTATCATCTGCGTTCTCTCCTTTCATAAACGATGAAAAAGGACAGACGATCATCGCCTATCCTTATTTCAACATCTTATTCGTGATCTTTTGTGTTTAATTCAGCAATCAGGCTTTCAATTCGATTTCCGTAATCTACAGATTCGTCGAATTCAAAATGCAGTTCTGGTGTTTTGCGAAGTCTGATTCGATTGCCAATTTCAGAGCGGATGTACCCTTTAGCCTTTGCAAGACCTTTTAAGGTTTCCTCTCTTTTCTTCTCGTCGCCAAGAACAGAAATGTAGACTTTGGCAATTTGCAAATCACCGGATACTTCGACATCAGTTACAGTCAAAAAGCCGATTCTTGGATCTTTTAGCTTTCTGCCTAGAATGTCGCCCAATTCTTTTTTCATTTGCTCACCCACACGGGTTGCTCTCATACTCATGATCTTATCACCTCTAATTAAAGCCACTCAGTTTTCGTGATCGTTCGTTCAATTTCAGGAAAAGAATCGATAAAGCTTAATACACGCTGAAGCTCCTTTTCCACTTGAACCCGAGAGGAGGAAATTACGGCTATTCCAATTGATGTACGCTGCCATGTATCCTGGTAATCCATTTCAGCAATGGTTACATTGAATTTATGACGCGTTCTTGTCAATATACGCTGAAGAACCGCACGTTTTTCCTTCAGTGAGGATGCATCATAGATCATGCACTCACATTCGGTATAACCGATCATTTTCTTTCGATTTCTTGCATAACGAATGATTCCATGACATCACCTTCACGGATATCATTGTATTTCTTAATGGTAATACCACATTCATAGCCTTGTGAAACTTCTTTCACATCATCTTTAAATCGTTTTAACACGTCAACTTCGCCTTCAAAAATAACGACGCCGTCACGGATTAAGCGGATTCCGCTATCTCTTGTAATCGTTCCTTCAGTTACATAGCCGCCAGCAATTGTACCGATTTTAGATACTTTGAACGTTTGACGAACTTCAACTTGACCGATGACTTTTTCTTCATATTCAGGGTCAAGCATTCCTTTCATCGCAGCTTCAATTTCATCGATGACTTTATAGATAATGCGGTGCAAGCGGATATCAACGTTCTCAGTCTCAGCTGTGCTCTTCGCATTTCCATCAGGACGTACGTTAAAGCCAATCACGATGGCATTAGAAGCACTTGCTAAAATGATGTCTGATTCTGTAATCGCTCCAACACCCGTATGGATGATTTTCACTTTTACGCCTTCGACTTCAATTTTTTGAAGAGCTGCTGTTAATGCTTCAGCAGAGCCTTGTACGTCTGCTTTCACAATCAAGTTGATATCTTTTACGTCACCTTGTTTGATTTGCTCAAATAGGTCGTCTAGAGATAATTTTGCTTTATCTGAACGCTGTTCGTCCAGCTGCTTAGAAGCACGCGCCTCACCGACTTGACGAGCTGTTTTTTCATCTTTGAATACGAGGAACTGATCCCCTGCATTCGGTACATCGTTTAAACCAGTGATTTCAACAGGTGTAGATGGTCCTGCTGTTTTCACGCGGCGGCCGATGTCATTGACCATTGCACGTACACGGCCAAATGTATTTCCGACAACGATTGGGTCACCTACATGAAGTGTACCTGTTTGAACAAGAAGGGTTGCAACAGAACCTCTTCCTTTATCAAGCTCAGCCTCGATGACAGTCCCTTTTGCCGCACGATTAGGGTTGGCTTTCAGTTCTGCTACTTCGCTGACAAGAAGGATCATTTCGATCAATTCGTCAATGCCTTCACCTGTTTTCGCAGATAGTGGAACGAAAATGGTTTCGCCGCCCCAAGCTTCTGGTACAAGACCATGCTCAGTTAATTCCTGCATCACGCGGTCAGGGTTCGCTGTTGGTTTGTCAATTTTGTTGACAGCGACAATGATTGGCACTTCTGCCGCTTTCGCATGGTTAATCGCTTCAATTGTTTGCGGCATGACACCATCATCTGCTGCAACAACCAGAATGGTCGTATCCGTTACTTCGGCACCACGTGCACGCATCGTTGTAAATGCTGCGTGTCCAGGTGTATCAAGGAACGTAATTTTTTTGCCGTTTTCTTCAATTTGGTATGCACCGATATGCTGCGTGATTCCACCTGCTTCGCCTTCGACGACTTTTGTCTTACGAATGCTGTCAAGAAGAGTTGTTTTCCCGTGGTCAACGTGTCCCATGATCGTTACAACTGGAGGGCGTACTTGCATATCTTCTTCTTTATCTTCAACTTCATACTTTTCAAGTTCAGTTTCTTCTAAAATGATGACTTCCTCAACTGGAACACCATATTCAGAAGCGATTAATTCAACTGTATCTTTATCAAGTTCTTGGTTGATCGTTGCCATGACACCAAGCATCATCAGCTTTTTAATGATTTCAGCTGATTCTTTTCCAAGCTCATCAGCCAGCTGGCCGACAGTCATTGAATTTGTAAATTCAATTTTTTCAGGAAGCTCTTTTTTAGGCTTCACAGGTCTAGCTTGCTGATGCTGCGGTTTGTTATTTCCACCGCGTTTATTTTTGTTTTTATTTTGGTTGTTGTTTTTTTTGTTTTTATTAAATTGATTATTCTGCACGTCATTCTTCTTTCTATCATTGTTTTTGTTAGATGATTGTTTTTTTTGTTCTGCGGGTTTCTCGTTAGCTGTCTCTTTTGCTTTGGCTTTTTTATAGATAGCGTCTAGCTTTTTCACAGTGTCGTCTTCAAGCGTCGCCATGTGGTTGTTCACTTCCACGTTCATATCCTTAAGCGCTGCTATAATATCTTTACTTGAAACATCTATGGCTTTTGCGTATTCATATACTCTCACTTTAGCCATTCGTTCACCCCCAAATAAATTAATCGAGCAAGCTTATGAGCTTCTTAGCGAAGCCTTGGTCAGTGACAGCGACAACTACGCGAGCTTCTTTCCCAATAGAACGTCCGAGAACGGAACGGTCTTCAACTTTTCTAACCGGAACATTATAAAATTTGCATTTGTCAGATACCTTTTTCTCTGTGTTAGATGAGGCATCTGCTGCAAGAAGAACCAGCTTAGCACGCGCATGTCTAATTTCTTTGATCACCAGATCTTCTCCTGACACGACTTTACGAGCTCGATTTGCTAGACCAAGCAAAGGATACCATTCAGATTCATTCATTAGGTTTTTTCACCTTTTCAGCTAGTTCTAGTAATTCTTCAAATATGTGTTCGTCAATCTGTGTCTGAAATTGCTGCTGTAAACTGCGTTTGTTCTTTGCCGCAAGAATGGTTTCTTTATCGAGAGAAAGGTAAGCTCCGCGTCCGTTCATTTTTCCGGTAGCGTCAACAGACACTTCTCCTTCTTTAGAACGAACAACACGGATCAGTTCTTTCTTTGGTTTCATTTCTCCCGTCACGACGCATTTTCTAAGCGGGATTTTTTTTCGGCTTTTCACCTTTAATATCACCTCTTATTCGTCAGATTCCTCAGCTACTGGTTCAGCCTCTAAGAAAAGAGATTCAGAGTCTTCAGTTCTTGGGAAAATACCGAGTTCCCTTGCATCTGTTTCGCTTTTAATGTCGATTTTCCAGCTAGTCAGCTTCGCTGCAAGGCGGGCATTTTGACCTCTTTTACCAATTGCTAATGACAGCTGATAATCAGGGACAATGACTGTTGTCGCCTTGTCTTCTTCATTCACAATGACATCAAGTACTTTTGATGGACTGAGCGCATTGGCAACAAATTCAACCGGGTCATTAGACCAATGGACAATGTCAATTTTTTCGCCTTTTAGCTCATTGACAATTGCTTGTACACGCTGACCTTTTGGTCCAACACAGGAGCCAACTGGATCAACATCAGGATCATCTGTACGAACAGATATTTTAGAACGGTCCCCAGCTTCTCTAGCAACCGATTTAAGCTCTACAGTACCATCATAAATTTCTGGTACTTCAATTTCAAATAAACGCTTTAAAAGACCTGGATGTGTTCTAGACACATAAATTTGTGGTCCTTTTGTTGTTTTTTCTACTTTTGTAATGAACACTTTAATGCGGTCATGTGGTTTGTATTCTTCATTTGGCATTTGTTCATTGACAGGAAGAAGGGCTTCGATTTTGCCAAGTGACACGTAAATAAATTTACTGTCAATCCGCTGAACGATTCCCGTCATAATGTCTTCCTCGCGGTCGATGAACTCAGTGTAGATCACACCACGCTCTGCTTCTCTCACTCGCTGCGTCACAACTTGTTTCGCTGTCTGAGCTGCAATGCGTCCGAAGTCTTTTGGTGTGACTTCAATCTCAACGACGTCACCAACCATGTAATTCGGGTTAATATTGGCTGCATCATCTACTGAGATTTCAAGGCGAGAATCATACACTTCATCTACAACATCTTTTCTTGCGAACACGCGAATCGTTCCCGTTTCGCGGTTTAAATCAACACGAACATTTTGTGCTTGATTAAAATTACGCTTATATGCAGAAATGAGTGCAGCTTCTATCGCTTCAATTATAATTTCTTTACTAATACCCTTCTCTTTCTCAAGAACAGTCAGGGCATCTAACAACTCACTACTCATTTTTATGGTTCCCCCTTATATCAATGAAAAGGTTAATTGAACGAAACTGCTAATCTTGCGTTAGCTATTTTCTCGTATGGAATATTGATCTCTTTCTTTCTTGTCTTGATCTTCACTGTCACTGTTGCAATCTCACCATCAAAGCTTGTAAGCTCACCTTCAAATGCTTTTTCACCATCAATTGGTTCATATGTTTTCATGAAAACATTTTTTCCAAGTGCTTTTTCAAAATCAGCTTTTTTCTTTAATGGGCGCTCCGCTCCAGGAGAGGACACTTCAAGAAAGTAGTTTTGGCTAATCGGATCTGCCTCATCAAGCTTTTCGCTCAAGGCTTCGCTCACTTTGGCACACTCTTCGATATCGACACCTTTATCAGAGTCAATAAACACGCGAAGGAACCAGTTTTGACCCTCTTTGACAAATTCAACATCAACGAGTTCAAGCTGTAAGCCATCTAAAATTGGCTGCACCATTTCGCTTACGACATCCACTACTTTTTTGCTCATTCTCTTCCTCCTTGTGCTTTCGATAAACGCTCTTATCAATCATTCTGCATAAAAACCCTGCTTTATGTGAGCAGGGGGAGCAGAAAACGGATGAATAATGTCGAGACAAAAATTGCCTGTTCAATACAAAAGAGCGGGTTTCCCCACTCTTGTCTCGGTAATCGTTAGCATTTCCATAAAAACTATACCATATCCAATTTTTTTATGCAAATGAAGTTCCTTATTCAGCAGGCATTCGTCATCGGTTCTTTTCATTCATTCTTTTCATTCATTCTTTTCGCATGTTCACTGATAAGTGCTGCCTCCCTGCTTCCTTTTATAATGCGGAAACCGTCATAATCCGGATAGAGCGAATCATCGTCCTGAATGCTTGTTAAAATCCAAAATTGACTGCCAGCCCCTCCGAGCCGCTCAACCGCTGACAGCCAGCTTTGATATACGTCAGGACGAGCTGATTGATTTTGATAGCCAAACTCTTCTAGCACAACTGGCTTTCCGATTGACTTCCCGCGGGTGATATGGTCTTCGATCCATTTCACTCCCCAGGCAGCAGACTTGTTCCAGTGATCTGGGTACAGATGATAGGTTCCATAATCGATATTAGGAAGAGATGTTAAACGGTCCCAATCGACGCCTTCTCCTCCACCGTAAAACCAATCTTCATGTCCTGGTATGCGAAAGAATCCTTCATCTCCTACTGCAACAAGATGGTGACGATCCAGCGATTTGATCCATGTACTCATTTCATCTGCCCATTTGACTAGTACATTTCCCGTTGGATCTGACTGCATCCGCGGCTCGTTGGCTAATTCCCAAGTCATAATAGCTGGATCGTCTTTATATTGAACACCTGTAAACGTATTGGTTCTTTCTAATACATAGCGCACATAATTTTTGTAAGCTTTTTGAATACGAGGATCTATATAGAAGGCATCATGCGATCCTGCCCCGAACCACTTCACATATTGATTCATCCCGCCAAAGTCATCCCAATTGTTCACTAGTGGGATCACAAGCTTTATTCCTTCCTGTCCTGCTTTATAAATCGCATAATCTAGTTTTTGAAAACCAGATTCTTCATAGACGCCTGGACTAGATTGTAAGACTGAGTTCTCTTGAGGGGCCCCGTCGTGAAAGCCCCAAATCCGTATGACCTTTAAATTCATTGCTTTCATATCATCGAACACAGCATCTACCATTTTTTTAGATTTGTAATGGAAATAGTAATTATTTGTGCCGGCGAAGTAAAATGGTTGATTATTCAGCGTAAATTGTGTACCAGACGTCTGCACATAAGCGGCGGCCTTCATCGTAAGCGAAAACCAGCCAGACCATATAGCGGCTATAAGTATGAAGCAAGACACTCTTTGAGCCCACTTTTTCATTTACATTCTCCTCACAATCTATCTCTATCCTTCTTGAGGCAGGATCACGTCTAGTTGAAAAGGTGTTTGTTCATTTGAATCAAGTTCAATCGTCTGCTGTTTCAACATTTTACTTTCTTTACCGATTCGAATCTTATATGTTCCGTGAAATGCTGGACATTTCACATTGCCATTAGCATCTGTTTTTTCAACTCTTTGGGTCGTCCACTCATTTAGAAGCTTTTCATAACGTCGTCCTGCTTCATTTAAAGACCAATCATAATTCACGATGGCTGCATGTTCACCTCTCCAATGGGCACCTGCCCAAAATCCCCACATCAGCACTCCTTTTACGGCTGGATGACTAAATGCGACGCGATATAAAGCTTCCAGGTTATCCGCTCTTCTATTAGGGTCAGGGTGAACAGAATCGTACTCTGTGACCCATATTGGAAGACCAAGCTCAGCAAGGACATCGAGCCTCTCTTTGACAATGACTGGATCAACTCGTTCTTCAAAATGGCCTTGAACCCCAATCGCCTCAATAGGCGCGCCTAACTGACGCAGTTCATTGATATGCGCTTTATAGGCATGGTGTTCACCATAAGAGATCACATTATAATCATTCACAAACAATAGTGCTTGAGGATCAATTTTTTTCGTTTCTTCATACATCCACTTCCAAATATTTTTCCCAAAGCGATCTTTAAAAAATGAACCATGCATCATTTCATTGTTTACATCCCAATGACGAAATCTTCCCTTAAAATGATTGCCTGCATGCTCAAGCCGGTTTTTCATGGCTTCATATACTTCGTGATTCGGCAGTGACCTCAGCCAGCTTGGATTCGCATCCTCTACCTCCCAAAATAAAGCGTGCCCCCTCACTGGAAGCTGATGTCGATCTGCAAAATTCAGCATCGCATCTGCTTTTTCGTAGGTGATTTTCCCTCTTTCTGGCTCATTCGCATACCATTTTGCTTCATTTTCAAAAACAGCCCAATTAAAATGCTTCACGAAAAAATCAGCATATTGTTGATTAAATAACACTTGATCATTCATCGCTGAACCAAAGGCGAATTCATGTCTGATTTGCTTTATTTCAACCTCTAGACCTGCTATTGGCTTTTTTTCGCCGTTTGTCACGTTGATCACAAGATCTCTTTGTCTATGCTCTGAAATTCGATCATCCGCCTCTTTTTTCCACATCAGATTTTCCTGCCCATTTTCGCCTCTACTGAATGAATGATGAAGAAAGCTTCTTTCTTTGACCATGTAAATCACCCTTATCTTCATTGGATTGATATTACCTATTCAAACTGCCGGCTAGAAGCCGGCAGCTTGATTTTGACCTCTTAGTTGATCAGACGATGGTATTCAGCATAGGCAGTGGCCATATCCACTTGAGACCAGAAGCGGTGATAAGTGAAAACTGGTGCGCCATTCTCCCATTTGCCTGTAGCTTCATTAAATGAAGACTGATATTTACTTTCGAGTGAAGACCACGCTGGATCTTGTTTAATCTTCGGACGAAGATCAGCAAAACTCGTATAGACTCCATTCCCTCCTCGCTGCGGGTCAGAAGGAACGGTGCTGGCTCCAGGAATCTGATTTCCTTGACCAAATGTCCCGTTCCATCCATTTGGGAAATACACTTCTTTTCTAAAGAAACGGTCATAGTCTTCTCTATCTTCCTCTGTCACTATGCCGACGCCATCATTGTAATTCCATGCAACCTCTAGGAGCTGCGCGGCTGCATCTTTCGCTCTTGCACCAAGCGCTGTATAATCACCTGTTTCCAGCTTTGTGGCTGCAGCAAAGAATATCAAAGCTTTGGCTAGACTTCCTAATACGCCCGTATCCTGAGTCGGATCTTTAGTTACAGCTGTTAAATTTGGATTTCCTGTTGCAGACTGGAACCCATTCCAAGTATCAGGCTGTCCGCTCCAAGCAATATTTCCAGGAAGCCAAAACTCTCCAGGCGCACTTGTTGTAGCAACCGAAACATTCGTTCCTCCTAAAATTCTTTGTCCTTGCTCATCTAAGAAATAACCCTCTTCATCTGACACAGGACGGCTGCCGATAAAAATGTAATCTAAGACATAGCTGACCCATTTTGTTATGACAGATTTGGCCATTTGGACATTTTCAGATGTTTTGTCGCCATCTTTTACAAAAATATAATAAAGCTCTGCTACGCGCTCCATTGGCCATGCCTGCATTCCAAACCAGTTATTTGAAGGCGGGTCAAGGTAAACAGGTGCATCTTCATATGCCATATCATAAAAAGTACTTCTTCCTGCTGGATAAGCGCTATAGTCTCCATTCCAGCTATTGGTTGCGCCTCCTGCTATGGCTCCTTCTTTCGATTGAAGCCATACATAAAATTCAAGCTGTCTCTTTAATGTTTTTTCCCAATCGCTTGCCCCTGTTGCTGAAGATGGCTTTAAGCCTCCTTTATCAGAGGATAAAGCATAAGCGGCGACAGGATTTTGATATCCTTGATGACAATGGCTCGCTCCGATACGCCATGACCAGTTTGCATACTCCCCAAGTCCTCCGCCCCAAGAGGTATACCATGCCATTAAGTAATGACAGGCACCCTTTCCGTTTCCAGGATACGGATTCCCCTGCTTCCCGCTTCCAATCGTTTGAAAATATTTATCGTACATGCCGTAACGGAGGAAATCCCCCATTTTTTTCGCTTTATCAAGATAAGCTGACCGATTATAGCCGAGCTCCTTTGCCCAATACATCGCTTGTATCGCGCGCGCATCAGCATCCGTTGCATTCGTATAGCGCCACTGAGCAGCTGGAGCTTGATTTTCTTTTGTGAACAAGCTCATAAAGCCTTCATTCGGTTTACCAAAAGATTTATCGTCCTGTGATGGATGAGGGATGGACTCCCATACAGATTCCTGTGGACCACGCTGGAATGTGTTCACATAGGCGGCTTTATGTGATGGGTTGAGCAAGTTGCCATAGCCATACCAGTTATCTACGTCAAGGAGCCAGTGCATTAAATACGTTTCATTCGTCCCATAGGTTGATTTCAATTCACTATCAATTGGATCTTGACCAGCAGGACGAGCACCGGTCAGCTGGCTTGGGTATTGATCCGGAAATGGTTTCTCTGCTGCGTATGTGGCTGGGCTGGACGGATTGTAAGCGTTCATATGCGGCTGCTCATCATGTCCATCTTCATTGACTGGGATGATGTACTTCTCCATATTGTCCCAAGCTGCCTCTAATTTGCTCCAGTCCCCTGTGTAATGTCCGTACAGCACCTCAAGCCACAGCCAATAGCTATATGCTTCTGAAGTTGTCATATGCCCGTAATCAGGTGCTTCGCAAATGAGTGTCTCGATTGAATGATACGGAATTCCTTCTGGTGAAAAATATCCATTCGCATCGCTTTTAATTTGATGATAAAGCGTTAAAAACCGTTCTTTGTTTGACAAGTCCTTCACCCTTTCAATAAAATCGTTGATTTTTATTTGTCTGGAAGTGTGCCAAATACTAAAACATCATCGTCAAAGACAGGAATCTTTGTTGTTTTTTGCATATTGGATGTTAATCCTTGATAGGAATAATCATTTGAGGCATCCCATATATTCGATCCATTTGGAGCAGATAATCGAAATTGTATTTCCTTCTTATGCTCAGATTCTCCTCTAGGAGAAATAGCTACGCCCGTAAAATCGATTTCTGCAAAATAGACGCGGCTTGATGCGTCATATACTTTTAAAGGTGATAAGGAAGCGCCTTCATTGTAGGCTGCTGTCACTTGAATATCCTTTTCAGTGAATCCCTTTGCAAAGACCTCACTCAGATTGACGTAATATCTAAAGGATAGTGTTTGACTGCTTCTTGCCGGCCAGCCGGACCTGTTGTACAGCACTGCTTTCACTTGAGTAGATGTTGTATCGTTATGCATCACAGCTGCCTCTACAAAAAATTCATCCTCCACCTGTTCTTTAGGCGGGAAATTTGGCAGCTTTGATTGCCCTTGACCAAACAGCTGCACCATTTTGGCGATATTTCCAGTAAAGGCGGCATTATAATCGGTCGCCACCTCGTTTGATATATAATCAGAGATGTCATCATCATATTGATCCTGTGCATTAGGCCCCCCTACAAGCGCTCCATAAAGAGTGTGCCGGTGAGATGGAGGATTTGTCAGCTGGTTAGACCACGAGCCATGTGCAGTACGGTGGTGCGGGTGCTTCGGCGGATTCTGACCAAACCCAACGACGTAGCTTCTATTCAGCGGATTATCACCCAGCATATAGTGAGTTTGCTTAATCGCAAACGATTGGTATCGATTTTTCTTTTCTTGATCAGATACCCAATCAGCATAGACAAAGGCTAAAAATGCTGCATTGGCGGCATAACGAAGTGAACCCCATTGATCCAGCCATGCCAAACCGCCAGGCGTATAGGTGATTCTTTCTACTTTTCCATTTTGAACAAGACCTGTGGTCCAGTAATCAAGATTGCGCTCTGTCGATTCTATAAATCTGTTTTCTTTCGTGATTCTTGCTAGTAAGATTTGTGAGGCAAAAAAAGTATTGTCCCATGACATGGTAAACGTATAATCCCAATCCTTCGGCCATTCCTCTACCGCTTTTAATGCTTGGTTTAAATAGGTTTCTTCATTTGTCGCCAAGTATAGCCAGATTCCGCCCCAAATAAGTTCGTCAACATAGCCGCTCCAGGAGTTGTAAAATGGCTGCGCATTGGTGACACAATCTGTATATTTGCCGCGATACCTGTCAGCAAATGCATATAGCTGTTTGGCGTGCGTCAAAAGCTTTGCTGCATAGGACGCATCTGTTTCTTTAAAAATGATAGAACCTGCTGCTAAAGCCGCCGCAGTTTGTGCAGCTACTTCTGTGCCAGGACAATGTTCATCAATTTTAAAAGCTGGCCGGTTCATCGGCATCACTTCTGCTGGTCCCCACCAAGCATGATCGGCGTTTCCATCACCTACTTGCGCCCAAAATTCATTCGGTCCTGTATGTGCTTTCAAGAAATAATCCGTTGCCCACTTGATTTGATCTAGTATCTCATCAAGCAGCTCCGCCTCTTCATAAGCTTCTCGGTATTCATATACTGTCCACGCAAGCACGGCTGCTGAATAAGCCATCGGAAGTCCAAATTTCACATGATCTCCTGCATCATACCAGCCGCCAGTTAAGTCATGCCCAACATCCTTCCCGTCCTCTAGTCCAGAATCTCCCCGCCAGTTAAGACGATTGTTTTCCGGAAGCCGGCCTGACCGCTGCGCTTCATAAAAAAGCATGGATTTTTGTAAAACCTCTACATAGTTGTAAGATGCCATTTCTCTATTGCTCACCCCTTCTTTTTAGTGAAACATTAATCAATAGACGCGACCGCCTCCTTTCTCTCCTTCGTTTCGTGATCTGTACAGTTTTGAAAAGAATCAAATATGTTTCAAAAATAAGCATAGTAAACAGCAATCAGCTTTACGCTCATCGAAGGTTTTCTCTTGATTCTCCTTCTGACTGTACCCAGAATGATCATATGTCGCTTGAGAACATTTCAGACGGCGAAATTCTCTTTTGAGCTCTATTTGGGTAGAAAGAATGACATACAATCTCTTCTCTTAAAACATCACGCTAAATCAAGATATATGAATGAATAAGAAAATAATTCCAATTGATAAGAAATCTTTATTAGTTAACATAATAAAATTATTGTATATAGAGAAAAGAACGCCCTTTTAGGGCGCTCTTATTTATCACATTAAAATAAAGAAAGCTGGTTTTGATCAGGAAGTGCTTCTAAACAGCCTTGACGATCTAAATATTCAAGGATGGTCTTCGACACTTTTCCGCGTTTTTGTAAATCTTCTTTTGAGAGGAATTCCCCATCTTGCCGCGCGCGGACAATATTTAATGCAACGTTTGTACCGAGGCCAGGGATCGAGTTGAATGGCGGTATTAATCCGTCTCCATCAATGATAAACTCTGTTGCACTTGAGCGGTAAAGGTCAACTTTTTTGAAGTGGTAGCCTCTTTCACACATTTCAAGGGCAAGCTCTAGTACAGTTAATAGGTTCTTTTCTTTCGGTGATGCATCTAAACCTTTTGAATTAATATCGTCCATAACGGCTCGAATCGCATTCGATCCTTTTGTCATTGTTTCAATATCAAAGTCATCCGCACGAACGGTAAAGTAAGCCGCATAGTACAGGAGTGCATGATGCACCTTAAAATAAGCAATACGAACAGCCATTAACACATAAGCAGCCGCGTGGGCTTTAGGGAACATGTATTTAATTTTTTTACAAGAATCAATATACCAGTTTGGTACATTATTATTCTTCATTTCTTCTTCCCATTCAGGAGGAAGTCCTTTTCCTTTACGAACAGATTCCATAATTTTAAAGGCAAGTGACGGCTCTAAGCCTTGATAGATGAGATAGACCATAATATCATCACGGCACCCAATTACTTCACTTAGTTCACACGTTTTATTGTGAATGAGCTCTTGCGCATTTCCGAGCCAAACATCCGTACCGTGTGATAGTCCAGAAATCTGAACAAGCTCTGAGAAGGTCGTTGGTTTTGTATCCTCTAGCATTTGCCGAACAAATCTTGTCCCAAATTCCGGGATACCGAGTGTACCTGTTTTACAGCCAATTTGCTCTTCTGTGACACCTAGTGGCTCTGTCCCTTGGAAAATCTTCATGACTTCAGGGTCATCTGTTGGAATCGTTTTTGGATCGATTCCGCTTAAATCTTGAAGCATACGAATGACCGTTGGATCATCGTGCCCAAGAATATCCAGCTTGAGCAAGTTATCGTGGATCGAATGGAAATCAAAATGTGTCGTCTTCCAATCGGAACCTGTCGCATCTGCTGGGTATTGAATAGGTGAGAAATCGTAAATGTCCATATAATCAGGCACAACGATAATTCCGCCTGGATGCTGGCCTGTTGTCCGTTTTACTCCTGTACAGCCTTGTACAAGCCGGTCGATTTCAGCGCCTCTCATATGAAGGTTATGATCTCCTGCATAGCCTTTTACGTAACCATATGCTGTTTTTTCTGCAACGGTACCAATTGTACCTGCTCGGTATACATAATCTTCACCGAACAACTCTTTCGTATAGTTATGTGCGATCGGCTGATATTCGCCTGAGAAGTTCAAGTCAATATCAGGGACTTTGTCTCCTTTAAAACCTAAGAACGTTTCAAACGGAATATCATGTCCATCTTTTTTATACGGCGCTCCACATTCTGGACAGTCCTTATCAGGAAGGTCAAAGCCTGAACCAACAGATCCATCATTAAAGAACTCAGAGTGCTTACAGCTTGGGCATACATAATGAGGTGCAAGTGGATTTACTTCAGTAATCTCTGTTAATGTCGCAACAAGAGATGAGCCGACAGATCCCCTTGAACCAACGAGATATCCATCATCAAGTGATTTTTTTACGAGCTTATGAGAGATTAAGTAAATAACGGCGAAGCCATGACCGATAATACTTTTTAATTCTTTCTCGATGCGGTCTTCTACGATTTTCGGCAGGTCATCCCCGTAGATGCTGCGCGCCATTTGATAGCTCATTTCCCGTATTTCTTCATCTGCACCTTCAATTTTTGGTGTGTAAAGATCATCTTTGATAGGTTTAATGCTTTCGACCATCTCAGATACTTTTTGCGTATTTGTTACGACGATCTCTTTCGCTTTTTCGTCTCCTAGGAAGGAGAAGGCTTCGAGCATTTCATCTGTCGTTCTAAAATGAACTTTTGGCAGTTCATGGCGGTTCAGCGGATTCGCTCCACCCTGTGATGAAATTAAGATTTTACGATAAATTTTGTCCTCTGGATGCAGGTAATGTACATTTCCAGTCGCCACAACTGGTTTATTCAGCTTTTCGCCAAGCTTGACAATGTTTGTGATAATTTCTTTTAACGCACGTTCATCTCGAACAAGCTCTAGCTGCAGCAGGTGCTGATACACTTCCGGCGGATGTACCTCTAAATAGTCATAAAATGCTGCAATATCTTCCACCTCATCAGGTGACTTTTGCATCATTCCTTCAAATACCTCACCCTTATCACAAGCAGACCCAACAATTAAACCTTCTCGATATTTCTCAAGCTGAGAGCGCGGAATACGCGGGACCCGGTAGAAATAATGAATATGAGAAAGTGAAACAAGCTTAAATAAATTCTTAAGACCTGTCTCATTTTGAGCAATCAAAGTCGCATGGTAAGGACGTGAGCGCTGGTAAGCATTCGACTGCCCCATGTTTTCATTCAATTGATCGTGATAGGCAATCTCTTTTTCAGCCGCATCTTTTAGCATCTTCAGCATGAGATAGCCTGTCGCCTCTGCATCATAAATCGCCCGGTGATGCTGCGTCAGTTCAATATCGAACTTTTTACAAAGGGTGTTCAGCCGGTGATTTTTAAATTCTGGGTAAAGGAACCGGCCAAGTTCAAGTGTATCAATGACAGGGTTTGACGCTTTATCTGTTTTTAACAGGCGTTTATACGCTGCATTTAAAAAGCCCATATCAAAGCTCGCATTGTGCGCAACAAGGATATCTTGTCCAATCCATTCTTTGAAATCCCGTACGACGTCGACGACATCTGGTGCATCTCTCACCATATCATCGGTGATACCTGTTAATTCGATGGTTGTCGCTGATAACGGGTGATGGGGATTTGCAAATGCCTCAAAGCGGTCAATGATTTCCCCGCCTTTTATTTTCACTGCTGCAAGCTCAATAATTGTGTCATAAACAGCTGAAAGTCCAGTTGTCTCGACGTCGAATACGACATACGTCGCATCCTCTAACAAGCGGTGCTCTGGGTTATATGCAATCGGTACCCCGTCGTCTACTAAGTTGATTTCCACACCGTACATCATTTTGATGCCATGCTTTTTACTTGCTGCATACGCATCTGGGAAGGATTGTACAACGGCATGATCTGTCAGGGCAATTGCTTCATGCCCCCATTTTTTTGCTTGTTCAACAAGTCTGCCAATGCCAGTGACAGCATCCATTTGGCTCATAGGGGAATGTAAATGAAGCTCCACACGCTTTTCACCCTCAGGTGCTGTATCTTCTTTCAGCTGCGGTTTCATTTCATTGACATCATTGGCGATCATGACAAGATCTCTGACAAACGTATCATTTTGAATGCTCCCTCTTGCTTTCACCCACATGCCTTTTTTCAATGATTTCATCAGCTGAGCATCTTCTTTTTCTCTTGCAAACATTTTGATCAAAATACTGTTTGTATAATCTGTGATCTTAAAGATACAAAGCGTTCTCCCGCTTTTCAGCTCCCGCGTTTCTGCATCGAATACGTAGCCTTGAACGGTGATTCTTCTCTCCTCGTCCATGATACTATCAAGCGTACGAATTTCTTCATTGTCTTTGATTTGATAGCCAATCATCAGAGGGCCTGACGGAGCTTCATTCTGCTCCTCACTTTCTTTCTTCTCCATCTCAGTGAGGGCTTGCATGGCTCTTTCTTGATCTTCAGCAAGCTTTTGTTCTCTGAACTTCTGAATCTCTTGATCTGATACAAAAATTTCTGTATCGAATTGCAGCTCTGGAAAGCCCACTTGTTTAAATGCGGCCTGGAGCATCGGGCTGTACTTCTTCTTAATAGCGAGTGCCTCTGTTTCGCTTTTCGTTTTAATGATGATTTTATGTCCAGACAGCGATGGTTTTTGCTGCTGAAGCAAGCTGATGATTGGGGGAGAAATTCCTTGAAGTTCTTCCACACAATGTGACCAGTACGATTGCACGAGTTCTTCAGATATGTGCGGATCACTCACTTCAATCGTACAAGTGATTTGTGCAATATGTGAAAATGCATTTGTCAGCCTGCTGAGAAACATGGTGTATACTTTGTAAGGCAAAAGCGCCTTAAATTTAAAAAGGAAATGCCATGTTTTCGTCGCCTTGTGCACGGTCAATTTGACGATTTCCCCTTCTTCAAAGTAACGACTGAGGTCATCATCTGTCATTTGAATTTGATTGAGTAATATATGAAATTGCCGCCGTGTGATCGGTAATTGTTCATCCAAGACAGGACCCTCCTTTTGTCAATCAGAAAGGTACCTCTTTTCTACAGGAGGTACCTTCATTTTTTTGTTCGCTTTATGCTTGGCGTATAAATGAAATCAGATCATCAACAGATACTTCATGTGATTCACCTGATTTTCTAAACTTCACTTCTACTATACCTTCTTCTGAACGTTTTCCGCAGCTAATACGAATTGGCAGTCCAATTAAATCACTGTCTGCAAATTTCACTCCTGCACGCTCCTGGCGGTCATCAAAAAGTACATCAAAGCCTTCATCTTCTAAGCGCTCGTACAACGTTTCCGCCAGTTCTTTCTGCGTGTCGTTTTTCATATTTAATGCAAGGAGGTGAAGGTCATATGGTGCCACTGTTTCCGGCCAAATGATTCCTTTCTCATCGTGATGCTGTTCAACAATCGCTGACAGCGTTCTAGAGATACCGATGCCATAGCAGCCCATAATCATTGGCTGCGCACGTCCATTCTCATCAAGGTAAGTTGCATCCATTGACTCAGAATAACGAGTGCCGAGTTTAAAGACTTGTCCTACTTCAATCCCTTTTGCAAACTGGATTGTGCCTTCCCCATCTGGAGAAACATCTCCTTCTTGAATCAAGCGAAGATCTGTAAATTCTTTTACTGACACGTCACGTGCAGGATTGACATTGACATAATGATAATCCGCTTCGTTTGCACCAGCGACTGCATTTGTCATTCCCTTCACAGCAAGGTCCGCATAAATATCGACTTCTGCTTCCAGTTTAACAGGTCCAACAAATCCAGGCTCAGTTCCAATGACTTTCAGCACTTCTTCGCGTGAAGCAAGCTCGACAAGCTGTGCTCCTACCAAGTTTTTCACTTTCACATCATTTACTTCATGATCGCCTCTAGTAAGAATGAGAACATACGCATCATCTGCTTTAAACAAAACAGATTTAATGCAAGCAGAAGGGTCAACTTCTAAAAATCCAGCCACATCTTGAATGGTTTTCACTTGCGGCGTGTGGACTTTTTCAAGCTCTTTGAAGTCCGCAGGATTTGCTTCTTCTCCGTGATATACAGCCTCAGCCATTTCAATGTTTGCAGCATATGAGGAAGTATCAGAATAAGCGATGGTATCCTCTCCGACTTCTGAGAGCGCCATGAACTCATGCGTATCTTTTCCTCCCATTGCCCCAGAATCTGCAATGACCGGTCTAAAATTGAGACCCACTTTTGAGAACACATTAGAGTAAGCCGTAAACATTTTGTTGTATGTCTCATCAAGGCTTTCTGGTGAAGAATGGAATGAGTATGCATCCTTCATAATAAATTCACGTCCGCGCAGCAGTCCAAAGCGCGGTCTCTGTTCATCACGGAATTTTGATTGAATTTGATATAAAGTTAAAGGAAGCTTCTTATACGATTTCACTTCGCTGCGTACTAGTGATGTGATCACTTCTTCGTGGGTTGGGCCAAGCGCAAATTCGCGGCCATGGCGATCCTTCATACGCATCAGTTCTGGACCGTATGTATACCATCTTCCTGACTCTTGCCACATTTCCGCCTGCTGCAGCACTGGCATTAACAGCTCAGCTGCGCCTGCCTTTTCCATTTCCTTGCGGACGATCGATTGAATATGCTGAATGACTTTATGCGCAAGCGGCAGATAATGATAGATTCCACTTGTATTTTGTCTAATAAACCCAGCTCTTACTAAGAGTTGATGACTTTTTGCCTCAGCATCTGCCGGCACCTCTCGAAGAGTTGGAATAAAAGTCAGGGATTGTCTCATGTCGTTACACCTCATTTATGAAATAGGACTTCTCACAAAAACTCTTGTTTCCCGGAATGAGAAACAAGAGAGAATGGTTTTTATAAAAATAACCGCTGAATGTCATTCCACGTTACCACTAACATTAACAGCATGAGGAAAGCAACACCGATAAAGACAACAAGTGCTTCCTTCTCACGATTAATAGGTTTACCGCGAATGGCTTCAACAAATAAGAATAGTAAACGTCCTCCGTCTAATGCAGGAATCGGTAACAAATTCACGATGCCTAGGTTGATGCTGAGGAACGCCGCAAACTGCATTAATGTTAACACACCTTGTTTGGCTACTTCTCCTGTCATGTCATAAATTCCAACAGGACCTGCTAACATGTCTAGTGAAAATTGTCCTGTGACAATTTTTTGCAAGTTCGTTAAGATCAGACCTGCCGTTGAAATGACAGTTGTTCCAGAAGATGAAATAACTTTCAAAAATCCATTTTCCGTTGGCGGATATGATCCGAAACGGCCAATGCTTTTCCCATCTGCTTTTACAGCTTCAGGTACAACCTGCACAGTGCTTTCTTTGCCGTCTCGGTCAATGACGACATTCATTTTTTTCTCAGGGTTCTTTTGAACTGTTTGAACGACGTCTGTCCAAGAATTCATTTTCTCGCCGTTAATGGACACGATGTGATCTCCCTGCATGAGTCCAGCCTCAGCCGCCCGGCCGTCTTTCGTCAGCTTACCGAGTACAGGATCATCAACGGTTACCCCTTGAATAAAACCTAAAGCAACCAAAATCACATACGCCAGGATAAAGTTCATAATCGGTCCAGCTGCGATGGCTTTAATTCGCTGCCAAACTGTTTTTGAACCAAATTGACGATTGTATGGTGCGATTTGAATTTCTTCACCATCTGCAATATAGAAGCTTGTTTGACTGACATTGTAGCCAGTCAGAATATCTTCATTTCCAGCTTCATATCCCGAGATTCTCATAGCATGATCTAAATCAATTTGCTCAACTTCGATGACAAGTGCATCAGGATATTTTTCTTTATCATTTAAAATGATCTTTTCTACTTCATTTTGCTCATTGAATAAGAGCCCCACTGTATGACCTGGTTTAATTTCGATAACTTCAGGGTCCTCTCCAGCCATTTTAACAAATCCGCCAATAGGGAGAAGTCTAATGGTATAAACGGTTTCTTTTCGTTTAAAGGAGAAAATCTTCGGCCCAAAACCAATTGCGAACTCGCGGCATAAAATCCCCGCGCGCTGCGCCATAATTAAATGGCCAAGCTCGTGGAAAAAAACGAGCGTTCCAAAAATAATAATAAACGCAATCACTGTATTCACGAACATACCACCTTATGTGAGGATTGATTGAACAAAGTCTCGTGTATCTTTGTCCACTTCATGGATATCTTGCAAACTAGGCGTTGAAATCACATGATGTCTGATTAGTGCCTTTTCAATCAATTCTTCAATTTGCAGGAACGTTACTTTGCCTTTCAGAAATGCATCGACTGCCATTTCATTTGCTGCATTAAGTACAGCAGGCATTGTCCCTCCTATTTTACCTGATTCATAAGCAAAATGTAAGCAGCGATACCTGTCAAAATCCGCTTTTTGGAAATTCAATTGTCCAATCTCCCAAAGGTTCAATGATTTCGCTTCTTGTAACGGCGCCCTGTCAGGGTATGTGAGTGCATATTGAATAGGCACTCTCATGTCTGGTGTCCCTAACTGAGCCATGACGCTTTTGTCGTGAAATTCCACCATCGAATGGATAATGCTCTCTTTATGTAGCAGCACATCAATTTGTTCATAAGGGATATCAAACAACCAATGTGCCTCGATCACCTCGAGCCCTTTATTCATCATCGTCGCTGAATCAATGGTGATTTTCGCTCCCATCGACCAGTTCGGGTGGTTCAGCGCTTCTTCAACCGTAACACCTTCAAGTTCAGTTCGTTTTTTATCTCGGAAACTACCACCTGAAGCTGTCACGATTAAGCGTTCAATATTTTTAGCTTGTTCACCTTGCAGGCATTGAAAAATAGCGGAATGCTCACTATCGACAGGAAGTAAAGGTACATCATATGTTTTAGCGTACTCTTTTACTATATGACCAGCTGTCACAAGTGTTTCCTTATTTGCGAGAGCAATCGTCTTTTTTTGTTCAATGGCCTTTAATGTTGGAACAAGTCCAACACTTCCTACAAGTGCATTGACCACTACGTCCACTGCATCATAGGTCGCTGCCTCGATGTTGGCTTCATCACCAGCAGCCAGCTTCACATCGTATGCAAATGAATGATTTTTTAGCATGTGATAGGTTTCTTCGTCTACACATCCGACGAATTCAGGCTGAAAGCGCTCAATGATCGGAATCGCCTTTGCTATATTTCTGCCAAATGTCATGGCTTTCAGCTTAAACTTGTCCGGGTGCTGCCTGATCACATCTAACGTTTGTTCTCCAATTGATCCTGTTGCGCCTAATAGCGAAATATATTTCAAATTGCCACTCCTTCTCTCGTTCAATAAGTTTCTATGAGGTTAGCTGGCAAACGTTGCGAGCAGTAAGTATAAAAACGGCAGAACGAATAAAAAGCTGTCAAACCTGTCCAAAATCCCGCCATGGCCAGGGAGAATTGTCCCTGAATCCTTCACGTGATAATGACGCTTTAAAGCAGATTCCACAAGGTCGCCAAGCTGTCCAAAGATACTGAGTAAAAGAGTAATAAACATCACAAGCAGATATGATGGCAAAAATCCTGTAACCGCCTGAAACACAAGTGACAACACGACCGCTGTGACGATTCCGCCGATAAATCCTTCTACTGTTTTGTTTGGGCTGATTTCTGGCCAAAGCTTTCGTTTCCCCATAGATTTCCCAATAAAATAGGCTCCTGAGTCAGTAGACCAAATAATCACTGCTGCGAAGAAGATCGCACTCATGCCATATAAGCCTCTAATTTGGATAAAATAATAGAAACTAACGCCAATATATAATGTGGCTAATACAACAAAAGCAACCTCATCGAATGTGAAAGAGTTTTTGCTCAAAACTGTATAAGTTAAAAGTATTAAGACTGCAAATAAAGCAATCTGCATTTTTGATGCGTCCACGTTTGGGAAGAAGCTGTTGTCTCCGCCCATTAAAAGCCAAAGCAATATTAAGCTGACAATACCAGGAAAGCTGAAAATCGAGATCTTT
Source organism: Bacillus sp. I-2 (assembly GCF_001974945.1). Taxonomy (NCBI): domain Bacteria; kingdom Bacillati; phylum Bacillota; class Bacilli; order Caryophanales; family Bacillaceae; genus Bacillus; species Bacillus sp. I-2. The sequence continues at coordinate 242,458 of NZ_LZRW01000011.1, read as the reverse complement.
TTCATTCTTAAAAGCTCAAAGAGAGCGACACTTCCCATTAAATAAATCAGCAGGGTAAATGGCATCTGTCCATATATAACTGCAAGCAAAAAGACTGCAGCTGCCAAAACACCCGTCAAAATTCTTTGTTTCATCTGCACCACCCTCTAAATTCCACCGAACCTCCGGCCGCGGCGCTGGTACTCTCCGATAGCGCCTATAAGGTGCTCATCAGAAAAGTCAGGCCAAAGCACATCCGTAAAGACAAACTCGCTGTACGCAATTTGCCAAAGCATAAAGTTGCTTAATCTAATTTCTCCACTCGTGCGAATGAGCAAATCCGGATCTTGAAGAGATTCTGTCATTAAATAAGCTGAAAACATCTCTTCTGTGATGTCTTCTGCTCGAAGCTTACCTTCTTTGACCTTTTCAGAAATTTGTCTGCATGCGGAGACGATTTCTGTGCGCCCTCCATAGTTTAGCGCAAAATTCAAAACGAGCCCGTCGTTATTCGCCGTACTCTTTACTGCGTTCTCTACCGCTTTTTTCGTATGCTGCGGGAGGCCGTCTGGATCACCTGTTAAACGCACACGGACATTCTCCTCGATGAGTTCAGGCAGGTAGATGTTTAAAAATTCTTCAGGAAGTTTCATTAAAAAGTCTACTTCTAGTTTTGGACGTTTCCAATTTTCTGTAGAGAAAGCATACAAAGTCAGCACTTTGACATTCAGCTCATTTGCAAGCTTTGTCATGCGCTTGACGACTTTCATTCCTTCATGATGACCTGCTACCCGTGGAAGAGCACGTTTTTTCGCCCATCTTCCGTTCCCATCCATGATAATGGCGATATGTTCAGGAATTTCTCCATTTAATATGTCTTCTTTTGTTAGGCTTTCTAAGTTGGAAGCTGCTGTTTGCTGATTCTTCCAATTTTTGAGTATATTGAGCATGAGATTCCTCCATCACCCAAAAAGGTTGCGTTCCCGCTAAATAATATAGTCATCAACAGTATTAACAAAAAAACCCCCTGTAAACATGAAGAGGGTCTTTTCACTATTATCTATTGTACATAGTTTTTTCTTAAACTTCCATGATTTCTTTTTCTTTATCTTTCGTCACGTCATCAATTTTAGCAACATATTCATCTGTCAATTTTTGAACATCCTCTGTCGATGATCTTAATTCATCTTCAGTGATCTCCCCATTTTTCTCAAGCTTTTTCAAATCATCGTTTGCATCACGACGCACGTTACGAACAGCTACTTTTGCTTCTTCTGAGTATTTTTTTACGACTTTCACAAGCTCTTTACGTCTTTCTTCTGTCAGCGCAGGAATCGCAATGCGGATCACATTTCCGTCACTTGTTGGCGTGATGCCAAGATCAGACTTTTGGATCGCTTTTTCGATATCACCGATTGCTGTTTTATCGTAAGGTGTGATAATCAGCATACGTGCTTCTGGCACTGTGATCGACGCAATTTGGTTAAGCGGTGTTTGTGCACCGTAATAATCCACTGTCACTTTATCAAGCAGTGAAGCATTTGCACGGCCAGCACGAACAGTTGCAAGCTCACGTCCGTATGCTTGTACGGCTTTTTCCATTTTTTCTTTCGTTTGGTTCAACACTTCTTTTGACACGTTATTTCCCCCTCACGATCGTTCCGATTGATTCGCCGTTTACGGCACGTTTAATATTTCCTTCTTCCATAATGGAGAAGACGATTAATGGAATGTCATTGTCCATACATAATGAGGACGCAGTAGAATCCATTACAGCAAGCCCTTCTTTAAGTACATCAAGATATGAAAGCTTATCATATTTTACTGCATCCGCATCTGTACGAGGATCAGCACTGTAGACACCATCTACATTATTTTTCGCCATTAAAATGACATCTGCTTCAATTTCTGCTGCTCGAAGTGCTGCCGTAGTATCTGTAGAGAAATAAGGGTTTCCTGTTCCAGCAGCAAAAATGACGACACGTTTCTTCTCAAGATGACGGATCGCTTTTCTTCTTATGTATGGCTCTGCAACCTGTCTCATTTCAATAGAGGTTTGCACTCTAGACTGAATGCCAAGCGTTTCTAGGCTGTCCTGTAACGCCAGTGAGTTCATCACTGTTGCCAGCATCCCCATGTAGTCTGCTGTTGCACGGTCCATTCCTAGATCACTGCCTGTCTTCCCGCGCCAAAGGTTTCCTCCGCCTACAACGACTGCAACTTCAACATCAAGCTCTGCAATTTCTTTTACTTGCTTTGCAATTGATTGAATGACAGTTGGGTTAATTCCATTTCCAGCATCACCCGCTAGTGCTTCGCCACTTAGCTTCAGTACAATGCGATTATATTTCGGTTTGCTCATGATAACCTCCAAGTGTATACTATACCGTCTCTTATTATGCGTAAGAAACTGCCTTTTGTAAATCAATATCCTCTAAAAAATAGGGAACACAGTGCTTGTGCTCCCTAAAAAAGCCCCAGAGAGCTTTTCAAACATTATTTTTTCACTTGGCTCATAACTTCTTCAGCAAAGTTGTCTTGACGTTTTTCGATACCTTCGCCCACTTCATAGCGAACATAAGTTTGAACAGTTGCGTTTTTCGCAGCTACAACTTGTTTCACTTTTTCATCTGGGTTTTTAACGAACGCTTGGTCAAGTAAGCAAATTTCTTCGAAGAATTTGTTTAGACGGCCTTCAACCATTTTAGCTACGATGTTTTCAGGCTTTCCTTCTTGAAGCGCTTGCTGTGTTAGTACTTCACGCTCACGGTTTGCTTCTTCTTCTGACACTTGGTCACGAGAAATGTATTTAGGGTTTACAGCTGCAACGTGCATTGCGATGTCTCTTGCAAGCTCTTCGTCAGTTGTTCCATTAAGAACAGCTAACACACCGATACGTCCGCCCATGTGCAGGTAAGAACCGAATGCAGCATTATCTTCTTTTGTGATGACAGAGAAACGGCGTAGAGTGATTTTCTCTCCGATTTTCGCAATTGCAGATGTGATATGCTCTTCGACTGTTGAACCGTTTTCCATTTTAGAAGCATGAGCTTCTTCAAGTGTTGCAGGTTTAGCAGCAAGCAAATGATCAGCAAGTTCGTTAAGAAGTGCTTGGAATCCTTCGTTTTTCGCAACGAAATCAGTCTCAGAGTTCACTTCTAGGATCACGCCTGTGTTGCCGTCAGTTTTGATAAGAGTTAATCCTTCTGCCGCAATACGGTCTGCTTTTTTCGCAGCTTTTGCGATTCCTTTTTCTCTTAGAAGGTCGATTGCTTTCTCGATGTCACCATCAGTTTCTGTTAACGCTTTTTTACAGTCCATCATACCTGCACCAGTTTTTTGACGCAGTTCTTTAACTAATTGAGCAGTAATTGCCATTTTACATTTCCTCCTTCTATGTTAAAACACGGATTACTAGGTGAAAAAAAGGTGATAAAAGGCATTTCCCTCTTATCACCTTTTGAATAGGTTACGCAGTTGTTGTTTCAGTTTCTGTCGTTTCTTCTACAACAGCTTCTTCTTCGCCTTGTTTAGACTCAAGAATCGCATCTGCCATTTTAGCAGTTAGAAGTTTTACAGCACGGATTGCATCATCGTTTGCAGGGATCACAACATCAATTTCGTCTGGATCACAGTTTGTGTCAACGATACCGATGATTGGGATATTCAATTTACGAGCTTCTGCAACTGCAATACGCTCTTTACGAGGGTCGATAATGAAAAGTGCATCCGGAAGACTCTTCATGTCTTTGATTCCGCCTAGGAATTTTTCAAGACGCTCTAATTCTTTTTTCAGTTGAACGACTTCTTTCTTAGGAAGAACTTCGAATGTACCGTTTTCTTGCATTTTTTCAATATCTTTTAAACGTTTAATACGTTTTTGGATTGTTTCAAAGTTTGTTAAAGTTCCACCAAGCCAGCGTTGGTTCACATAGAACATACCAGAACGGATTGCTTCTTCTTTCACTGAATCTTGTGCTTGCTTTTTCGTACCAACGAATAGGATTTTTCCTCCGTCAGCAGCAAGGTTTTTCGTGAAGTTGTAAGCTTCCTCTACTTTTTTCACCGTTTTTTGAAGGTCGATGATGTAGATACCGTTACGCTCTGTAAAGATGTAACGCTTCATTTTTGGGTTCCAACGGCGAGTTTGGTGACCGAAGTGAACACCAGCTTCTAGCAATTGTTTCATAGAAATAACTGACATTTTGTTGCCTCCTAATATAATGGTTTTTTTTCCTCCGCTTAAGTCATGTTCACATAAAACTGCGCCACGGCAGCACCTTTATACGAATCATTAAGCGTGTGTATTTAACACCAAGAAATAATATAACACATGATGGACTGACAATCAAGAATCCTTTACAGCTTTCCGCTAAATTTTAATAAAAGCTCGATTTCTGTCTTGCCAGTTTTCATTTCTTTCGCTATTTCTTCTAGTGACCGCCCTTCATCATATAGGGTCTTCACTTGGTCCTCGAATGTTTCTTCTATTTCACTTTTAGAAGGCAGAGAAGCCTCTGTTTCAAGTTGTGGAACGGGGTCGTTTACCTTCTCTTCCTGCACCTCAACTTCGCTAAGGAGAGCCGGCAGGTGCTCTGGTACGGGATCTTCACTTTCGACCGATTGCTGGGATTCAATTGGTGGTTGTGGCTGCTTTGGTGTCTGAAGATCCGATTTCAGCTCTTCAGCAGAAAAATCAGGGGAAGCGGCTGCCACTTTTGATAGTTTGTCATTCTCTTCTTTGACCTCCATCAAAAATGCAGCCAGGGTATTTTCCGTTTCTTCTAGAAGTTCTCGCTGCTTTTGTTCTGTTGCCTTCAGCGAATTCATTCTCGTATATAAAATAATCACAAAATAAATAAGTGCAGCATGAAGCATGAAGCTAATCAGCCATAACATATTTTTTCACTCACTAACTCTTTAAGATTGAATGGCTTTATCAAGCAGATGCTTAAGCTTGAACAAGGCCTTTGAATGAATTTGCGAAATGCGCGAGGTAGATAAATTGAGCACTTGACCGATTTCCGTTAATGTCAGTTCTTCTTTATAGAAAAGACTGATCACAAGCTTTTCTTTTTCTGAAAGCTCTGTGATTTTTTCAGAAAGCTGTTCAATTAATTCATCTTTCAGCATTTTCTCTTCTGGAGTCACAGACTTCTCGTCGCGAATCATGACTTGGACGTTCTCTCCGTCTTCTTGATCATGCAGCTTCTCATCGATTGAGAGCAGATTTGCAAAGAATCCTTCATTCATCGTTGTGACGACATCCTGTTCACTCATGCCGAGTTCCTCAGCCACCTCTGTCGGCGTCACATTACGCAAATAACGCTGTTCAAGCTTTTCAATAGCCGCTTCTACTTTTTTTGTTTTTTCTCTTGATGTACGAGGCAGCCAGTCCTCTTTACGAAGACCGTCGATAATGGCCCCGCGGATTCTGAAGGATGCATATGTATCAAACTTCAGATCTCTTCCGGGATCAAATTTTTCAAGGGCATCATATAAACCGAGCATCCCTAGACTGATCAAGTCTTCTTTATGCACTGACTTCGGGAGACCGATGGAAATTCTTCCAACATGATATGTGACGAGCGGCATATAGCGGCGCATAAGATCATCTCCAGCAGCTGGGTCTTTCCACTCTTTCCATCTAGCCCATAGCGCCTGATCTTCGTAATTTAAGGATTGCATCTTTATCCCCCTATACTTCCTTAGTTATATCTTCATAATGCCTTGCTTCACAGTACGGATCTCAAGCTCTGCCGTAAGCGGATCGAATTCAATCGTACGGCCACTGTTTCCGCCTGTATCCTCACTAATAATCGGGATATGATGAAGAGACAGATGTTCTTTTACAGCTGAAACGTTTCTAGGTCCAATTCTCATTAGATCATTGGTTGACTTAAACTTAAACATTTCCGCCCCGCCGGCAAGTTTTGCCTTTAGCGCATGTTTGCGTGCGCCTGCTTTTAAGAGCAGATCAATTGTATGCTTGACACCTGTATCTGCATATTTAGCCAAATTCTCCACCGCCCCTTTTGAAAGAGAGGAATCTGGAAGCATAACATGGACAAGGCCTGCCAGCTTTTTGTCTTGATCAAACAAGACAAGCCCTACGCAGGAACCAAGACCGGATGTCCGAATACGGTCCGGTGATTTAACAAGCTGAACATCCGCAATACCAACCTTTACAACTGCCGGAATTTGCACGTTCATTATAGGTTACCTAATGCTTTGAATAGTTTTTCAAACGATTCAAAGTCTGGTAATAGAAACATATTTCCTTTCAGCTCTTGCTTATTTTGATCATCAAAAATAGATGTATCAATCACAATCGCCTGATCGCCAAGAGGACTGAATTGCATCAACCCTTCACTAATGACAGCCCCGAACATATCGAGCGTGACATCTGGAACACTTGGGTAAAGCTGCAATTTGGTTAAATCGGCAAGCGCTGATAAATAAGAGCCTGCTAAAATATTTCCAAGTTCATGAAGTGCTGACGTCCCCATCTCATGTTCATGAATCGTATCAATATCAAATGCCGGATCCTGGACAAGCTCTCTTACAAATTGCTCTGCTTGCTCAAACGGCATAATGAAAAAGATTGAGCCGGTTAAATCCCCTTCCATTCGCAGGAAAATGCTTGCAACAGGAAGGTCTGCACCGCCAAAGAAATCCATTAAATCTTCAAACGAGAGAACCTTGACAAAAGGAACAGCCATATCTATTTTGCGATCCAATAGGTTGGCAAGAGCAGACGCTGCGTGGCCTGCCCCGATATTCCCAACCTCTCCTAAAATATCTAGCTGTTCATCTTTAATTTCGTTGAAAATGCTCATTTCACATCCCCCTTAATGAACAGGTGCACCTTGAACGCTCTTGTCGAGGACAGCACCGGCATGAATGATATTGAAAAGACGCTGATCATGCTTAATGATACCTGTCACCCATGACTGTCCTTCTTTTTCAGCTGATTCAGGAGAAGATTCTACTTCTTCCTGATGGACGGTTATGACATCATTTGCTTCATCAACAATCCAGCCGACTTCAATGTCACCAACTTGTACAATGATCATTCTTGTTTCATCTGTAATTTCGTTGTCAGTAGAGCCAAGTCTGACTCTCAGGTCAATGACAGGTGTCACGACACCGCGTAAATTAATAACACCGCATATATAAGGGGCAACGCCAGGAACTCTTGTCGGCTGCTGCCATTTTTCAATGGACTTTACTTCTGATACTGAAATGGCGTATTCTTTTTTGTTTACGATAAACACAATCATCTTTTCGCCAGTTTTGATATCTGTACTCATTTCAGACCGCTCCTCTATTGTTTTTTACTTGATCAGTGCATTACAGTCAACGATGAGTGCAACTTGACCGTCACCTAGGATCGTTGCGCCGGATATCGCAAATACGTTTGGCAGATAATCTCCTAGTGATTTCAATACAACCTCTTGCTGACCAATAAATGAATCGACCACAAATGCTGTCAGCTTGTCTCCTTTACGAACAACAATGATGTGCAGCTCTTCCTCTAATTCATTCGCATTTGGTACGTTGAATTGTTTCTTCAAGTACACGACCGGTACGATAAATCCGCGGAAATCAATCACTTCACGATCATGCGTTTGCAGGATGTCACTTTTCTTAATGACAGCCGTTTCAATAATAGAAGAAATCGGAATCGCAAATGTTTCCTCTTCTAGTTTTACAAGAAGAACGGAAATAATCGATAATGTAAGCGGAAGCTGGATCGAAAATAGTGAACCCTGTCCTTCTGTTGAGTTAATGCTTACAGATCCGCCAAGTGATTCCAGCTTGTTTTTCACAACGTCAAGACCTACACCGCGGCCTGAGATGTCAGAAATCGTATCAGCTGTAGAGAATCCTGCTGCAAAGATCAATGAATCAATTTGATGATCTTCAAGTGTTTCTGCTTCTCTTTCTGTGATAACCCCGCGCTCTAATGCTTTTTCAAGCACCTTTTTACGGTTAATTCCGCCACCATCATCTTCTACTTCAATGAAGACATGGTTTCCGCTATGGTACGCTTTTAATAGAACCGTACCTTTTTCCGGCTTGCCTTTTTTCACACGTTCTTCTGGTGATTCAATCCCGTGATCTAGACTGTTTCTGAGTAAGTGCAAGAGCGGATCACCAATCTCGTCGATCACTGTTCGATCAAGCTCCGTCTCAGCACCCTCAATAATCAGCTCAATTTTCTTATTAAGCTCTTTCGTCAATTGACGAATCATACGCGGGAATCTGTTAAAGACAGTTTCCACAGGTACCATTCTCATGTTCAGGATGATTGATTGCAGGTCTCCAGAAATACGAGTCATTCTTTCGACTGTGTCTGTGAGTTCGTTATTTTCTAGTTCTTTCGCAATCTGTTCTAAACGGCCTCTATCAATCACAAGTTCTTCAAAAAGATTCATAAGAGAATCAAGACGGTCGATGTTGACACGAATTGTTTTCGTTCCGCCGGCAGCTGCACCGTTATTGCCATTTGCTTTTGGCGCATCATTTGCTGGCGCTTTCGCAGCAGGAACCGATACTTCTTCTTTTTTCTGTTCAGGCTGCGCCTCTTGCTTTTCAGCCGGAGCTGCTTCTTCAAATGCGGAGACTTCAGAGATCTCAACCTTCTCAACCTCTGAGATCGCCGTGACGATTTTCTGCACTTCGTCCATCGGCTGTTTAGAAAGATAAGAAATGCTGAATTCAGATTCAAAATCTTCTGATTCTAACAGTTCTGCATTTGGAACAGTTTTGACAACCTCGCCTGCTTCATTTAATCTTTCAAAAATCATATAGACACGAACGGCTTTTAGTAAGCACGCTTCGCTTAATGTCACGTTAAGTTCATAGCATTTAAAGCCTTGCTCTCTCGCTTCATCAAGAACCGTTCGTTCAAATTCGTTATAATCTAAGTCATTAGCAGCAGCTGATGCATCTGCTGTTTCAACGCTAGAAGCTGCCTCAGCATGGCTTCCTGTCACATCTAGCTTTTTACTAATCTCTGTGACATCACGTTTCCCGTCTCCTCCTTCTGCAATCGATTGAACCATTGCTTCAAGATGATCGAGTGCTTCGAACATCGTATCCATTGACTCAGGAGTGACAATCATTTGTTCATTACGGATAGCATCAAACATGTTTTCTAAATGATGCGTTAAGTGAGCCATATCATCAAAGCCCATCGTTGCACTCATGCCTTTCAATGTATGAGCCGCTCTGAATATATCATTCACTAGCTGCAAGTCGGTTGGGTTCTTTTCTAAATCAAGAAGTTTTTCATTACAAGTTTGTAAGTGTTCTCTGCTTTCATCTAAAAAGATATCTAAGTATTGGTTTACATCCAACGTGTTCACGCCCTCTCTTTTTTCATGGAGCTTATAATTGCATGTGCGATGTCATCCACATGCCTTGTTTCATGTGCAAGGCCTGCTTTAATGACTGATTTAGGCATTCCGAAAACAACACATGATTCTTCTTTTTCTGCAATGACTTTCGTATGACCGCTTGCGACCATTTTTTTGACACCTTCAGTACCGTCACTGCCCATACCTGTCATAATGACAGCGATTTTCTCGTAACCCTTTATGCTGCTGATGGATTCAAATAAATAGTTAACAGATGGCTTGTGCCGGCTTTCCGTGTCTTCAGGGGACAGCCTGATAACAAGTGACCCCCCTTGGTCATGAAGTGACATATTCATTCCACCAGGAGCTATGTAAGCCACTCCATTTTTCGCGATGTCTCCATCTTGCGCTTCTTTAATCGTAATTTGTGATAAATGATCTAACCTAGTAGCAAGTGATGCCGTGAATCCTGCTGGCATATGCTGCACAATCAATATAGGTGCCTCGATGTCCTTAGGCAGCTTCGTTACGACTCGTTGAAGTGCCCTTGGTCCTCCTGTAGATGTTCCGATAGTAATAATCTTTCGGAGTGAGCTGCCTTTTAATGGTTGCAGCCGGGGTGAAGCCACTGGACTTGGCGGCTTTATCACCGGTTTAGGAGACACCTTCTCTTCAGTGCGTTTCCTTGACAGTCCTGCTGCAAGTACCCGCTCTACAATTTGCCCCCTCACTTTGTGCAAATCGAGCGAAATACTTCCCGAAGGCTTTGTCACAAAGTCAAAAGCACCGAGTTCTAAGCAATGGATGGTTAAATCTTTTCCTTGCTTTGTCTGGCTTGACACCATAATCACGGCAAGGTCGTGTTCAGCCAGAATTTGTTTTAATGCTTCTGTCCCATTTAAAACAGGCATTTCCACATCTAACGTGACAACATCTGGATTCAGTTCCTTGATCCGTTTTAAGGCATCTTCCCCATTTCGCGCCGTTCCGACGACTTCTATTTCTTGCTCGGCACTTAGAAAATCACTAATGAGCTTTCTCATAAAGGCCGAGTCATCTACTACTAGCACTCTAATCATGAGTCCACCTTCCTCCTTTTAAAAAAAGAGGACAACTTATCTATAAACGTATGCTGTTCTCTCCGTGCCTCTCTTATCTGCTGATGATATAGTGTTTCTGCCAGCATCTTAATCGTTTTACTCAGCCTTGAATGAGGCTGCTTCATATAAAATGGAATTTGTTCTGATACTGCTTTAGGAACCGCAGGATCTTCAGGCACAGCGCCAGCAAATACAAGTTTTCTGTGAAGAAAAGATGTGACCACTCCTGCTAATTTCCGGTAGGTTTCAGACCCTTCTGACGGGGTTTTGCACCGGTTAACAATGATTTGAACAGACCGTTCAAACTGATGAATGGCTAAGTGTTTGATCGCGCTGTAGGCATCCATGATGGATGTTGGCTCTGGCGTAGTCACAACGACCACTTCTCCTGCTGATAAGACAAAAGGCAGCTGATCTTTTGACAAGCCGGCTCCCATATCAAAGAAGATACAATCGAAGTCCTGCATTATTCTTTCCATCTCTTCCAAAAAGAACGACCATTGATCTTTATCTAAAGAAAACAGCTGTTCAAGCCCGCTTCCGCCAGAAATGTAATATAGGTTGTCCGTTCCTTTTGTCATGGCTGCTTGGAAGGATTTTTTTCTAACGAGAACATCTAATATAGAACTAGTCGATGTTTTCCCTAGTAAAATATCAATATTCCCCATCCCAAAATCAAGATCGATCACTAACACTCTTCTCTCTGTACTTGCAATAGACAGTGCCATATTCAGGGTCAAATTCGATTTACCTACCCCGCCTTTACCGCTCATGACGGCAATGGTTTTTGCCTGTCCGCTACCGTTAAGAGGAGCCGGTGTGATGATTTGACTCTGCTGAACTAGTTTTCTTAATCCTTCTGCTTGGTCGGGCTTCATGATTGTAAAACCATCCTTGTAAGTTCAAGAGGCGAGCCTTCAAGAATATCCTCAGGCACATTTTGACCATTTGTTAAAAAACCAAGTTTGATTTGAGAGTCAGCAATGATTTGAAAAATGGTTCCCATCGTGTCCGTTTCATCTACTTTTGTAAAAATGAATTGATTGATTGGAACGTGCTCAAAGCGTTTGACCATGGCTTTCATGTCTTGATACTTCGATGTGGCACTCATCACGAGAAAACTTTGAATGCTCTCATCGAATGGAATAATGTCGGTCAGCTCTTTGATATACGCTTCTTCTTTAAAGTTACGACCTGCTGTATCGATGAAGATATGATCATACTCTTTAAAGGTCTCTTGGGCTTTTACATAATCCTCTCTTGAATAACAAACCTCAAGCGGTGCATTCAGCAGTTCAGCATATGTTTTCAGCTGTTCGATCGCTGCTATCCGGTACGTATCGGTTGTAATAAAAGCGATTTTCTTTTGCTGTTGAATGGCCGTTTTAGCAGCCAGCTTTGCAATCGTTGTCGTTTTACCAGCTCCGGTAGAACCGAACAGTACAATGTATTTTGAAGAAATCATCGGCTCATCAGAGGTTTTAGCTGGCAGCATATCTGTCAGCAGTTGTTCAAGTTCTTTTTTTATGTGATCTTCTTTAACCACGCCCTTTGTTAAAAGACCCTTCAGGCATTCGTCTCGAATGGCATCATCAAGCCCTTGATCCTTTAGCTTTTGATCGATTGATATGAGAGGATCAGGCAAAATACCCGCATGCCGTTCATTCCTCACATATTCTAAAGGCTGAGTATGAGAAGGCGCTGGTTTCGCCGCCTTGGGAGCAAATGAAGGCTCTTCGGGCAGCTGTTGAACTTGTTCCTTTTTTGGTAATACTGGAAGAGGCGGCGCAGGGTTTAACCCTTTACCAGCTCTTTCTTCGAAATCTTGATCCAGCACTGCAATCACTTCGACCATTTGCTGTTTCTTCAAACCGAACAGTTTGCGTTTGACAACGGTTTTAGAATTTAAAATAACGGCATCTTTCCCAAGCTGCTGCCTGATTTGAATCGTTGCCTCCTGCATAGAATTTGCTGTGATTTTTTTCATTTTCATTAGATATCCACCACTCCGATGCTCTGTACTTCCACATTCGCTTCTAGTTCGTTATAAGATAGTACCGGTAAATCTGGGAAATATCTTTCTAACAACTGCTTAACGTACATTCTTATAGGAGGTGAGCATAATAGAACCGGCGTTTCCTGACGAAGCGAAAGCTGTTCAATTTCTCTCGCCACTGATTGAATCACACTTTCAGAGGATTCTGGATCTAACGATAAGTAGTTTCCATGCTCTGTCTGCTGAACGCTGTCTGCAATCACCTTTTCTACTCGGCCTGAGCATGTCACGACTTTGAGTGATTCATTTTCTCTTGCATACTGTGCGGTAATCTGTCTTGCGAGCGCCTGTCTCACATACTCTGTTAATAAATCAGTATCAGTCGTTAATTTTCCGTAGTCTGCAAGCGTCTCAAAAATGGTGACAAGGTTTCGGATAGAGACCTTTTCTTTCAGCAGCTTCGCCAGTACTTTTTGAATATCACCGACTGCCAGCGGATTTGGCGTTACCTCATCCACTAAGACAGGATAACTTTCTTTCAGATGATCGATTAATTGCTTCGTTTCTTGGCGTCCGAGCAGCTCGTGTGTGTTTTGTCTAATCTTCTCTGTGATGTGAGTAGACACAACAGAAGCTGGGTCCACAACCGTATAGCCTAGCATCTCAGCCTGATCTTTTTCTGCTTCTGATATCCATTTAGCCGGCAGACCAAAGGATGGTTCGATTGTTTCAATTCCTTCAATCGGATCATCATCAGGCGTTGGGGACATCGCTAAGTAATGATCGAGCAGCAGCTCACCTTTTGCTACTTCGTTCCCTTTAATTTTCAACCGGTATTCATTTGGGTTCAGTGCAATATTGTCCCTGATCCGGACGACTGGAATGACAAGACCAAGTTCGAGGGCAAGCTGCCTTCGGATCATCACAATTCGGTCTAACAGGTCACCGCCCTGATTTGCATCAGCGAGCGGGATCAGGCCGTAGCCAAATTCAAATTCAATGGCATCCATTTGCAGGAGATGAATAACGCTTTCTGGACTTTTCATCTCTTCTACCTCTGCTTGTTCCTCTAGTACCTCTTCGATTTCTTCTTGGTCTTGTTTGTTTTTCGACATCATGTATGCGCCAAGGGCAAGTAAACCTGCGATCGGCCCTGTCAAAAGGATGCCGATTGGAGTAAAGAGCCCAAGAAGGAAGATCGTGCCTGCTGTCACATAAAGCATGGCTGGGAATGCAAAGAGCTGCCCTGTAATATCTGATCCAAGGTTTCCGTTAGAAGCAGCTCTCGTCACGACAATCCCTGTTGCCGTTGAGATGAGGAGTGCCGGAATTTGCGAAACGATTCCGTCCCCTACCGTTAATAGGGTAAAGTGGGAAGCCGATTCTTGAATCGACATTCCTTGCTGAAGCATTCCGATAATGATTCCAAATATAATATTGATGATGACGATGATAATACCTGCGATGGCGTCCCCTTTAACGAACTTACTGGCACCATCCATCGCTCCATAAAAGTCTGCTTCTCTCGCTACTTTTTCACGGCGGTTTCTTGCTTCACTTTCGGTCAGCATTCCTGCATTTAAATCTGCGTCAATACTCATTTGTTTACCTGGCATCGCATCGAGTGTAAATCTTGCCGCAACCTCTGATACACGCTCTGCCCCTTTTGTGATAACAATAAACTGAATGATGATCAGGATAAGGAAAACAACAAGACCAACGAGGACATTTCCTCCAACAACAAATGAACCGAACGTTTCGACAACCTTTCCAGCATCTCCTGTTGAAAGAATAGAACGTGTTGTAGAGATGTTTAGCCCTAAACGAAACAGCGTTAAGAGCAAAAGCAATGATGGAAAAATTGAAAATTGCAGTGGTTCTTGCATGTTCATTGTGGTGAGAAGCACGATAAGCGCAAGAGAAATATTAATAATGATTAAAATACTTAATAAAATGGGCGGAAACGGTATGACCAGCATCGCCACAATTAAAATAACACTGAATAAAACAGATAAATCTCTTGCTGACATGCCTGTTCTCTCCTTTTAAAACCAAAAATTCATAAAATCTTTTGTTTCGTTTTATAGACGTAAGCTAAAATTTCTGCGATGGCCTTAAAGTATTCTTCCGGCACCGCTTGGTCGATGTCAACCTGATCATAGAGCGCGCGGGCAAGCGGGCGGTTCTCTACAGTCATGACATCATGTTCTTTCGCAATCGTTCTAATTTTCAAAGCCAAAATATCCGTACCCTTTGCCACAACATAGGGCGCGTCCATTTTTTCTTCATCATACTTTAAAGCAATGGCATAGTGGGTTGGGTTTGTAATGATGACGTCCGCTTTTGGGACTTCCTGCATCATCCGTCTCATGGCCATTTCCCGCTGACGCTGTTTAATCTTTGATTTGATGAGCGGGTCACCCTCTGATTTTTTATACTCATCTTTGATGTCTTGTTTGGACATCCGCAAGTTTTTTTCATAATCAAATTTCTGATACATATAATCAAGCCCTGCCAAAATCAAAAGAGCACCAGCAGCATACAGCCCCATAATTAAGGTCATATTTGCAACGAAATGAAGGGTTTCCTCTGCTGTTAATAAAGGAAGCCGCAGAATTTCGTCAAAGTGCATCCAAAGAGCAATAAATGTCGCAAAGCCAACAAAGCCAATTTTCAAAATGGATTTTAATAGCTCTACGAGGGCTCGAATACTGTATATCCGTTTAAACCCTTTGATTGGGTCAAGCTTTTCTAATTTCGGTTTGATCACTTCTGCTGAAAAGAGAAAGCCGACTTGTAAATAGTTACTGATAATCCCCGCCAGCATGCCAACACCAAGGATTGGCATGAGGAGGAGCCCTGTTTCCTGAAGCAATTCCAAGAATAATTGATGAATATTAGATGTGCTAACTTTCATTAGCATGGTTGTTGAATAAAAACGTTCTATGAGCGCGATAATCCGCTCTTTCATAAAAGGCCCAATAAAAAAGAATGATAAAAAGATTAATAGAAATGAGATGGCTGTATTGACGTCGGTACTTTTGGCAACCTGTCCTTTTTTACGTGAATCCCGCCTTTTTTTCGGCGTTGCTTTTTCTGTTTTTTCACCTGCGAAAAATTGCAAGTCTAGTCTAAGCCTTGTCATCATGACGAACCACCGACCAATGCTAAGAAATTCCTCATGGTGAGTACAATCGTTTCAAATGTATTTTGGACAACACCGAAGATGACGCCCATACAGATGATGATCATAATAAAACTCACACCCATTTTAATAGGAAGTCCAACCACAAATACGTTCATTTGCGGAACTGTACGTGCCACAATCCCCAGCGCCAAATCGACTAAAAACAGACTAGCCACGACAGGTGCCGAGATTTGAAAGGCGATGATAAACATTTGGTTGAAGCTCTTTGCGATAAAGTAAGCAAAGGATTCACTGCCGAAATTCAGCGCGTATTGATCAACTGCAATGTATTGAAAGCTGTAATAGATTCCATCAAGCAGCAAGTGATGTGCGTTTGTTGCCAGCATCAACAGCAATGTGACCGTATAAAAAAACTGTCCCATCAGCGGTGTCTGCGCCCCTGTTTGTGGGTCAATAATATTGGCAATCGCAAAACCCATTTGAAAATCAATGAATGAGCCGGCAATCTGAACAGCGGACACCATGATGTATGCAATCAGCCCAAGCAGAAGTCCGACCATTGCTTCTTTCACCGCAAGCATCATATAAAGACCGTCTATGTCGAGTGCTGGCGGTTCTTTTATGGTGCTAAAACTAATGACAGCTAAAAACAGTGAGAATCCAACTCTGTGTACAGCAGGGATCGTTCTATGCGCTAAAAGCGGTACTGTCACAAAAAAAGCGGTGATCCGAATAAAAACTAAAAGAAAAGCAGGGAATAATTCTATGATTGACATCGCTTGTTAACCTGCAAATCGATCTAAATTCGAGAACAGCTCTGTCGTAAAGGACACGATTGTTGAAAGCATCCATGGACCAAACACAACAAGCCCAATGAGTACAGCAACAATCTTAGGAATAAACGCAAGCGTCTGTTCTTGAATTTGGGTTGTCGCCTGAAACACACTGACAATCAGTCCCACAATAAGTGCGAGCGCTAGAAGCGGTCCACTCACAAGCAATACTACATACACTGATCTTTCAGCCATCGTAATGACAAATTCTGAACTCATGTTTTAAGCACCTACTCTAAAAGCTTTGCAGCAAAGATTTAACTATCAAATACCATCCATCGACTAAAACAAATAACAATATTTTGAAAGGGAGCGATATCATAACCGGCGGAAGCATCATCATCCCCATTGACATCAGAACACTTGCGACCACCATGTCAATAATTAAAAATGGAATAAAGATCATAAAACCAATTTGAAATGCCGTCTTTAATTCTGAAATGGCAAAAGCGGGAACCATCGCCGTTAATGGAATATCTTTAATCGATTCAGGTGTATCCATTTTTGCGTAGCTAAGAAATAAAGCCAAATCTTTCTGTCTTGTATGTTTACTCATAAACTCTTTAATAGGCACTTCGGCTTTTTCATACGCCTGATTTAACGTGATGTCATCATTTAAAAGCGGCGTCAGCGCCTCTTTATTAATCTGTGAGAACGTGGGCGCCATGATAAAAAATGTGAGAAACAAAGCAAGTCCAACAAGCACTTGGTTTGGCGGCATTGAGTTGGTTGCAAGTGATGTTCTGACGAATGAAAGAACAATCACAATCCGTGTAAAACAAGTCATTAAAATGAGAATGCCCGGTGCAACCGAAAATACAGTTAAAAGTAATAGAAGACGGACAGATGTGCTGATATTTCCTGCACCGCTGGAATTAAATAAATCGATAAACTCATTCATTTTGTTTCGGGCCTTTCTTTCTGACTTCTGATTGGGTCTTTTTCAATTCGGCTAGCTGAGCCTTTAAATTGGCTGAAAAAGAAGAAGTGGTCGGCTGATCATGTTTCTTTACCTGCGATGTGAATTTTTGAACCATTTTTGGCAAATCGGTTTTGCTTTCCATCGCTTCTTCATATTGTTTCACGATTGCTTCACATTCTTGTTCATCATCAATCTCTTTTAGCAGCTGGATTGAGTCTGCTACGCCGACAACTAATACTCTTTTGCCCACTTTGATCAGCTGGACTGAACGGTTTTGTCCGACTGTCGTTCCGCCAATATTTTCAACATATCGAAATGGTTTGAGTAAGCGGTTTTGCTTACCAACAAATCTCACCAATCCATAAATAAGCAGGATGACAAAAAGTAAGGCACCAATCATTTTGACAAAATCCATAATGGAGACAGAAGAAGAGGGAACTTCTTCTGCCGGATTCGTTTGATTGTCAGTGGTTTTCTTCTCTGTATCCTTTTTGCTTTCTTTCTCACCTTTGAGCCAGTCATTCACTGTGCCATTCTCAGGATCTTTCGTTTCGGCAAACAGTGAGGCAGGCTGCATCGTCAAGAAAAGCATAAAACTGATCATTGCTATACATATCAAACGTTTTTTCAACAAATCTTACACCCTTTTTTAGCCTAACGTTTTATTAATTGCTTCAAGTACGCGGTCTGCCTGGAATGGCTTCACGATAAAGTCTTTTGCACCTGCTTGGATCGCGTCAATAACCATTGACTGCTGTCCCATAGCAGAACACATGATGATTTTTGCAGAAGCATCGATTTGTTTAATTTCTTTTAGTGCAGTGATTCCGTCCATTTCTGGCATTGTGATATCCATTGTGACAAGATCAGGAGATGTTTCTTTGTATTTTTCAACTGCTTGTGCGCCGTTTTCTGCTTCTCCTACTACATCAAATCCGTTTTTTACAAGAATATCCTTGATCATCATTCTCATGAATGCTGCATCATCTACGATTAATACCTTAGTAGCCATTTACTTATTCTCTCCCTATATGTTTGTTTATTTTAAATTAGAAAGTCTTTCTGACTGACTTAAAATATCAGTCACACGAACACCAAAGTTCTCATCAATGACAACGACTTCCCCTTTGGCGACGATTCGTTTGTTAACTAGAATGTCTACTGGCTCACCAGCAAGTTTGTCCAGTTCAATGATACTTCCAGCTGAAAGCTCAAGAACTTCTTTCACACTGCGCTGAGTTCTTCCAAGTTCCACCGTAATGGAAAGCGGAATGTCCATCAGCATATCAAGGTTTCCAAGCTGGCTTGTTGTATGCTGAGGCTCACTGAACGATTCAAATTCAACTGGCGCCACATTTACAGGTGCTGCCGGTTTTGGCTTCGCCTGTCTTTTCGGCGGTGCTGCTTGCTGCGCTGGGGCAGACTGCGTTTGCGGAGCTGCCGGCTGAGGTTCAGGTGCACTCACTTCTTCTTGAACCGGCTCTTCTTCTTGCGCAGGATCTGTTAATTCTGCAATTAAATCCTTCGCAAATGTAATAGGATAAAGCTGCATAATATTTGAATCGATGAGTTCACCTATTTTTAATCTGAAGGATACTTTGACAAGCATTTCTTCAGCTGGAATGCGGTCTGTCCCTTCTCCTTCTTTCACATCAAGTAATTCGACACGCGGCGGAGAAATATCAATCTTTTTATTAAAGACAGTCGACATGGATGTCGCAGCAGAACCCATCATTTGGTTCATTGCTTCTTGTACTGCACTTAAGTGAATCTCACTTAAAGAAGGGTCAGCATTTGTCCCGTCTCCGCCCATCATTAAGTCCGCAATAACTGCTGCATCTGTTTGCTGGACGACAAGCAGGTTACTTGCGCTGAAACCTTCCGTATAATTCACTTCAATAGCGACATACGGATGAGGAAATTCCTCATTCAGCATACTTTTTTGAATCACTGTAACAGTTGGAGTTGTAATCTCCACTTTTTGATTTAATAGGGTTGAAAGTGCTGTTGCAGAGCTGCCAAATGAAATATTTCCGATTTCTCCAATGGCATCTTGCTCCATTGCAGAAAGGATTGTATCAGGCTCTATATCGTCATTGCTGCCTCCTTTAAGGAGCGCATCGATTTCGTCTTGTGATAATTTACTTCCGTTATTCTCCATCTTCTTCACCTCTTATGTCGTGATCTAGAATTTGAATCGCCTGTTTCCGATTCACGCGGCCGGCCTGTCCCAAGAATTTCGGTTTATTTCCGACCATAACAGTAAGAGGCGCATTTACTGGTTTGTCCAAGGCAATACAATCACCAATTTCCAAATTCAAAAACTCTTCCACCGTCATTTCCGATTGTCCCAGCTCTGCGACTACCGGTATTTTTGCCTTCATAATCCGTTTTTCAATGGCCTTTGTTTCTTGCTGTTTTGGTTCATTTCGTTCAGACTGCATCCAGTAGTGTACAGACAGCTTCGGAATAATAGGCTCTAATACAACGTGAGGAATACATAGGTTAATAACCCCGCTTACCTCGCCAATCTGTGTATTAAGAGAAATGACGACAACTGTTTCGTTTGGTGACACCATTTGAACAAACTGGGGATTTACCTCGAAATCTGCCATTTCAGGCTCGATGTCGGTTATGGACTGCCACGCTTCTCTGTAATTTTCCAAAGCTCCCTCAAACATGTTTGAGATAATCTTTGTTTCAATTTCTGTAAGTGATTCTGTCTTATTATGACTAATGCCAATCCCGCCCATCAGCCTGTCCATCATCGCATAGCCGATTGTTGGGTTTACTTCAAGCATGATTCTTCCTTCAAGCGGGCTGACATAAAATAAGTTTAATAATGTCATATTAGGAATCGAACGAATAAATTCTTCGTATGGTACTTGGTCAACCGAGCTGACAGTAATTTGAATATATGATCTTAGCTGCGCTGAAAAATGCGTGGTGAGCAGTCTAGCGAAGTTATCGTGAATCCTTGTTAAACTTCGAATCTGGTCTTTTGAAAAGCGCAGTGCACGTTTAAAGTCATACACCTTCACTTTTTTCGTCGTTTCCTCTTTTTTCAGCTCTTCTGCATCCATTTCGCCTGTTGAGATGGCGGATAATAATGCGTCGATCTCATTCTGGGAAAGCACTTCTCCTGACATTTCTTCACCTCCATCGCGTTAATTAATCGCCTCTATTGCAGATTAAAGGAGGTTATATATACTTCTTTCACCTTGCCATCTTGCAAATAGTTATTCACTTTGTTTTTGACTTGTGTTTTAAAATGTTCTCTGCCTTTTTTGCCATCAAGTTCATCTGCATTCGTGTCTGATAAAATGTCGATTACAGCATCTTTTACCTGGAAACTTCTTTTCTCAAGCTCTGATTTTGCTTTTTCAGAGTCCGTTTCAATATTCAGGACAAGTTTGACAGCATTTCCTTCAGATTTTAAATTGGTGATAATCTCAGGAATTTCAACAGAAGCTTTTACAACTTCATCTGCTGTTGGCTCTTTTTCGGCTTTTGCTTCGTCTGACCCATTCAGCAGAAAAAAGATGCCTGCTCCAATTCCGACGATGGCAATAATCATGATTAGCATTACTACGACTAATTTCTTCTTCATTCAAACTCCTCTATTCCTTGATTCAATGAAATGACTTGGATTTTTCTGTAGAAAGAAATGATTTTCTCTTGAAGCTGCTCTTCATCTTCTTTCACAACGAATTTCTTTCCATTGGCCAAAGTAATGGTCGTGTCTGGAAAACTTTCGATTTGCTCGATATGGAGAGCGTTCAGCATAAATCCTTTGCCATTTAATCTTGTCACTTCAATCATATTAAGCAGAGAAGCGAGCATCCGCTCCCCCTACCTCCTATCGTTTCAGATTCACAAGCTCTTGCAGAATTTCATCAGATGTTGTGATCGTCTTTGCATTCGATTGGAATCCACGCTGCGCGATAATCATTTCGGTAAACTCATCTGTTAAATCAACGTTTGACATTTCAAGTTTCCCTGTTTGAAGTTCACCTGTTCCTTGACTTCCAGGAGCGATGGCATTACTTGGCGCACCGGAACTGAGCGTTTGGCGGTATAGGTTATCCCCAACTTTATCTAATCCTCCTGCATTACTGAATGACACAAGTGATACTTGCCCAACAGTACGAGAAACGTTGTTCTCAACAACAGAAACGGTCCCATCTGGCCCAACACTGACACTTGACACATTGTCGCTTGGAATGTTGATTCTTTGCCCATCCATGCCAAGTAGATAGTTTCCATCAGGTGTTGCCAAATCCCCATTTGAATCAGGTTTGAAGTTCCCTGTTCTTGTAAATAGGATTTCACCTTGCTTTTGAATGCGGAAAAATCCATCTCCATTAATATAGAAATCAAATGGTTCGTCTGTATTTTGAGAAGAACCTGATTTCATGATTTTATCAATAGAAGATAAAGAGGACCCTAAACCAATTTGTTTTGAGTTGATTGAACCAGAGTTGTTCGTTGGTCCACCTGAGCTTGAAATTGTTTGGCTGACCATATCTTTAAACGTGATACGGCTTTTTTTGTATCCGTGTGTATTGACGTTGGCTACGTTGTTGGCTACCACATCTAATTTTGATTGGAAGTTTTTCATTCCGCTAATTCCTGAGTAAAGTGAGCGTAACATTTATTTTCCTCCTCGAATTACTTCGTTTTTTCTCCAACTGCTGTAACATCCCAAGGGCTGATTTTCGTTCCATCCTCTAAAACAAGTAAGTATTCATTGTCTATGTTTTTAACAGACTTCACAGTGCCCGATATCTCTTTATCATCCAATTTGCCCGATACTTCTTTACCAATCCAGCCTACATACGTCGTAAACGGATCTTGGTGTGCAACAAATGTAGACATAAGCTGATTCAGCTTGGTGATCGAATCGTTCATATTGGTTTGCTGTTCTAAAGATGAAAATGTCGCAAGCTGCGTGACAAACTCACGGTCATCAAGCGGGTTTGTCGGATCTTGGTTTTGAAGCTGCGTGAGCAAAATTTTCAAGAATTGATCTTTGCCAAGCGTATCTGTTTTCTTTTCTGCTTTTGAAGAAGTGTCTGCTAGTGCGGCTGTTCTATTCGTAGCATCAACTGTTGCCATTAGATCTCCTCCTCTTCTTCATCTGACCCAACAAGAGCATCCAGTACATCTTGGAATTCTGCTTCCTGTTCATCAGCCTGCTGGAAATTCTGTCCTTTTGACTGCTGCTGCTTGTTTTCTTCACTAAACTGTCCAAATAACGGCTGCTCATTTGATTGAAGCGGGATATGGAAACGGTCCACTTGAACCGACATATTCGGAAGCGCCTGCTTGAGCTGCGGCAGATGATGCTCTAACAGCTCTTTCGCTGCTTGCGTCGAGGCTGTAATTTTACTCGCATACATCCCGTTTTGCTTTGTTAGCTGAATGGTAATAAACCCAAGATTTTCAGGATTTAATCGAACGGTAAAGCGTCCGCTTGAATTGCCAAACGGCGTGAATTTCATTTGCTTCCACGTGTTTAGAATTTGCTGATCAACTGTTCCTGGCTTTTCATCAGTCGTTTGTGTCTGCTGAACAGGAGCCGCTGACTGCAGTTGGAAAAACTGCTTATGACCTGGCAAAAGTGTATGAGTCATTATTTTTTCAGAAGCTGGTGCAGCAGCGCTTTGTCCTTTAACGACTTCTTTTTTGATGAGCCACTCAAGAGATGCATTCCCTTTTGCCGGAGAAGCGAGAGTAGATTCTTGTTTTGGAGAGATTAGTTCCTTCAACTCTCCTAGTGAAATTTTCCACTCTTTGTCAGATCCTTTCGCATTCGCCATCATATGGTCGATTAACTGATTAAAGTGCTTTAGCTCACTTTGAGTCATCGAATTCAGCTTGGGTGCTGATCCCTGCGAGAAGAACTGCTCTTTTACTTGCTGAATGAGTTTTTCATCTACCCCGTTTTTCGAGAGAAAGTGTATGAAGTCTTGACCTTTCCCTTCAATATCCTGCACAAGTTTCGCATCAAAGCTTGGCGGCTGTTGATTGAGCAATTGATAGATGAAAAAGTGGACTTGTATGAGCTGTTCACTATGTTCAGAACCCGGCTTTTCAGCTTGATCACCGTAAATGGAAGATTCCATTTTTTGAAATAACTCTTCAAGTGATTTGAGATCGGATGATTCAAGCGTTTGACCTTGTAGTGTTTGAAGCGCACTTAGTAGGTCTGCGCTCATTCCTTCTTCAGGTGATTGCATCCATTTTTCAACAATTTGCATCGCATCATTGACAGAAAGAGAGGCAAGAGCGGCTGTCTCAGCATGAACAGGACCGCTTTGAGCGCCTGCCCCGCTAAGCAATTGTTTAAACAAACCGCGTGCAGATGCAGCGCCGTCTCCTTTTAGCCCTGAGAGACCTTGAGAAGATTGCTGTAAGGCTCCAATATCCAATAGCTTCACTTATTGTCCACCCCCATTTTCACTTTCTTCTTTTTTGGCAAGCTCTTTTGTAAACGTTGCTGCCTTCTGAGGTGTCAGTTTTGCTAATATGTCTGTCAGTTTATTTTTGCTCAGCTCTTCAAGGATTTTTAACGCCTCTTTATCACTTAATTCTGATAAAATTTTGGCGGATTTCCCTGGGTCCATGCTTTCATAAATGCTGGCGACCTTTCCTTTTGTCTGCTGATTAGAGGATGCCGCTGCATCAGAGGACGTTCCTGCAGAGTTATTACCTGACGTGTTATTTGATGAGCTGTTATTTGATGAGCTGTTATTC
Organism: Bacillus sp. I-2; assembly: GCF_001974945.1. Classification (NCBI taxonomy): domain Bacteria; kingdom Bacillati; phylum Bacillota; class Bacilli; order Caryophanales; family Bacillaceae; genus Bacillus; species Bacillus sp. I-2. Next base: position 218,356 of record NZ_LZRW01000011.1, on the reverse strand, counting down.
GATGAACTGTCATTGGCTGACGTATTCTTTTCATCATTTTCAGATGTTTTTTCAAGTGAGTTGATTTTTTGATTCAGTCTCTTAATCTCTTCATCACTTGTTTTCAAATCTTTTTGTGCAATTTCGAGTTCATTTTTTTGCTCTTTAATGGTCTTTTTCAGTTCTTTCAACTCTGCATCGCTTTGATCATTAGGTGAAGATGACGTTTTTGAGGTGTCATCTGAACCAACTAAACTGCTAATCACCGGAATGTTTTGGAGCGGTTTTTTTAGATCAAAACCTGCCATATAAAGGATCGTGCCAGTGACAATCACAAGCACAATCAATGGGATGATGACAATAAACAAGATCCATTGAAATTTCCCGCCACCTGATTCCTTCGTTTTTTCCTTCTTAGGCATTCATCTCGACTCCTAATGTCCTTGAAACATGAATTGGCTGATAGAGATATCATCCATTTCTTTCATTTCAATTGCCTTATGTTCAAGGGAGAACTTTTCAAATTGCTTTTCTTTCATTTTTTCAAACTTTTTAAACTCAATGTTTTTTTCAGTTAAATCAGATTGTTTTTCATTCATTTGATGGCGTTTCATGATCACAAGCTGCTGATAATGCTGGATGGTGTTATCTAAGTTGGTCACAAATTGCTGGTAATGACGCATTTCTTGAACACTCATTCCACTTCTCAGCTTTTCTTCTTTGCTTTTTTCCATTAGCTCTTTTTTACTCATATTTTCATAGAGTTTTTCAGCAACTTGCTCAAATGCCGAAACGGATTGTTGGTATGCTGCGAGTGACTTGTCTTTTTCACTTTCTTTCAGTTCTAAGAGCTTTTGAAATTTGTATTGATATCTCACTGTTTTTGTCAATCCTCTCTATTCATCAAACTGAGCAATAAACTCACACTGTCTTCAATAGATACAGCCTCTTCTACATCCTGCTTCAAAAATGAAATCAGATGAGGGTAAGCCTGCATGGCCTCATCAATATCTTTGGAGGAGCCTTTTTTATATGCTCCAATATTAATGAGGTCTTCAGCGTTTTGATAAGTGGATAAAAGCTGGCGGAACCGGTTAGCCGCCTCCTTGTGATCATGACTTGCGATATTACTCATGACACGGCTGATACTTTTCAGAATATTAACAGCGGGAAATTGTCCTTTGTTGGCTAAAGCACGATCAAGTACAATGTGCCCGTCAAGGATCCCCCTCACTGTATCAGCGATCGGCTCGTTCATATCGTCCCCATCAACAAGCACTGTGTAAAACGCTGTGATGGAACCAAGCTGATTTGTTCCAGTTCGTTCGAGCAATTTTGGCAGTATAGCGAACACTGAAGGTGTATATCCTTTTGTTGTTGGCGGCTCGCCAGTTGCGAGTCCTATTTCCCTTTGCGCCATAGCGACCCTTGTAACAGAATCCATCATGAACATGACATTTTTGCCTCTGTCCCTGAAATACTCCGCAATAGCTGTTGCTGTATACGCAGCTTTCAGTCTCGTCAGTGCAGGCTGGTCAGAAGTTGCAACGACAACAATGGATCGCTTCAGTCCTTCAGCACCTAAATCCTTTTCAATAAACTCACGAACTTCACGGCCACGCTCTCCAACAAGAGCAATCACATTCAGGTCTGCTTCTGTCTGCTTTGCAATCATCCCCATTAAGGTACTTTTTCCAACACCGCTTCCGGCAAAAATCCCGATCCTTTGACCAGTGCCAACTGTGAGCAGACTGTCGATGACTCTAACACCAACACCCATCTTTTCTCGAATAGGCGGCCTGTCCATTGGATTTGGAGGTGACTGATCTGTCGAAACAGGTGCAAGTCCCTTTGGGAGCATACTGCCATCAAGCGGATGACCGAAGGCATCAACGACTTCACCAATTAATCCAGTCCCTACTTTGACCTTCAGCGACTCACCGGTCGCTTCTACAAGACTTCCTGGTGAAATATTGGATGCTTCTACATAAGGCATGAGCAGAATGTTTTCATCTCTAAATCCTACGACCTCTGCTTTTATCGGATGGTGCTTGCTCCCTTTTTTATGAATGAGACACACATCACCGATCGAACTCTCCGGCCCCTTAGATTCAATCATCAGCCCAACCACTCGATTGACTTTACCAAATCGTTTATAAGGATCGGCGGTTTCAATCGTTTCTTTTAGTACATCCATTTTCATTTGTGATCACCTGAATCAATGACTTCTAATAATTTTTCTTTCAACTGATTCATTTGGGTATCAACACTCGCTTCCACTTTTCCAAAACTTGTTTCTACGTAACAAGTTCCTTTTGGCGCTTTTTCATCCGAGTAAATGGCAAGGTGTGTATCCTTTTGAAGGATTCTAATCAATTCGTCTTTATATTCCATCACATGCTCGTAATGTTCAGGGTCAACATAGATGGAAATATCATCATATTCTTTCACTTCTGCAATGACCTGCTTCACAAGAGCCAAAAATTGATCTTTTGTGCCCTCGGCTGCATACCAAACGCGTTTGGCGAGTTCAAAAGCGAGTTCCACAATTTGCTCAGCAGAGCTTTCAATTTTTTCTTCGTAGTCCTGTCTTGCAAGACTAACGATGTCATTTGCTTGATCAAGAATAGCTTGGTACTGCATATTCGCATCTGCTTGGCCCTTTTGGAAGCCGTCTTGATAACCTGCCTGTTTCGCTTCTTCAATGAGCTGCATTCTTTCTTCTTCAAAATCAGTTCTGCGCTGATTGATTTCAGCCATTGTTTTTTCCAGCTCACTGTTTGCTTGTTCTAATATGCGGCTCGCTTGATCTTCTGCATCACTGAGTACTAGCTGCGATGCTTCGGTTTCATTGACAAGCACTTCTTCGTGATGTTCTCTTTTAAACTCTACTTGCTGTAACGGAATCGTTTGCCGTCCTTGTTCAGGAATAACAGATGTTTCATGTTTGATTATCCTAGACAATGATATCGTCTCCTCCGCCTCGAGCTATGACGATTTCTCCAGCTTCCTCAAGTCGTCTTACGATGCTGACAATACGGGTTTGTGCTTCCTCGACATCTCTAAGCCGGACAGGCCCCATAAACTCCATTTCTTCTTTGAATGTTTCGACCATCCGCTGTGACATGTTGCGGAAGACAATTTCTTTGACCTCTTCGCTTGCCACTTTGAGTGCGAGCAATAAGTCATCATTTTCAACATCTCTGATAACGCGCTGAATCGCTCTGCTGTCAAGAGTGACAATATCTTCAAAGACAAACATACGTTTCTTAATTTCATCCGCAAGCTCTGGATCTTGAATTTCAAGTGTGTCTAAAATGGTCTTCTCAGTAGCACGGTCTACACCATTTAGCACTTCTACAACCGCTTCGACTCCGCCCGTTTGCGTATAGTCCTGCGTAAAGGTTGAAGAAAGCTTTTGTTCAAGAATACGTTCCACCTCATTGATGATCTCTGGAGATGTGCGGTCCATTAAGGCAATACGTCTCGCAACCTCAGTTTGTACTTCCTCACCTAACTCAGATAAAATTTGCCCAGCCTGCACTGGATCCAGGTAGGAAAGGATAAGTGCAATCGTTTGTGGATGCTCATGCTGGATAAAGTTTAAAATTTGTTCTGGCTCAGCCTTTCGAGCAAAATCAAATGGTTTCACTTGAAGAGAGGATGTTAGCCTGTTTAAGATGCTGTCCGCTTTATCCTCACCAAGCGCTTTTTCAAGCACTTGTCTTGCGTACATAAGACCGCCCTGCGATATGTAGTCCTGCGCGATGGCAATGCTGTGAAACTCTTCGATGACTTCATCTTTTTTAGCAGTATCTACACTTCGTACATTGGAAATTTCTAATGTTAATTTTTCTATTTCGTCTTCAGACAGATGTTTGTATACAGATGCTGACACGTCTAGCCCTAAGGAAATCATTAGGATTGCTGCTTTTTGTCTGCCTGTTAGTCGATTTGGATCTTTTCTCGACATGTGTATTCCTCCTAATCCTCGGACAGCCAGCTGCGTAGCAATTTAGCAAAGTCTTCTGGTTTTTCTTTTGCCATTTTTTCAAGCTGATTTTTTCTCACCATTTCTTCTGTTTCTGGTTCAGTGTCGATATCAGGAACATCGATTGGTGTACGTTCATCAAACTCAAACTCTTCTTCCTCATCTCTTCTACGCTTGCGCACAAGAAGAATGATAAGAGCGATAATTGCAAGTAGGAGCACACCGCCTACAATATAAACCCAGATTGGAATATTGTTTGAAGGGTTATCTGCCGCAGTTTGCTGTTTACCGTCTAATTTTGATACAGATAAAACGATTTTGTTATCTAAGTCTGCTTGAGTGAGCGCTTGACCATTTGTGTATTCTTTATCAATCGATGTGCTAATGATCGTTGAAAGAATCTTTTTGATATCATCTTGTCTTTCAGCCGTTAAAGAGTTTACATCGTTTGCAGTTGGTGGTTCAACCAATGCTTGAATGCCAACATCTCTAATTTTATAAGGGCTTTCTTTGATATCTTTATGAATGCGGTTGACTTCATAATTGATGCGATCTTCGCTCTTTTCGTAATCTCCGCTTCCATTCGCTCCATCGGCACCTTGATAATTTGTGACATCATCGTCACCTGTTCCAGCAGTGCCTCCAGCTGCTGCGCCATTACCTGAATAAGTTTCAGCAATCTTTTCAGCGCTGACAGCAATTCCCTGCATGTTTTCTTTATCAACAGGTTCTACAAGGTCTTCTTTTCTTTTTTCTTCAGTAAAATCAATGTCTGTTGTGACCGATACAGCCACTTTATCTTGACCCATCATTGTTCCGAGCAGCTGCTGAATTTTTCTTTGAAGGTTCTTTTCGATTTCCTCTTTTTTCTGCTGCTGTGCATCCATTCCACTTGCATAGGAATCGGAGCTGGTGTTTAAGTCGTAGTAGTTGGAATCTTGGTCCATAATGACAATGTTTTCTGTTTTTAAATTCGGCACACTTTTTGAAATAAGATGATAAAGGCCTTTTACTTGCTGCGGTGTGAGCGTGTAGCCAGGCTCAACTTGCAGCACAATGGATGCTGATGCATTACTTTGCTCTTCTCCAACAAAAACGGAATCTTTTGGCAGGTTAATCATAACTTTTGAATCTTTAATCCCATCAATCGTGTTGATCAGATTGGATAGTTCTGTCTGAGTTGCGTCTACTTTCAGAACATCAAATTCATTATCTGTTAAACCGAAGCCTGAATTGTTTGCAAAGAAGGAATAATCAATGTTGCCTGTCTTAGGGAGCCCTTCGGATGCGAGTGTTACTTTTAAAGAATCTGCTTGCTTTTCTGGAACGAGAATCGTTGTTCCATTGTTTGCAAGTTCCGATTTAACGTTTTTGCCATCTAGTTCCTGTTTGATTTGTCCAGCTTCTGCCTCAGACAAGTCTCTAAAGAGCGGAACCATTTTTTCAGAAGAAGCAAAGATGCTAACAACCGTAATAATGATTGCTAGGGCAGCAACGCCGCCAATCATGAGTATTTTTTGTAATTTTGATCGATTTCGCCAAAACTCAACTGTTTTTGTTCTTAATTGCATTAAAGTACGATTCATCTTAACCCCCGGTCATTCCATTCAGTCTTTTTTTGTCCACCAGCACCTCCTACATCTGCATTCTCATAATCTCTTGGTACGCTTCGACTGCTTTATTTCGAAACTCTGTTGCAGCTGTGAGTGTAACACTCGCTTTTTGTGAAGCAATCATGACTTCATCGAGATTGACATCTTTTCCTTGTGCAAGCGCATTTGTATACTGGTCTGATTTCAGCTGTGATTGATTTAATGCCTCAATGGAATTCTTCAGCACATCAGAGAAATTCGTTTGACTTTTAGGTGCAGCCGCCTGAACGGGCGATGCATTCGTCAATTCACTTGCTTGCTGAGCAGTTTGAAGCTGGAAAGGAGATATTGCATTAACCAATTGTTTTCACCTTACTTTCCTATTTCTAAAGCTTTCATCAGCATGCTTTTGTTCGCATTTAGAGCAGTCACGTTTGCTTCATATGATCTTGAGCTGCTGATGAGGTCGACCATTTCTTTTAATGGATCGACATTTGGTGTTTGAACATATCCATTTTCATTGGCATCGGGATTTGTAGGATCATATTGAAGGTTGAATGGAGTTTCGTCTTCAGTAATCTTTGTTACTTTGACGCCGTTTCCTAATTTGCCGCTCGAATTCATACTTGAGTTCAATATAGATGAAAACGATTCACCTGACGGCTGTAATGTGACAAGCTTACGTCTATAAGGCTCCCAGTTGCCATCAACCTGTTTAGCTCTTGTTGTATCCATATTTGCAAGGTTTGAGGATACAACGTCCATTCTGAGCCTCTGTGCCGTTAATGCTGAGGCCGAAGCGTTCACTCCTGAAAAGATTGACATCACTTACCTCCTGTCAAAACTGTTTTAAGAGAATTGAATTTCCCGCTCATTCTTTCCACCAGCGCATTATACTGAATTTGGTTTTTAGCGAGTTCACTCATCTCTTGATCAATATCGACATTATTTCCGTTTTCTTGATAAGAAGTACGGTTGCTCGAAACAACTGAATAATTAGACCCTTTTTTTGAAAAATCAATGTGTCCTTGGTATGTTTTTTTAGCATCTAATTTGATTGACGCATCATTTAGCATGTCATGGAATGCGACGTTTTTCGACTTGTAGTTCGGTGTGTCTATATTTGCGATATTATTGCTTATGACTTTTTGCTTAACATTCGCTCTGCCCAAGGCATTCTCAAGGTTGCTTATCGTTCCAGAAAATATATCCAAAACCATATACCTCCAATCATATGTATTTCATTCCATTTAATCATGTCGAGATTTGTAAAACCATATGTTCATTGTAAGAAATAATAGGATTAAAGTCTATGATGTATATGTAAAAAAAACTCGTAATATATATCTATTTTACGAATAGGTATAAAGACCTAGATTCAAAGCACTACAGATTTGTAAGGGGTTTCTTGGAAAAAAGAGTGACATTTTTCGGACAAATCCTCATTTTTTCACATAAAAAAACCCTTTTCAGCCTTTATTTCGGCCAAAAAGGGTTTTGGATTAATGAGATTTTAAATTTTCGAGTTCAATTAAAAATTTGTTGTTTAACACTTTGATGTACGTTCCCTTCATTCCAAGAGAACGAGATTCAATCACGCCTGCACTTTCTAACTTACGTAAGGCGTTTACGATCACTGAGCGCGTGATCCCTACACGGTCTGCAATTTTACTTGCAACGAGAAGACCTTCGTTTCCATCCAGCTCTTCAAAAATGTGCTCAATCGCTTCAAGCTCACTGTATGAAAGAGAGCTAATCGCCATTTGGACAACCGCTTTACTTCTTGCTTCTTCTTCGATTTCCTCTGCTTTCTCGCGAAGAATCTCCATTCCAACAACTGTAGCCCCGTATTCAGCAAGAATTAAATCATCATCTTTGAATGTATCTTGCAAGCGGGACAGGATTAACGTACCTAAACGATCTCCTCCACCGATAATTGGAACAATTGTTGTTAAACCTGATTGGAATAAGTCACGGTTTTCAATCGGGAAAGCTGTATATTCACTGTTAATATCAAGGTTTGAAGACGTTTCAGGGACATTGAATAGACTCTTTGTATATTCTTCAGGGAACTGACGATCTTCAAGCATTTTTTTCATACGTGCATTTTCGATCTGTTGATTAATGGAGTAGCCAAGAAGCTTTCCCCTTCTGCTTAATACGAAAATGTTTGAATCAATGACATCTCTCAGTGTTTCTGCCATTTCTTTAAAATTAACTGGTTTCCCCGCTGCATCTTGCAGCATTGAGTTAATAATCCTTGTTTTTTGTAGTAACGCCATAATAATGATCCTCCTAGATTACTTTATTCATTTGTTAAAGTATAAATTGACTTAAATCTTTGTTATTTGCAATCTTTCCTAGCTTCTCTTCAACATACTGAGGGGTAATGGTCACTGTCTCCATCGTAATATCAGGCGCCTCAAATGAAAGCTCTTCAAGCAGCTTCTCAAGTATGGTATGAAGCCTTCTTGCACCGATGTTATCTGTCTCCTGATTGACATGATAAGCCACTTCGGCAATCTTATGAATAGCATCGTCAGAAAATTCAAGAGATATACCTTCTGTTTCAAGTAAAGCTTTATATTGCTTTAATAATGCATTATCTGGTTCCGTTAAGATTTTCACAAAGTCTTCTATACTTAATTTATCTAATTCTACACGGATTGGGAAGCGCCCCTGAAGCTCTGGAATCAAATCTGATGGCTTTGCCATATGAAATGCACCTGCTGCAACAAACAGCACATGATCAGTTTTAACGGCACCATATTTCGTCATCACAGTTGAACCTTCTACAATCGGTAAAATATCACGCTGAACCCCTTCACGAGAAACATCTGCAGATGATGCACCACCACTTTTGGCGATTTTGTCGATTTCATCGATAAAAATAATTCCTTGCTGCTCTGCTTTGTAGACCGCTTCCTGACTGACTTCATCCATATCAATCAGTTTTGAAGCTTCCTCAGCCGTTAACGCCTTTCTTGCTTCTCTGACAGTCAGCTTTCTGCGTTTTTTCTTTTTAGGCATGAGATTGCCGAGCGCATCCTGCATGTTCATACCCATTTGCTCCATACCCGAGCCTTGAAGCATATCAAACATAGAAGGCTGCTGTTCTTCTACTTCAATCGTAACGTAATGATCTTCAAGTTCTCCCATCGCCAGCTGATGAGCGATTCGCTTTCTTGTCGATTCGAGTTCCACTTCTTCATTTGAATGATCTCGATCACGGTCATCTTCATCAGAGGCGCCAAACAGCATCTCAAACGGATTTTTCACAGACTGGCTTTTTTTCTTGCCAGGAACAAGTAAATGAACAAGACGTTTATTTGCTTGTTTTTCTGCTTCCTCTTGAACATCTTTCATCTTTTCTTCTTTGACGAGTCTAATCGCTGTTTCAACTAAATCTCTCACCATGGACTCTACGTCACGGCCGACATAACCCACTTCAGTAAATTTCGTCGCTTCTACTTTAATAAAAGGCGCACCAGAAATTCGAGCAATTCTGCGGGCAATTTCTGTTTTCCCCACACCTGTTGGACCGATCATTAAAATGTTTTTAGGAACGACTTCATCCTTTAGCTTATCATGCAAAAGACTTCTTCTGTAACGGTTTCTTAAAGCCACCGCCACTGCTTTTTTCGCATCAAGCTGACCAATAATGTATTGATCAAGCTTTTCAACTATCTCTCTTGGGGTGAACGGCTTTTTCTCCATACGTCTCATGTCCTTTCTATTCAAGCTCTTCTAAAGTGATTTGATCGTTCGTGTAGACACAGATTTCTCCGGCCGTTTCAAGAGCGGCCTTTGCAATTTCTCTCGCTGAGAGATGATCACCTGCATGGGTTTTGAGTGCTCTCCCTGCGCTAAGCGCATAGTTGCCGCCTGAGCCAATGGCCAAAATCCCATCATCTGGTTCGATGACCTCTCCTGTTCCAGACACGAGCAGGATGCTTTCTTTGTTCATGACGATGAGCATGGCCTCAAGCTGCCTTAGCATCTTGTCACTTCGCCATTCCTTCGCTAGTTCTACGGCTGCCCGCTTTAAATTACCACCATACTCTTCAAGCTTTGTTTCAAACTTTTCAAAGAGTGTAAAAGCATCGGCTACTGAACCTGCAAAACCTGCAAGCACCTTGCCTCCGAAAAGACGGCGCACTTTTTTTGCTGTGTGTTTCATCACGACAGCCTGCCCGAAAGTGACTTGACCGTCGCCAGCCATTGCACTTTTTCCTTTATGCTGAACGGCAAAGATGGTTGTTGCATGAAATGATGACATGAAAAAACCTCCTTTTAGGATCGTTTAAAAGCCCTTGGGTGATGAGACATGTACGTATTTCTTAAAGAATCTTTTGATACATGCGTGTACACCTGTGTAGATGATAAATTTGAATGACCGAGAAGTTCTTGAACACTTCTCAAATCCGCTCCCTCGTTTAAGAGATGCGTGGCAAAGGTGTGCCTCAACATGTGAGGATGGATATGTAATGTACCTGACGCCTTTTTCATTAATTCAGTGAGAATGAATCGAACACCTCGGTCTGTAAGAGGCGTCCCGCGCTGATTCAAAAACACATGTGCATCAGCGCGGTCTTTCCCCTTAGCTTTCAGCTTCTGCCTTCCATCCTCTAAATAAGTAATGAGCGCTTCATGAGCATATGACCCGAAAGGAACATACCGCTGCTTGCTGCCTTTCCCATGAACAAGCACTGTATCCATTGATAAATCAAGATCAGATTCTTTTAATGAACATAACTCACTGACCCTCATACCTGTTGCATAAAGAAGTTCTAAAATGGCTTGATTTCTTTGCCCAAGCGGTGTGCTGACATCAGAAACTGTAAAAAGCTCTTTTAGTTCCTCTTCATACAAAAATGAAGGAATCCGCTTATCCTGCTTTGGTAAGCTAACGAGTAAAAAAGGATTTTCTTTCACAAGCTGTTCTCTTAATAAAAATTTATAAAAGCTGCGAAGCGCAGAGACTTTCTTACTAATCGTTCTTCTTGTCAGGCCTTTTTCATAAGCTTCTGTTAAATAAATTCTCGTATCTTGATAGGATACCTCTTCAAAACCGTCTATTCCTTGAATGTTCATAAATCTGACAAACTCTTCAATGGCTTCTGTATATCCTGAGATCGTTAAAGCTGAATAGTTTTTTTCAATTTGCAGATATTCAATGAATAAGTGGACAAGACGCTGTTTATTCGTCATTTTTACACCTCTTTAAGGCTTTTAAATGGTATCACATATCTTGCTTTCCGTGCAATGTTTTACTACAGAGATTTCGAAATAGTTTGAATAGTTTCGATTGCGCGCTTAGCGTACTCTGCATAGCGTTCTTGTTTGTTTTTAATTCGAACTCCTAGATCTTTCAGCAAACCAAAATTCGCATTCATCGGCTGGAAGCTTTTCTTGTTTGTCGAAGTGATGTAGTGAGCCATACTGCCAATCGCCGTTTCCTCAGGAAGTGTCACAAGCTCTTCTCCCTTGACAAAACGAGCAGCGTTAATACCAGCCACTAGTCCCGACGCTGCGGACTCGACATACCCTTCAACGCCTGTCATTTGTCCGGCAAAGAATAGATCATCTCTATTTTTAAACTGATAAGTCGGTCTTAAAAGGCTTGGGGAGTTAATAAATGTATTACGGTGCATCACGCCGTAACGAACAATCTCTGCTTCTTCAAGGCCTGGAATCAAACGGAATACTTCCTTTTGATCGCCCCACTTCAGATGTGTCTGGAAGCCAACGATGTTATATAAAGTACCTGCAGCATCATCCTGTCTTAATTGAACAACAGCGTAAGGTCTTTTTCCTGTTTTCGGATCTTCCAGTCCTACTGGCTTCATCGGACCAAACAGCATCGTTTTCTTTCCTCTTTTCGCCATGACTTCAATTGGCATACAGCCTTCAAAGAAGATTTCTTTTTCAAATTCTTTTAATGGCACAGTGTCAGCAGAAATGAGCGCCTCATAAAAACGATCGAATTCTTCTTCTGTCATTGGACAGTTTAAATAAGCAGCTTCTCCTTTGTCATAGCGAGATTTCAAGTACACCTTATCCATATCAATGCTGTCTTTCTCTAGAATAGGTGCTGCTGCATCGTAGAAATAGAGATATTCTTCTCCTGTTAACGATTTTAATTCTTTGGAAAGTGCTTCAGATGTCAGCGGGCCAGTCGCGATAATTGTCGGACCTTCTGGAATGCTCTGCACCTCTTCTTGAAAGACAGTAACATTCGGATGATTTTTCACGCGGTCTGTCACGTTTGCTGCAAATTCATGACGGTCTACTGCAAGCGCGCCGCCAGCAGGAACTGAGCTTTCATCTGCTGCTGCGATAATAGCTGAATCTAAATGACGCATTTCTTCCTTTAATACACCTACTGCATTTGTCAAAGCATTCGCACGCAGTGAGTTGCTGCATACAAGCTCCGCAAATTTATCTGTGTGGTGAGCCGGCGTTTGTTTCACAGGTCTCATTTCATATAAATTGACTTTAATGCCTCGTTTAGCGATTTGCCATGCAGCTTCACTTCCAGCTAAACCGGCTCCGATCACATTTACAAATTGACTCATTGTACAACTCTCCTATTTCGTAAGGTCTGTTTGATGACATAAAAAAGCAGGTGAACAAGGCTGCTCACCGCTATTTTTGTTGTTCCTCTTTATAATCACAGTTGACACATTGAACTTGAACGCCTTTTTTCAGCTTTTTCTCTACAAGCATATTTTCGCATTTTGGACACTTTCTTTCAATTGGTTTGTCCCAAGAGACGAATTCACACTCTGGAAAACGATCACAGCCATAAAAAATGCGGCGTTTTTTCGATTTTCGTTCAACAATGTTTCCTTCATGACATGACGGGCATTTGACACCGATATCTTTGACAATTGGTTTTGTGTTACGGCAGTCAGGAAAGTTAGAGCACGCCATGAACTTGCCGTATCTACCCATTTTGTACACCATCGGATGTCCGCACTCTTCACAATCAACACCTGCGTATTCCGGCTCAATCTCAACTTCTTGCATCTCTGCTTCAGCTTTTTCTACCCGTTTTGCAAAGTCTTGATAGAAGCTGTCGATAATACGAACCCATTCGATCGTACCTTCTTCAACACTATCAAGTTCCTTTTCCATTTTCGCTGTAAATTCAACGTTAATGATTTCAGGGAAGAATTCAATGATTAAGTTGAGTACAATCTCTCCAAGCTCTGTCGGAGTAAATCGTTTATTATCAAGTGCGACATAGCCGCGCTTTTGAATTGTATCTAATGTTGGTGCATACGTAGATGGACGGCCTATACCAAGCTCTTCAAGTGTTTTGACCAATCTTGCCTCAGTGTAACGCGGAGGCGGCTGTGTGAAGTGCTGTTCAGGTTCGATATCTTTTGAAAGAACTGTGTCCCCTTCTTTCAGATCAGGAAGCATTTTGTCCTTTTCCTCTAGCTGGTCGTCCTTTCCTTCCACATAAACCTTCATAAACCCAGGAAATTTCACTTTACTTCCATTCGCACGGAAAGTAAGACCGTTATGATCAAGATCCACACTCATTGTATCAAGAACAGCCGGCGCCATTTGGCTTGCCACGAATCGTTCCCAAATCAATTTGTACAAACGAAGCTGATCACGGCTTAGCACGTGCTTGACATCTGCCGGTTTTCTTAACGTAGAAGTCGGGCGGATGGCTTCGTGAGCATCTTGTGCATTTTCATTCTTTTTGGCCGGGCGTTTTGTTGTATTTAAGAAATTCTTGCCGTACGTCTGATCAATGAAAGCAGATACTTCTTCAATCGCCGTATTGGAAATACGTGTTGAGTCCGTTCTCATATATGTAATGAGACCGACTGTTCCTTCTTTACCAAGATCAATTCCTTCATATAATTGCTGTGCAATCATCATTGTTTTTTTCGCACGGAAGTTTAATTTTCTTGCAGCTTCCTGCTGTAAAGTAGAAGTCGTAAACGGAACGGCTGGATTACGTTTTCGCTCTTTTTTCGTTACTTTCTCTACAGAGAATTTGCTTCCCTTTAATTTCGAAAGGATTTCTTTTACATCTTCTTTTGTTTTCAATGGATGTTTTTTGCCATTGAGGCCAAAGAAACTCGCTTCGAAGCTTTCTTTTCCTTTAAGGAATGTACCGTCAATTGTCCAGTATTCTTCTGGTTTAAATTCATTAATTTCATTCTCGCGATCAATAATCAGGCGGAGTGCAACTGATTGAACACGTCCGGCACTTAAGCCCTTCTTCACTTTCTTCCATAAAATCGGACTGATTTTATACCCAACGAGACGATCTAAGATCCGTCTTGCCTGCTGCGCATCAACTAAGTCCATATTGATCATACGTGGATGCTTAAAGGAATCTTTAATCGCATCCTTTGTAATCTCGTTAAAAACAACGCGGCAGTCAGAAGAGAGGTCAAGGTCAAGGCTGTGTGCTAAATGCCAAGCAATCGCTTCTCCCTCTCTATCGGGGTCAGCTGCGAGATAGACTTTCTTTGCTTTTTTCGCTGCTGTTTTTAATTCTTTCAAAACTGGGCCTTTCCCGCGAATCGTAATATATCTCGGTTCGAAGTCATGCTCAGTGTCAACACCGAGCTGACTTTTCGGTAAATCCCTTACGTGCCCCATTGAAGCTTTTACTTTATACTTTTTTCCTAAATAACGCTCAATCGTTTTCGCCTTTGCTGGCGACTCAACGATGACTAAATAATCAGCCATACTCAAAATCCCCCTTAAGAGGTGTTCTCTCTTTATACATTTCACAATTCATATTTATGTTAATTGCACCTATCTAACAGGCAATCATTAAAAATTCTTTATGATGAACATCATTATAAACACGAAAAACAAAGTGTAAACTTAAATCCTCACTATTATTAAATATTCCGATGTCTTTTGTCAAACGATATTTTATGAGAGTTCAGTATATTGAACGCTGTGGAAGGAGAATTCCTCTAAAATATCCTTTGTGGAATGAACAAGCTTTGCCCCCTGCTGAATGAGTCTTGCCGGACCTGTGGAATTAGAATCAAAGATGGATCCGGCAACTGCAAATACTTCTTTGCCTTGCTCAAGCGCTTGATAGGCTGTAATAAGAGAACCGCTCTTTTCTTTGCACTGAATCACGATGGTCCCTTTCGTCAATGCACTAATTAAACGATTTCTCATTGGAAAATGCCACTTTTCTGGTTTGACATAAGGTGGATGCTCTGACAAAAGCAAATGATGTTCGCCCATGTATTGAGCCATTTGTGCATGTTCTTTTGGGTATAAATGCTGAAAGCCGCCTGCTATAATGACGATTGTTTTCCCTTTTTTCCTGATGCACTCTTTATGTGCCAGTCCATCGATTCCTTTAGCTAAACCACTGACAATCATCCACTCTTCCTTGACAAGCTCACCAACAATTTTCTTCACACATGCTTCTCCATAAGATGATGGAATTCTTGTGCCGACTACACCTAAACTTTTTTCTTCATTTAAATATGATACGTTTCCTTTTAGGAATAACACAGGGGGAGGATCATAAATATTTTTTAGTGTGCTGGGATATAAGGGTGATGTGATGGGAATCATGTGAATGTTTTGCGTTAAATAGGCTTGAACGATGTGTTGAAAAATGGGGAATTCATTTTCTTCAGCTTGTTTTAAGCGGGTAAAGTCGATCGTTTGTAATGCTCGATCCTGTTTAAAATGATGTGTTTCTTCATTTATATATAGTTCAGGATCGACTTTCCACCATTTTGTTAATAATGAGGGTGAGATGAGGCCTTTTAAGCGGTGAAAAATCATTCTTTCGGACACGTTGTACATACCATTCCTCCAGTTTAAGATAGAAAGAAGAAGACTTGTCAAAGAACAAGTCTTCTTGTGTCATTAATGCGTTTTACAAGCTTCGAAGAGATTCTTCTCTTTTAATACTTTAATCAATGTTTCTCCCATGACAGATGGTGTTTCTGCCACTTCAATTCCACATTCCCGCATTGTTTTTACTTTTTCATCAGCTGTGCCTTTACCACCAGAAATAATAGCACCAGCATGTCCCATACGTTTTCCTGGAGGCGCCGTTTTACCGCCAATAAAGCCAACGACTGGTTTTGTCATATTTGCTTTTACCCATTCAGCTGCTTCTTCTTCAGCCGTACCGCCGATTTCACCGATCATAATCACAGCATGTGTTTCAGGGTCTTCATTGAATGCTTTTAAAACATCAATAAAGTTTGTCCCATTTACCGGGTCCCCCCCGATTCCTACAGCTGTCGATTGACCAACGCCAGCTTCTGAAAGCTGATGTACCGCTTCATATGTAAGCGTTCCAGAACGAGAAACAACACCCACATGACCTTTTTTATGAATGTAGCCAGGCATGATACCAATTTTACATTCTTCAGGTGTGATGACACCTGGGCAGTTTGGTCCAACTAGTCTTGTCTTTTTCCCTTCCATATACCGTTTCACTTTGACCATGTCAAGCACTGGAATATGTTCAGTGATACAAATGACGAGATCGACTTCTGCGTCAACAGCCTCTAAAATGGCATCTGCCGCAAATGGTGCTGGTACATAGATAACAGAAGCGTTCGCTCCAGTTGTCTGCACTGCTTCAGATACAGTATTAAATACAGGAACTCCTTCTACTTCAGTTCCACCTTTTCCAGGCGTGACACCGCCAACGATATTTGTTCCGTACTCAATCATTTGTTTTGTATGGAACAATGCGGTTGAACCGGTAATCCCCTGAACAATTACTCTCGTATTTTTATTAATAAATACACTCATTTAGGTTCCCTGCCTTTCTGCTCTACTTGACTAAAGATACAATCTTTTCTGCCCCGTCAGCCATAGACTCAGCAGAAGTGATATTTAAGCCTGAATCACTCAGGATTTTCTTCCCTAATTCAACGTTTGTTCCTTCAAGACGTACAACAAGTGGTAATGTTAAGCCGACTTGTTTCGTCGCTTCAACAACACCTTCTGCAATCACATCACATTTCATGATGCCGCCAAAAATGTTCACGAAAATCCCTTTGACATTTTGATCAGATAAAATGATTTTAAATGCTTCCGTTACTTTTTCAGCTGTTGCACCGCCGCCAACATCCAGGAAGTTTGCAGGGTCCCCGCCGTAATGCTTGATGATATCCATTGTAGACATCGCAAGACCTGCTCCATTGACCATACAGCCAATATTTCCATCTAAAGAAATGTAGCTTAGGTCATATTTAGATGCTTCAATTTCTTTTGGATCCTCTTCATCAAGGTCACGGTATTCTAATATATCTTTTTGTCTATATAAGGCATTGCTATCAAAGTTTAATTTTGCATCAAGTGCCATGACTTTTCCATCGCCTGTTACAACAAGTGGATTAATCTCAGCAATTGAACAATCTTTTTCAATAAACGCATTGTAAAGGCTTGTCATAAACTTAACAGCTTGGCCAACTAATTTTGTTGGAATATTAATTTTAAATGCCACTTCTCTCGCCTGATAGCCTTGCAGGCCAATCGCTGGATCGATGACCACTTTGACGATTTTTTCTGGCGTTTTTTCTGCTACTTCTTCAATTTCAGTACCGCCTTCTTCAGATGCCATCAATACAATTCTTGATGTCGCTCTGTCCAAAACTAGTCCAACATAGTATTCCTTTTGAATATCGCAGCCTTCTTCAATAAGTAAGCGTTTTATTTCGCGCCCTTCAGGCCCTGTTTGATGTGTGACAAGTGTCTTGCCGAGCAATTCCTCTGCAAACCCTTTCACTTCATCTTTCGTTTTTGCAATTTTTACCCCGCCTGCTTTACCACGGCCGCCTGCATGAATCTGTGCTTTTACGACATATACAGAGCTCCCTAGCTCTTCTGATGCTTTCACTGCTTCATCAGGTGTAAATGCTACTTTACCATTTGGAACTGAAACCCCATATTTTCTTAAGATTTCTTTTCCTTGGTACTCATGGATATTCATTTCCCATCCTCCCAACATATGTAGAAACAAAAATTATAAAATAGACTGCGCTTTCATTTTAAAGAATAAAAAAGAGAATGTCTAGGGTTCTATGTAAAATCGTAAAATCCTTCTAAACATTCAAACTTTTATTTTATTAAAAATATAAATTTTTCAGCCAAATCACTTTTTTTACCTTATTTTTTCATTTTTTGATCTAACCTGTAGATAAACGAAAAAATTTCTGCTACAGTATCGTATAATGCTTCAGGGATCTCCTCATCTAGTGTTAAGTGGCGCATGAGTTCGACTAAATTACGGTCTTCCTGGATAGGGACTCCCGACTTTTTTGCTTCTTCAATAATATGATCTGCCACATAGCCGCTGCCTGTTGCAACGACTTTTGGCGCCTTTTGTTTTTCTTCATCGTAATGCAGAGCGACCGCTCTTCTAAGCGGTTTTGAATCCTTCATACTCGTAAGTCCAGCCCTTTCTCGCTGATTTTATGAAAGTGTTCATCTATAAATTGAGACGGATCTACTGGCTCTTGTCTCTTTTTTGCTGTAATTCCCGTCAAACTGTATCCTAGAGCATTTAAATTCTCCCGAACAGCCGGAATCATCGGATTAATGGTTCCTTGCAGTTCATGAGCTGTCTCGACAGTAATTGACATGACCTTTTGCTGAATCGTACAGTCTATTAAAGTTTCTTCAAGGTTTTCCATGTTCAAGTAAAACATGAGGCGGCATTGAGAAATATCAATAGAGCCATCTTTTTTCTTATGTCCCTTTAGAATAAAGGTTAAATCTTGAACACTATGTTTTGAGAAAAGAGGATAGGAAACCATCATTTGACTGACGGTTTGGTTCTCCTGCTGCACAAATAACTGCCCATTTAATCTATGAAACAATTGATCCACTTCTTTTTTAATGGGCTCTGGTAAATCCGAATGTCTCACATCATTTAAGGTAAGCTTTAATTGGTGCAGCTCCTGACTTTTGACATCCTGGCTGCCTTTTTCAAGCAGTTTCAGCATACCAATTTCATCACGCACACCTATTGCCTTTTTCATCGTCATAAGTAAATCGAGCACATCGGTTTTATTGCTTAATGTTGGTTCAGTCTGCTGCACCACCTGAGCCAAAGCTTTCGCCTCTCTTTTTGACAGGAAGGGAAACTCTTTTTGCAGTACAGCTGCTTTTGCGTCAGGCTGAGAGCCTGCCTGCTGGAGTCCTTGAAGCAATGCTGTAAGCTGTTTTAAGTTAGGCTCTTGCTGCCCGTCTGCACCTTGTTTCATCAAGCTTGCCAGTATCCGCTCAATTTGCTGAAGCGGGATTTGCAGCCCTTTTGGACTTGTTGACTGCTGCACGTTTGTCTGAAGAGCTTGGGACGGCTGACGCTCTTGAACGATTGGCGCATGGCTATTTTCTTTTTGCTGAGACGGATTGAGCTGAGTCGTTACTGGTAAACTGCCGCCTTGCTTCGCCTCTCCTTCTCTCGCTGCTAGAAGGACCGACAAGAGCTTTTCTGCATGGACGGCTGTCTCTGCATCTACAACTGACCGAACGGCTTGTATAAGGGTCTGTGTGGCATCTGTGTGCTTCGGAAGCTGTGTTAATTGATTTAATAGCGCTGTTATATCCTGATGAAGGGCAGAGGGTGATTTTACAGCTAAAATAGATTGAAGCACCCCTTGCTGGATCGGTAAATCTTTCTTTAAAGCAAAGAGGAGTGCCTGGAGCCCTTTCTTCACATCAGCTCCTTGAAGCTGTTCGATCCACTTCACTGCCGTTTTTAACTCTCCTTCATTGATGACGGACTTTTCCTTTAAAAAAGCTGTAGCCGTCAGCATGTTTTCAAGCCCATTTTTAAGTGAAAGACCTTCTAATAGTTTGGCTGCTGCATCCTTTAATGTCTTAGGATCTTGATCAAATTGCTGAACGGGTCTTAGTTTATTGAGGCTGCCTCCACCCTCTTGTTCAAATTGGAACCAATAAAATGCGTCTGCTTTAAGCTGGGCCGCCAGCTGTGCTTTTATTTTCGTTGAACCTATTTGAACAAGGGCTGTATCATCTCCAAGCATTTTTAGTACTTTACCGAGAATCAGCCGATGAACATTTTCCTTCCCTTCGGTGTTTAATGGAACCGATTCGGCCGTATTCAGCCGGCTATTCAGTGCTGTATGTATGTCCTCAACTCTTGTCATCACAGGCAGCCTCCTTAGATTAAAATTTATGATATAACAGATTTCACTGGCGCAAACGATAATCGGTGGATGGGGGTAGCACCATGTGTTTGAATCGCAGCCAGGTGCTCTCTCGTTCCGTACCCTTTATGTTTTTCAAATTGATACTCAGGATACTTACGCCCGTACTCTTCCATCATCTGATCCCTTGTCACCTTCGCAATACATGCACCTGCTGCAATGGATGCACTTTTTGCATCTCCTTTGATGATATTCTCTTGGTGAGTAGAAAGCGGGAGTGTCATGGCATCTATGAGTAGATAATCTGGTGTATGAGTTAACTGCTCCACAGCTCTTACCATTGCCAGTCTTGATGCTTCATAAATATTGATTTCATCAATCGTCGCCGCATCAACAATGCCGATTCCGATATCAAGTGCTTCTTTTTGAATTAAATCATAATAAGCCAATCTTTTTTGCTCAGATAATTGCTTTGAGTCGTTTAAACCGAGCAGGACTGTCTCTTCCTTTAATATAACGGCTGCTGCCACAACTGGGCCGGCAAGCGGTCCTCTTCCTGCTTCATCTATTCCAGCAATACATTTGTATCCCTGCGCCTTTGCTTTGTTTTCAAATTGCAGCATGTCATCCCAAGCTGCGCGCAGTGCTTGCTGCTTTTCTCTCTCTTTGTGCCACTTTTCTATCAGTTTTTGGACACTTTTTCTCGTATCATCTTTCACAAGCTCGCGAATGTAGGACTCGTCGCCTGCATGCTTTTCTATAAGTTCTTTTATTTGTTTCACCGTGTACATAGGCTTTTTCGCAGCCTCCTTCTTTATATCGGCAGTTTTTCGCAAAAAATAAAGACCCGCATGAGCTGCGTGTCTTTTAGCTTTCAGGCTTCTCAAAAGTGAGGGGACCAAATTTTTCTGTTCGAATATCCCGAATAATGATTTCGGTGGTTTTGTCATAGTTTATGAATCCCCCGCTCATTAGACAGCCGCGCTTAGTGCCAATTGCATTAAACAGCTCAACCGTATCTTCAGGTATCTCCGCTAGGTCATAGCGTTTTTTTAATCGCTCTGGGTAGTTCTCTTCTAGAAAACGAAGTGCATACACAGCGACATCCTGTAAGTTGATGATCGAATCTTTGATCGCTCCAGTCACAGCAAGCCTGAGTCCTACTTGCTCATCTTCAAACTTCGGCCAGAGGATTCCAGGGGTATCGAGCAGTTCTAGTTCTTTCCCTACCTTTACCCATTGCTGTGATGTCGTAATACCAGGCCGGTCTCCTGTTTTGGCAATGTTCTTTTTTGCTAAACGATTGATTAAGGTCGATTTTCCGACGTTGGGAATCCCGATAATCAGTGCTCGAATTGCACGTGGTTTGACGCCTTTTGCTTTCATGCGGTCGAATTTTTCTTTTAAAATTTCTTTTGAAGTCGTGATGATCTGATTTAAGCCTTGTCCATCGACAGAGTTAATAGCAAGTGACCGAACGCCTTGTTGCTCAAAATGCGCCTGCCACTCCTTTGTCATACGAGGATCTGCTTTATCTGCTTTGTTTAAGAGCATGATTTTGGGTTTGTTTTGAAGGATTTCTTCGATCATTGGGTTTCTAGAGGACATCGGAATTCTTGCATCGGTTAATTCAAATACGATGTCGATGAGCTTTAATTTTTCTGTGACTTCACGTCTTGCTTTTGCCATATGGCCTGGAAACCATTGAATCGTCATATGTGCACCTTCTTTCTTCTACCGTTATCTTTATACATTGTACAAAAAAAGAGCCTGTTACAGGTAACAAGCTCTTTCCTTTGATATCATTATCGTCTGATTTCTTTGATACGAGCCGCTTTACCGCGAAGTTCACGTAGGTAGTAAAGTTTCGCACGACGTACCTTACCGTGACGTACAACTTCGATCTTAGCGATTTTTGGTGTGTGTACAGGGAATGTACGCTCAACGCCTACACCGTAAGAGATCTTACGAACTGTGAAAGTTTCGCTGATTCCACCACCACGACGCTTAATTACAACACCTTCAAAGATCTGGATACGCTCACGAGTACCCTCGACAACTTTAACGTGTACACGTAAAGTGTCACCAGGACGGAACGCAGGAAGATCAGTGCGTAATTGTTCTTTTGTGATTTCTTCAATCAAATGTTGCATCGTTTTCAACTCCTTCCAACAGATGCTCATGTCCTCTTTCTTCATTGCAGCGGAACATCGTTTTCAAACTTGGATCAGCAAGCCGTCCAAGTCACAAGTAGTATCATACCATACCTCTATGCCGTGTGCAATACAATCTAGTCATTATGAAGCTGCCAAAGCCATCTTTTTTCTTCATCCGTTAATGTTTTGCAAGAATCGATCAAATCTGGTCTTCTTGTATAGGTTCGCTTCAAGGATTCTTTGCGCCGCCACTCTTCAATTTTGGCATGATTTCCAGAGAGAAGCACATCCGGCACTTTTAGTCCTTTATACTCCGCAGGCCTTGTATAGTGCGGGTGCTCAAGCAGACCTGTACTGAATGAATCTTCGATGTGAGACGCTTCTTTTCCAAGCACATGAGGCAAAAGCCTGACCACACTGTCTGCAATCATCATCGCTGGCAGCTCTCCGCCTGTGAGGACAAAATCTCCGATTGAGATCTCATCTGTGACAAGATGCTCCCTGATGCGCTCATCGTAGCCTTCATAGTGGCCGCAAATGAACATAAGATGCTCTTCTTTTGCAAGTTCTTCTGCTTTCTTTTGTGTATATCTTTCCCCTTGAGGACAGACAAGAATGATTCGGGGCTTCGTGCTTGCTTTCTTCGTTAAATCTTCTACCGCATCAAATACGGGCTGCGCTTTCAGTACCATACCAGCACCGCCGCCATACGGATAGTCATCCACTGTTTTATGCTTATGATCCGAATACTCTCTAAAATTGACGACTTGAAATGAGACAGCTTCTTTCTCCTGTGCTTTTTTTAGGATCGATGAGTGAAGCACACCTTCGAACATTTCAGGAAAAAGGGTTAAGAAATCGATTTTCATTCGTCAATAAGTCCTTCCATCACTTCAATGTGTACGGTTTTGGATGAGATATCGATCTTTTTGACGACAGATGGTATATATGGAATGAGGGCATCTTTTTTGCCTTTTCTTCCAACCACCCACACATCATTTGCCCCTGGCGTAAGGATTTCTTTGATTTGGCCGATCAGCTTGTCCTCTTCATCGTATACTTCACAGCCAATGATTTGGTGGAAATAAAATTCTCCTTCGTCTAATGACCCAAGATGTTCTTTTTCTACCTTTAAGATTGATTCTTTCAAATGCTCTGCTTCATTTAATGAGTTGATTTCTTCAAATGTGAGCAGATCAAACTGTTTGTGCTGCCGATGTGATGCGACAGTCACTTTCAGCGGCTCGCTTTGACCTTGCTTAAAAATATAGAGGACGCTTCCCTTTTTGTAGCGCTCTTCTGGGAAATCCGTCTTTGACACGACGCGTACTTCTCCGCGCACTCCGTGTGTATTGACGATCTTTCCAACATTCAACCATTCTAGCTCCATGTTCTCAATCACCCCTGACGTATTTCCACAATGGTGCCGTCTTTCACGACGATGACATTATCTTGCATCTTGTCATCCCATTTATCACCTATTTTTACTTCAACCAATGCATCCACTTCTGTTTCTTTCATTTCACTTCCAAGCGGCAAAATATGCAGCTGCTCTACTTGAAAATCAATTTGCCGGATCTTCTCTTGCCTTTTATCGATCGCTTTTTGAAATTGAGGGATGGCTTCTTGCTGATGTGGTTCTTTTTCATGTTTTTTTAGTTGAAAATATAGTTGATTGCATTCACGTTCTAGTCTTTCTTTTTTCTCCAAAAAAGTCGTTAACAGTTTGTCCTTACTGCTTTCAGTTAATACTTGCATCACGGTGACATGTTGAATGATCTGCATCTTCCTTTTTGTCCCCCTATCCGAAGGCATTTGTCCTCTACAGTATAACGAAAAATAGATTTAAACGTGTAAAAAAAGGGGAGGTCCTAAGCCCTCTCCCTTTTTAGTCAGCAATCTCAAGTTGAACTTTCTTAGAAGACTCTGCACTTGCTGCAAAAATGACTGTTCGTATCGCTTTTGCTGTACGTCCCTGCTTTCCGATCACTTTTCCGGTATCTTCAGCATTGACAGACAGTGTGTAAATCAGCTGCTCATCTTTTTCTAATGAAGATACGTGAATATCTTCAGGGAAATCAACAAGTGGCTCGACGATGGACACAATCAATTCTTCCAAGGACAGCTCATTCATTATTTGCTGTTTTTCGCATTATGAAATTTTTCAAGAATTCCTTGGCTTGAGAAAAGGTTGCGAACTGTATCAGATGGTTTCGCACCATTTTGAAGCCATTTAAGCGCTAATTCTTCGTTGATTTTCACCTCAGCTGGTGATACCACTGGGTTGTAAGTTCCAACTGTTTCGATGAAACGACCGTCACGTGGTGAACGAGAATCTGCTACAACAATACGATAGAAAGGAGATTTTTTTGCTCCCATACGTTTTAAACGAATTTTTACTGCCATTTTACTAGCACCTCCGAAAATATTTCAACAAGATAGTATATTAACAATGATAAAAGGGTTTGTAAAGTGTTTTTTCTTAACAACGGTTTTATCATGTATAACCAATTACATAAATGGTAATTTAAAGCCCTTTTTCTTTCCTTTGGACATGTTGGTCATTTGCTTCATCATCTTTTTCATTTCATCAAATTGCTTTAAAAGGCGATTGACTTCCTGTACAGATGTTCCGCTTCCTTTTGCAATCCGTTTTCTACGGCTTGCATTGATGACCTCTGGCTGTTCTTTTTCCTTGGTCGTCATTGATTTAATGATCGCTTCAATATGATTGAGCTGCTTTTCGTCTACTTGGACGTTTTTGAGCCCTTTCATTTTACCGGCTCCCGGCATCATTTGGATCAGTTCATCAAGTGGACCCATATTCCGAACTTGGCCAAGCTGCTCGAGGAAATCATCGAGCGTGAAGCTCATTGTCCGCATTTTTTGCTCAAGCTCTTTCGCTTTATCTTGGTCGACGTTTGCCTGTGCTTTTTCAATCAGCGTGAGCACATCTCCCATGCCAAGAATTCTTGATGCCATCCGCTCCGGATGGAATGGTTCAATCGCATCAAGCTTTTCTCCTAGCGCAGCGAATTTAATCGGCGTGTTGGTGACAGCTCGAATAGAAAGTGCTGCACCGCCTCTTGTATCACCGTCTAGTTTTGTTAGAACGACACCCGTTAAACCAAGCTGTTCATTAAAGCTTTTCGCGACATTGACA
Source organism: Bacillus sp. I-2 (assembly GCF_001974945.1). NCBI lineage: Bacteria > Bacillati > Bacillota > Bacilli > Caryophanales > Bacillaceae > Bacillus > Bacillus sp. I-2. Next base: position 193,322 of record NZ_LZRW01000011.1, on the reverse strand, counting down.
GCATCTTGACCTGTCATAGAGTCAACAACTAGGAAAATTTCTTCTGGATTTGCTACTTCTTTTACTTTCTGAAGTTCATCCATTAATTCTTCATCGATATGAAGACGTCCTGCTGTATCTAAAATGACATAATCATGGTGTTCTTCTTTCGCTTTTTCAATTGCCTGTTTGGCAATTTCGACAGGGCTGACTTGATCACCTAATGAAAACACCGGCATATCAAGCTGTTTCCCAAGCGTTTGAAGCTGCTGGATCGCTGCTGGTCTGTAAATATCAGCAGCTACCATCATCGGCTTGCGATTATGTTTTTTGCGAAGTAAATTGGCAAGCTTCCCAGTGGTGGTTGTTTTACCTGCCCCTTGAAGACCAACCATCATAATGACGGTTGGAGATTTTTTCGCTACAGCGATCTTACTCTCTTCTCCGCCCATTAATTCAGTGAGTTCTTCTTTTACAACTTTAATAACCTGTTGTCCAGGGGTAAGGCTTTTCATGACCTCTTGCCCAACTGCCCGCTCACTTACTTTTTTCACAAAGTCTTTGACTACTTTAAAATTGACGTCAGCTTCAAGAAGGGCAAGGCGTACCTCGCGCATCATTTCTTTTACATCTTGCTCTGACACTTTTCCTTTGCCGCGGATTTTTGAAATCGTCTGCTGCAGTCGGTCGGCTAATCCTTCAAATGCCATACTGTGCCGCCTCCTAATCTAATTTCTCAAGCGATTCAATTAAAGCTTCTGCTTCTTCTGTTTGCGCAGAATCAGCTACAAGCTCTCTCATTTTTTTGAGAAGTTCTTTACGCTCTTTAAATTTCTTAAACAAGAGCAGCTTTTCTTCATATTGTTCAAGCATCGCTTCAGTCCGTTTAATATTATCATAAACAGCCTGCCTTGATACTTCATATTCATCCGCAATTTCACCGAGGGAAAAATCGTCTAGGTAGTAAAGCGACATGTAGCTCTTTTGCTTTGCGGTCAACAACGATTGATAGAAGTCAAACAAGTAGTTCATTCTCGTTGTTTTTTCAAGCGTCATGGGCTCTCTCCCCTTTGTTAAGTTCATTCCCTTTACATCAACTAAGTTTACACGGTTCTCTTCTGTGTGTCAAGTTTTTATCTTGTCACTTCATGAAGCGGCGTATAAATAAAAATGCCAGCAGTTTCGCCGGCATTTTTGTATTAGTCTTGTTGATCAATCACGTCTGAGAATAATCCATACACATACGATTCTGCATCAAACTCTTGCAGATCGTCCACCTTTTCACCTAAACCGACAAGCTTCACGGGAATGTTCAGCTCATTTCGAATTGCAAGAACGATCCCGCCTTTTGCAGTACCGTCAAGCTTTGTTAAAGCAATCCCTGTCACATTTGTCGCTTTCGAAAATTCCTTGGCTTGTGCCATGGCGTTTTGACCCGTTGTCGCATCAAGAGCAAGCAATACTTCATGAGGTGCATCTGGAACCTCGCGCTCAATGACTCTCTTGACTTTCTCCAGCTCTTTCATCAAGTTCACTTTGTTTTGAAGTCTTCCTGCTGTATCGCAGATGAGGACATCCGCATTTTTCGCTTTTGCTGATTGAACGGCATCATAGATCACCGCTGCTGGATCAGAGCCTGCCGTTTGTTTGACGACAGGAACACCTGAACGCTCTCCCCACACTTCAAGCTGCTCGATGGCACCGGCACGGAACGTATCACCTGCTGCTAAAATGACGGATTTCCCTTCATTTTTCAGCTTATTTGCAAGCTTGCCGATAGTCGTTGTTTTTCCAACACCGTTGACGCCTACAAATAAAATGATATTCAAACGCCCGTCTTCAATGTTCAGCGCAGAGATTTGTTCCTCTCCGCTATTGTAGATATCAACCAGTTTTTCAGAAATGACCGCTTGTACTTCACTTGGGTCTTGAATGTTTCTTAATTTCACTTCTTTTTTCAGCTCATCAATCAGTTCCATCACAGTTGTGAAACCGACATCAGCGCCGATCAGAACCTCTTCCAGCTCTTCAAAAAAGTCTTCGTCGACTTTGCGGTAGCGAGAAATCAGTTCATTCACTTTTCCTTGGAAGGAGTTTCTCGTTTTTTCGAGTCCGTCTTTAAACTTTTCTGATACTGAATCGGTTTGCTGCGTAAATTTTTCTTTTAATTTCTTAAAAAAGCTCATTGGTTCAAAACCTCCTTTAATTACTGGACAAGCTCTTTCGTTTCTTCTAGTTTGACAGATACAAGCTTAGAAACACCTGATTCCTGCATGGTCACGCCGTAGAGCACATCGGCTTCTTCCATTGTTCCCTTGCGGTGCGTAATGACAATGAACTGTGTTTCCTGGCTGTATTTCTTTAAATATTGCGCAAAACGGAAAACATTTGCTTCATCAAGTGCCGCTTCTACCTCATCTAACACGCAGAATGGAACAGGTCTCACTTTTAAAATAGAGAATAGTAAGGCGATCGCTGTTAAGGCTCTCTCTCCGCCTGAAAGAAGGCTTAAGTTTTGCAGTTTTTTCCCTGGCGGCTGCGCGACAATATCAACGCCAGAGTTGAGTAAATCATTTGGATCTGTCAGCTTAAGATCTGCTCTTCCGCCGCCAAATAATGCTTGGAAAACAGATTCAAAGTGACCGCGGATTTGAGAGAATGTCTCAGAGAAACGCTTTGTCATCTCTTGATCCATTTCTTCGATGACTTGGAATAATGTATTTTTCGCTTCTGTCAGATCATTTCGCTGTTCTGTTAAGAAAAGATAGCGTTCATTCACACGTTCATACTCGTCAATGCTGCCTAAGTTTACTGTTCCAAGCTCTTCAATGGCTAGTTTGATCAGCTTCACTCGTTTTCTTGCTTCATCTGGCGATAACGTCAACTGATACATCTCTTTTGCTCCTTCAAATGAAAGAGCATATTCATCGTTCAAATAAGCGATCAGGTTATCGAGCTCGACTTCCATACGGCCAAGCTTAATCTCTTCATCTTTTAAGCTTGTGGTGAGCTGCTTATACAAACGTTTTTGTTCTTTAAGCTCACGTTCAGCGAATTCTAATGTTTCAGAAAGAGCGAGACGCTGCTTACGACGCTCTGAAATGAGGGCGGTTGTTTTGTTTTTGTTTTCCAGCTTCTCTTTCGCTGCTTCTTCCAGTTGTTCGGCTCCGCTTGAACTAGATGACATTTCACTTGTTAAGAGTGACAGATCTTCTTTTGTTTCCATCAGCGTCTGTTCAGCTTCTTCTAATTCAGCCATTAAGCTCGAAAGCTTTTCTTGTTCATTCGCTAAGGACTGCTCTTTTTTGGCAAGCGAGATTTTCAGGTCTGTTAATTCAGCTGAAATGGTTTCTTTCGTTGAGCTTTGCGTCTGCTTACGCTTTGTTAATGTATTGATCTCTTGATCTAAAGCCGTCAGTTTCTCACCTATAGAGGCTTCAAGAGCGACCTGCTTTTTATCCTTATCCGCGAGTTCAGTAGAACGCTGCTGCAATTCTTCTTTTTCTTGATCATAGAGTTCAAGATGAGCATTGATATTTTTTTCTGCAACTTGCAGTTCGTATAGCTTCCCTTTGAGATCTTGCTGCTTTTCACGAAGTGTTTCGCCGCGCTGACGCAGTTCGTTTAATTGGCTTTCGTTAACTCTGATCAATTGCTTCGTTTCTTTTGTTTCTTTTTCAAGGATCGTTGTTTTCTCTTCCATTTCAACGAGCTGCTTTGTTAACGTTTCGATCTCCCGGTTTCTTGAAAGAAGAGAGTTGTTCTTTTTCTTTACGCCACCACCAGTCATTGAACCGCCGGGGTTTACGACATCTCCATCAAGGGTCACGATGCGGTAACGATGTCCAAGCATTTTCGCCAGTTCATTGGCGCCTTTTAAGTCTCTAACGATCAGCACAGTTCCAAGCAAATTCTGAATCACCTTTTGATACTTTTCATCGAAGGAAACGAGGTGACTCGCTACGCCGATAAATGCAGCATGCTGCTCTGCTGTTTGAACATCTCTGAGCTGAATGATTCTTTCTTTGATCACGTTCATTGGCAGGAAGGTTGCACGTCCAAATGAATGCTGCTTTAAGTATCCAATCGCTTGTCTCGCAGCTGCTTCATTTTCTGTAACGACGTGCTGCGTGGCTGCACCCAGTGCAATTTCAATCGCTGTCTCATACTGCTGATCCGTTTGAATCAGCTCTGCAATGGCACCATGAATACCGCCTAACCGTTCTTTTGCCTTTAAGACCTCTTTCACTCCTTGGAAAAAGCCTGAGAAGTCTTCTTGCATGGATTCAAGCATTTCTTTTTTGGATTTTGCCTGCTGTACGTATTGATAGGCTTGGTAAAGAGCCGTTTCTTTTTTCTCGTATTGACGTTTTATTTGCTCAAGCTTTTGTTCTGCCTCTCTAAAACGTTTGACTTGAGCCAGAATGTCTTCTTCCAGTGCTGAAAGCTGCTGCTCAGCTTCTGTTTTCTTTTCTTTGACAGACACTCGTTCTTCGATATGTTTTTGGTTATTTTGCGTCAGCCGCTCTAGCTGCATCGCTGCTTGGCGCTGCTGTTCTTCTAGTAATTTACGTTCATTACGGATGGAAGCCTGTTCATTGAGCAGATCAAAATAATCGCTTTTCAGCTGTTCAATTTGACCTTCCACATCTTCACTATGAAGCGACAGTTGATGCTGCTTTGTTTTCACTTCATCTTTTAGCTGGTGTACTTCTTTTTGCAGACTGTCACGCGTGATTTTCTGCTGCTCAATCTTTTCGGTTAACAGCGACTGCTTTTCAGTTAAGCGAACGAGCGTTTCTTCAAGCTGTCCTTGGTTTGCAGCGGCATTTTTTTTCCGCTCTTTTAGCACTTCTTTTTTTCCTTCAAGCTTTTCTAATTCCTCACTTGTGAAAAGAAGAACTTCTTGCAGGTCATTAATTGATTCGTCAAGCGCTTGAATGCGGTCTCTCGACTCTTCAATTTTGGCTTCTTTTGCTTGGATATCTGTAGACTGCTTCATTTCATCTTGTTTGAAGCGCTCGACTGCTTCACCAAGTGTTGTCCATTTTTCATGAAGTGCTTCGATGTCATGGACAGTTAGGGCAATTTCGACATTTTCAAGCTCTTCTTTTTTTTGCAAATAGTCTTTTGCAATGGATGCTTGCATTCTTAATGGTTCTACTTGATCTTCTAGTTCATGCAGAATATCTTCTACTCGGTTTAAGTTGTCCTGCGTTTCAAACAGTTTATTTTCGGCTTTTTTCTTTCTTGTTTTATATTTTAAAACGCCAGCCGCTTCTTCAAAAATACTTCTTCTCTCTTCTGCCTTGCTTGATAGAATTTCCTCTACCTTTCCTTGGCTGATGATTGAAAAAGCTTCCTTTCCAAGACCTGAATCCATGAAAAGATCAATAATATCCTTTAAGCGGACAGATTGATTGTTTATGAGAAATTCACTTTCGCCTGAACGATAAACCCTTCTTGTCACACTGACTTCATGAAAATCGATCGGTAAAAAGTGATCTTCGTTATCTAACGTTAAAGTCACCTCTGCTAGATTGACTCTTTTTCTTGAGTCACTTCCTGCAAAAATGATATCTTCCATTTTTCCTCCGCGGAGGCTTTTCGCTGATTGTTCTCCAAGTACCCAGCGGATGGCATCGGTAATATTACTTTTGCCGCTTCCGTTTGGTCCAACAACAGCTGTGACCCCTTTAACAAAGTCCACGGTCACTCGCTGTGCAAATGATTTGAATCCTATCACGTCTAAACGTTTGAGGAACATGAGAGTGATCCTCCTTATGTATTTAAAGTACTATCATCTTACCATATGAAGTGAAAAAAGATGATGGAAAACAGAGTGAAATCCCCCTGAATAACGAGGGGGATTTTATTGGTTCATATGATGTTTCTGCAATTTAGCAAGTGCTTCCTGTGCAGCGTGCTGTTCTGCTTCTTTTTTAGAGCGTCCATTTCCAATTCCGAGCACTTCACCTCGAAGGGATACATTTGCTTCAAATTCCCGGTTATGTGCAGGCCCTTTTTCATGCAGGATCCGGTATTCAAGCACACCTTTTCCATCGCGCTGCACAAATTCTTGCAGCTGGCTTTTAAAGTCCATGACGTGCGAGAACGCTCCATCATTAATTTTCGGATAGACGTACGCTTCTAGGAATCGTTCAACCGGCTCAAGCCCTTGATCTAAATAAAGTGCACCGATAAACGCCTCGAATACGTCCGCTAAGAGTGCTGGGCGTTTTCTGCCGCCTGTCATTTCTTCGCCTTTTCCTAAAAGAACAAGGTCTCCGAAGGACAGCTCATGTGCCAGTGATACAAGTGACGGTTCACATACGATCGCCGCTCTTAGTTTCGTTAAATCTCCCTCGCTCATCGCTGGATATTTTGCAAATAAGAATTGAGAGATGGTCAATTCTAAAACAGCATCTCCTAAAAATTCAAGTCTTTCATTATCCTCGTATGGCTTTTTCCGGTGTTCATTCACATAAGAGGAATGTGTAAATGCTTGATATAGAAGCTTTTCATTTTTAAAGTGTACAGAAATGCGCTGCTGGAATTCTCTAAATTGCTCTAGTTTTTTGCTCTGTTTCTGTTTGTCTTTATATTGTTTTGGCATAGCAACCTCCAGGTAGGCGTAATCGCCTTTAAGGATACTGATTATATGGAGTCTCTCTTTCTACATGCAGGGAAACATTGCTCCCAGCATCTGAAAAAGGCTGACAATTGATCAGCTGAATGTGTTGAAACTAACATAAATTTTCAAAGTCCCGTCGAAAGTAGACGGGACTTTGTTACGCTTATTGCTGGCTATTTATGTAGTTCACAGCGTCACCGACTGTTGCAATTTTTTCAGCATCTTCGTCAGAAATTTCCATATCGAACTCATCTTCAAGTTCCATAACTAGCTCAACTACATCAAGGGAATCAGCGCCTAAATCTTCTTTAAATGAAGCTTCCATTTTCACGTCAGCCTCATCAACGCCAAGGCGGTCTACAATAATTTTTGATACACGCTCTAATACGTCTGCCATTGCCTTTCACCTCCCCTCAAAGTATTATAGTTGAATTGTTTTTAAAAAACTAGAGAAAACCTAATGAAATTTTGATATTTCTTAGGACATGACCATTCCGCCATCTACTTGGATGGTTTGGCCTGTAATATAACCTGCTCCTTCTGAAGCTAAAAAGACAACGACGTTGCTAATATCTTCAGGTGCACCAAAGCGTGCGAGCGGGATTTGCTTGAGCATTTCCGTCTGTACATTTTCATCAAGCTTGTCTGTCATATCTGTTGAAATAAAGCCTGGTGCTACTGCATTAACTGTAATGTGACGAGTTGCCAACTCTTTTGCTGTTGTTTTCGTTAATCCGATCACACCAGCTTTTGCTGCAACATAGTTTGCTTGTCCAGGGTTTCCACACACACCAACGACTGAAGCCAAATTGATGATTCTTCCGCTTCTTTGCTTCATCATTTGACGTGTCACGGCTTTTGTACAGTTAAAGACACCTTTTAAGTTTATGTTAATGACATCATCCCATTCATTCTCTTTCATTCTCATGAGCAGGTTGTCCTTTGTGATCCCTGCATTATTCACAAGAATGTCAATTGAACCAAAGGTATCAATTGCTTGTTTCATCATGGCTTGTACTTCTTCAGCATTTGAGACATCAGCTTTCACAGCAAATGCCTGCTGACCGAGTGCTTTGATTTCATCTACGACTTCATTTGCTTTTGCTTCGTTTCCAGAATAGTTCACGACAACATTTGCACCACTTTTCGCTAAATCAATCGCGATGGAACGACCAATCCCGCGTGATGCTCCTGTTACAACGGCTGTTTTATTTGTAAGCATCAAGAATCCCCCTTGAGTGTTTGAATGGCTGCTTCAATTGTTTCTTGATCTGAAACGGAAATCGTCGTCAGACGGCGATTCACTTTTTTCACAAGACCTGAAAGCACTTTGCCAGGACCAATTTCAATAAATGTTGTGACGCCTAAATCAATAAGACGTTCCACACTTTCTTCAAAACGAACTGGAGAATACAGTTGTTCAATGAGCTTTGTCTCAATCTCATCACGAGAAGTCACGATGTCTGCTGTTACGTTAGAGATGACCGGAGTTTTGGCATCCGCAATATCCAGCTTAGACAAAACATCTGTAAATTTTTCAGCGGCTGGTTTCATTAATGCAGAATGGAAAGGTCCGCTCACTTCAAGGGCAATTGCACGTTTTGCGCCTTTTTCTTTCGCTTTCTCTGAAGCAAGTTCTACCCCTTTTGCTGTACCAGAGATCACGATTTGACCAGGACAGTTTAAGTTAGCGAGCTCTACAAGGTTACCGCTCTCTGTCACTTCTTTTGTCACTTCTTCAAGTGCCGCTTTGTCTAAGCCAAGAATCGCTGCCATGGCGCCTTCTCCTGCTGGAACAGCTTCATTCATTAATTCTCCGCGCTTTCTGACTGCATAAACAGCATCTTTAAACGAAAGTGCGCCTGCTGCAACGAGGGCAGTGTATTCACCAAGACTGTGTCCTGCTGCATAATCTGCTTTAATTCCGCTCTCTTCAAATTTCTTTAAGATGGCGATACTTGTCGTTAAAAGAGCTGGCTGCGCGTTAAAGGTGAGCGTCAGTTCTTCTGCATCCCCTTCAAAAATCATAGAAGATAAATCAAACCCGAGGGTATTGTCTGCTTCTTCAAATACAGCTTTAGATACTGCTTCTTGGTCAAATAAATCTTTTCCCATGCCAATTTTTTGAGAGCCTTGGCCAGGGAATAAAAATGCAATTTTAGTCATGCTGCTTTACCTCCATTAAGACTCATTCGTCGTTTCTTTTTGGACTTCTTGATGAATGATGGCTGAAACGTCTTTTTCTACGATATCACGGGCCTGACGAATTGCATGGAAAATGGCATTTTCATCAGAGGAGCCGTGCGCTTTAATAACAGGTGCCTTTAAACCAAATAATGCGGCACCGCCATATTCGGAGTAATCCATTTTAGATTTCATCTGCATCAATTTCGGCTTCATCATGCCTGCTGCTATTTTTGCTGTGAAGCTGGATGTTAAGGTTTCTTTCAGCATTTTAAAGACAGAAAGGGCTGTGCCCTCAATCGTTTTAAGCGCAATATTTCCAGTGAAACCATCTGTGACAACAACGTCAGCAACACCTTCTAATAAGTCACGGGACTCTACATTTCCTACGAAATTCAAGTCGGAAGCTTTTAATAATTCAAAGGTTTTTTTCGTTAAATCGTTGCCTTTTTTATCTTCTGTTCCTACATTTAACAGTCCAACACGCGGATTGCTCTTTGGGAAAACACGCTCTGCGTAGATTGATCCCATCATGGCATATTGCACGAGATGTTCTGGTTTAGCATCAACGTTGGCACCAACATCTAGTAATAAGAAGCCGCTGCCATCCAGTGTTGGCAAAGTTGGGGCAAGGGCCGGTCTGTCAATACCGTCAATTCTGCCTACGATAAACAGCCCAGCTGTCATGAGGGCGCCAGTATTTCCTGCTGAGATGCAGGCATCTGCTCGTCCTTCGGAGACTTCCTGCGCCATTTTCACCATAGATGAATCCTTTTTACGTCTGACTGCACGCACTGGTTCATCCGTCGGTTCAATGACTTCTTTTGCATCTAAAATCGTGATGCGGTCGTTGTTTGTTATGTATGGTTTGATTTTGTTTTCATCGCCGACAAGTGTAATCTCGATATCTGAAAATGCTGTTAAGCTTTTTTGCACACCGTCAATAATGGCTTTAGGGGCATGATCTCCCCCCATTGCATCGACTGCAATTCTCATATTACGTGCCACCTTTTACTTTTGTTTTGAGCGATACATGACGAAGTCACCTGAGAAGACAACTTCCTCACCAACATAGCTGTTTACTTCAACTACGGTTCTTCCTTTTTCTTTATCATGTGAGGCTACTTTGGCTTTAGAGACGACTCTTTCGCCTTGTTTCACCTGCCTTGTAAACCTGATATTCGCTTTTGCTGTCAAAGCCAGTTCATCGTCAATGACGGCAACTGCCAGCGAATTTGCCTGGGCGAAGAGATGATGTCCCCTGGCAATTTGGTTTCGGCTGAATACATGCTCTTTTCTCACTTCTAAAATGGAAATGGCTTGGTCATCAAGTTCTACATCAATCATTTCTCCAATCACTTCATCCAGTGGAAGTGACTTTACTTCATCCTCTAATGTCTTTTCGGCCACATGCTTAATTCTTTCGCGTAATTCAGGGATCGACAGCTCTAAACGATCAAGACGAACCGTTTGTATGCTGACACCGAATTTACTTGCCAATTCTTCATCAGTAATGAATGGAGTCGAGCTGATCGTTTGCTGGAGAAGCTTTTGACGTTCTTTTTTATTTAGTTTCATATGCAGACACCATCCGTACATTTATGACTAGGTACTAATAGTAGTATATAATCTCATAGATGATAAATCAATCCTTGTTTCAAAAAGACAAGAAAATTCCTCCAGCGTTTGATCAGCTTAATTTATCTCCTCCCAGCACACCGCTGTCTATCAGCGTTTGCCGGAGTTCTTTGTATTCGGGATCAGTCCAAAAGGCGTCTGATTGGACAAGGTCTGCTGCATCTTTTCTAGCCGTTTCCAGCGCTCTATAGTCGTGAACCATATCTGCTACCTTAAATTCTGGCATCCCGCTTTGTTTTTTACCGAAGAAATCGCCGGGTCCTCTTAGTTCTAAGTCCTTTTCAGACAGCTCAAAGCCATCGGTTGTTTCGGACATGATCCGCATCCGCTCTTTCCCCGTTTCCGACTTCGGATCAGCCATTAAAATACAAAATGATTGATGCTCTCCTCGTCCGACCCGGCCTCTTAGCTGATGAAGCTGAGACAGTCCGAAGCGGTCTGCATCATAAATGACCATGATGGTTGCATTCGGTACGTTGACCCCGACTTCAACGACTGTGGTTGAAACGAGAATTTGTACTTCATTTGCGGTAAAGGCTCTCATGACCTGATCTTTTTCATCACTTGCCAGCTTCCCATGCATTAAGCCGATTGACCACTTGCCGCGGTATGCCTCAGTGAGCATGCTATGGACATCAAGCGCATTTTGCACATCCAGCTTGTCTGATTCTTCAATGAGCGGACAAATAATATATGCCTGTCTGCCTTTTCTCAGCTCTTTATCCACAAAAGCAAGAATTCTCTCAAGCATGTCATGCTTCACCCAATACGTTTCGATTTGTTTTCTGCCAGCTGGCAATTCATCAATGACAGAGACGTCCATTTCTCCAAAGACAGTGATCGCAAGTGTTCGCGGAATAGGTGTGGCCGTCATAAACAAGACATCTGGGTCCTGTCCTTTACTTCGCAGTTTTTTCCGCTGCTCGACGCCAAACCGGTGCTGTTCATCTGTGATGACAAGACCGAGCTGCTGAAATTCGACTTCGTCTTGAATGAGTGCGTGCGTGCCGACTAATATGTCAATCTCACCTACTTTTAAACGTTCAAGCAATTCTCTGCGCAGCTTTCCTTTCACAGAGCTTGTCAAAAGGGCGATATTCAGTCCCCATTTTTCAAACAGCTGGTAAAGTGAATCGGCATGCTGCTCTGCCAAAATTTCTGTTGGGACCATTAATGCACCTTGAAAACCTGATAAATGAGCGGCATAAAGCGCAATGGCTGCAACAGCTGTTTTCCCTGAACCTACATCTCCTTGAAGCAGCCGGTTCATTCGATATGGAGACGCCATGTCCGACATGATTTCATCAAGCACTCTTGATTGTGCCTTCGTCAGCGGAAATGGCAGGCTGTCAACAAACTCAAAAACAGCCTCTTTGGAAAACGGATGCTGGATACCTGATGTTCTCTCTCGTTCTTTCTTTCTAATCGCCTGCATCTTCAGCTGAAAGATAAGAAATTCTTCGTACACAAAACGGCGTCTTGCTTGCTTGAGCGAGTCTCTTGTTTCTGGAAGATGAATGGTTTTTAATGCTTCCTGATAGGACATGAGTTTATAGGCAGAGACAAGCTGCGTTGGCAATGGATCTTCAGCTTTATCTGCATAAAGTGACAAGGCCTGCTTTACAAAGCGCCTCATCATTTTCACGGTCACATTTTCTTTTACTGAATAAACGGGCTCTATACTGCCATCTTGCTCGTGCGTCCCTTTTTTAAATTCCTGCACCATGATAGATTGACGGTTTTTATCCCATTTTCCTGTGACGGAAACTGTATCACCTAACACAAGGCTTCGTTTTAAATATGGGCGATTAAAACAAATGGCTGTAATGAGAAAACGCCCGACAAGCAGCCTGAATGTCAGCCTGCTTCGTTTTTTGCCATAGTAGGTGAGAACGGGCTCACTATGTACTTTCCCTTCAACTGTGACACGTTCGTCATGCTTGACTTCTTCTAAGTTACGAAGCTCATAGTCGTCATATCGATAAGGAAAGTAGCCGAGTAAATCGGCTACTGTGTAGATTCCAAGTTCATTGAGTGTTTTTTCGGTTTCCTCTCCAATCCCCTTCAGGACAGAGACACTATCTTGCAGTTTCTGTATCACGAGATGAGGTCACACCTCCGAAAATCTTCTTTTCAAGCTCTCTTGCTGTCGGTGTCGCAGCGAGACCGCCTTGTGCAGTTTCGCGAAGAGCTGTTGGCATCGTTTGACCGATTTTGTACATCGCATCAATGACTTCATCACAAGGAATGCGGCTTGTGATGCCAGCAAGAGCCATGTCTGCTGCGATCATGGCGTTAGATGCACCCATTGCGTTTCGTTTCACGCAAGGTACCTCGACAAGTCCCGCTACTGGATCGCAAACAAGTCCAAGCATATTTTTCAGTGTAATCGCCATCGCTTCTGCAGATTGCTGCGGTGTACCGCCTGCCATCTCGACAATAGCTGCTGCCGCCATCCCTGATGCAGAACCTACCTCTGCCTGACAGCCGCCTGCTGCACCGGAGATGCTGGCGTTATTCGCCACAACAAAACCAAATGCGCCAGAAGTAAATAGGAATCTGACCATTTGTTCCTTTGTTGGCTTTAATGTTTCTTTTACTGCAAATAACGTACCTGGTACAACACCTGCTGAGCCTGCTGTAGGCGTGGCACAAATGGTTCCCATTGCGGCATTGACTTCATTTGTTGCAACTGCTTTACTGACAGCATCTAATATCGTATGACCAGACAGTGTTTTGCCTGATGCGATATAGGCTTGAAGTTTGACAGCATCTCCGCCTGTTAAGCCTGATAATGATTTCACACCCTTCAGCCCGTTTTCAACGGCCTGCTCCATCACTTCTAGGTTGCGGTACATCTGGGAGAAAATTTCTTCACGTGATTTCCCTGTCACTTCCATTTCTTGCACAATCATAATTTCTGAAATGGAGGTATTCCGTTCTTCTGTTAGCTGCACGAGTTCTTTGACGTTTTTAAACATCATTCATAACCTCCTTGTTGTTACTCTGCAATTTGTGTGACTTGAATAATGTTTGGCAGCGTTTCAAGCTCTGATAGGACAGCTGGGTCAATATTTTGATCCACTTCAATCGTCATCAGTGCCTCTTGCCCGACATCTTTACGCGCCACTTCCATATGACCGATGTTGATGGCGAATTTCGCTAAGACATTGGCAACTGCCGCAATCGTCCCGTAGCGATCGTTATGAACCACAAGAATGGCAGGATGATTCCCTGAAAGCCTGAGCTCAAAGCCATTTAATTCTGTGATTTCTATTTTACCTCCGCCGATGGAAATCCCGATTAGTTCAAGGCTTCCGTTCGCATCTGAAATCTCTACTTTTGCTGTATTCGGATGTGCCGGCACTGCTTCTTCTTCTTTAAATTCAATATCGATCTCTTTGCTTTTTGCAATATCGATCGCTGTTTTGATTCGTTCATCAAATGTATCAAAGTCAAGAACACCGCCGATAATGGCGACATCTGTACCGTGTCCTTTATACGTATCTTTAAAGGAACCATAAAATGAAACGACAATTCGTTTCGGTTCTCTTCCAAATAAGCTGCGAGCTACTCTTCCGATACGAGCCGCACCCGCTGTGTGCGAACTTGATGGACCAATCATGACGGGCCCAATAATATCAAACACACTTCTAAATTTCATAGGTCTTCCCCTCTCATAACCACTCGCGTATGGTTTGGTTCTTTCTTTAGACTAATGGATTCATTCATTTCCCGCAACTCATTTCACCGTTGAATCGCTAGTAAAAAATTGCAAAAGAAGAAGAAGGGCTTTATTTGCCCTTCTTTCGTTATTCAACCGCCAAAATATATGAATAAAGCGGCTGTTTTCCATCGTGGACTTCAACTTCTACATCTTCAAATGTTTCTTCAATAAAGGCTTGTAACGCATCCATCTCATCAGATGATGCATCTTCCCCTTTAATGATGGTGACAATCTCATCATCTTCTGTCACCATTTTGGTGAGAAGTTCTTTTGCTGCATCTAATTGATTTTTCGCTGTTAAGGTGATTTTCCCGTTGAACAGACCCATATAGTCACCTTTCGCAATATCGATTCCATCAATTTGAGTATCTCTTACTGCAAAGGTAATTTGCCCGCTTTTCACATGGTCAATCGCTTCTAGCATCGCTCTTTCGTTGTCTTCATTTGAAGCTGCTTCATTGAGAGAAAGAAGTGCCGACATTCCTTGAGGAACGGTCTTCGTCGGAATGACAACGACCTCACGACTTGAGACAGTTGCCGCCTGTTTAGCTGCCATGACAATATTAGAATTATTAGGTAAGATAAAGACGGTTTCGGCATGTACGCTTTCTATTGCTGTGACAATGTCTTCTGTGCTCGGATTCATCGTCTGCCCGCCTTCAATGACGACGGAAGCTCCGATGCTTTTGAACAAGTCAGCAATTCCTTCTCCCATTGCGACACTGACGACGCCAAAGCGCTGTTTTTCAGCAGCAGGTGCTTTTGGTGCAGCAGGCGCGTGTTCTCTTTCTTCGTTCACGATTGAGCTATGCTGCTCTCTCATGTTTTCAATTTTCATATTAATTAAGCTGCCGTAGCGCTGTGCATAGGATAAGACATCTCCTGGCTGCTCTGCATGAATATGAACTTTCGCCAGTGTCTCGTCAGACACCACAAGAAGTGAATCTCCGAATTCACTTAAGTCTTCTCTGAAGGCATTCTCATCAAAGGACTGTTTGTCTTCTTCAAATTTCACCATAAATTCAGTACAGTAGCCAAATTCGATATCTTCTGTGTTCATATGGCTTTGCGCACTTTTATGATGCTCTGCACTAACGAGTTCTTTTAGCGTAGGTAAAGAAGCCGCTTTAGGAGGAAGCTCTTCTCCTCTTAATGAAGCAAGGAAACCTTCATATACGCATAGAAGTCCTTTACCTCCACTATCGACAACACCCACTTCTTTTAAGACAGGAAGCAGATCTGGCGTTCGATCAAGTGATGCTCTTGCTTCCTCAATCGTTAACTCTAGAACGCGGTCAATTTGATCTTCTGTTGCTGAAACAGCAACCGCTTTCTTTGCTGCATCTTTTGCAACCGTTAAGATCGTTCCTTCAATCGGTTTCATCACGGCTTTATATGCTGTATCAACACCCGCCTGTAAGGCAAGAGCAAATTCTTTTGCATCAATCGTTTCTTTTTGTTCAATATGTTTACTGAAACCTCTAAAGAGCTGTGACAGGATCACACCAGAGTTTCCTCTTGCGCCCATCAATAACCCTTTTGACAGGGCCACGCCGACCTTCCCAATATGATCGGTATTTGTTTCTTCAACTGCTTTTGCCCCTGAAGTCATCGACAAATTCATATTTGTCCCCGTGTCTCCATCTGGCACTGGAAAAACATTTAACGCATCAACAATTTGTGCGTTTTGAGAAAGATGGTGAGCACCTGCAAGAATCATTTTTGCAAATGAGCGGCCATCAAGATTTCTAATAGACAATATATTTCCTCCTTACTACGGGTTCGTAACTTTTACTCCTTGTACATAAATGTTGACCGAGTCAACAGAAAGTCCAATTGTGTGATGAATCGTGTATTTGACTTTCGTTTGAACATTATGTGCGACTTCTGATATTTTTGTACCGTAGCTGACGATGATGTACATATCAATATGAATGCGGTCTTCTTTCTGACGCACAAGAACACCCCGGCTGAAGTTCTCTTTGCGGAGAATGTCCGTCAAGCCGTCCTTAATTTGGTTTTTGGACGCCATGCCAACAATACCATAGCAATCGATCGCAGCGCCTCCTGCCACCATTGCAATGACTTCATTTGATATATCAATTTGTCCGTATTTCGTTCTAAGTTCAATGGACACATTGGTTCCCCCTTTTTGAGAAATTGCCCTGAGTTATCACTATTTTACTATAAGACCCTTCTTTTTAAAAGAAATCATTCAATCCGACCCAATCCTACTTATACTATAGCCTTGATTTTTTATCAAGATGTCAAGGTATTTTTCTTGAAAGAGGAGTAAACAATCCTTGCAAACCCCTTGAAGCTGTGGTAAATTATTAAAGTATCTTGAGGCATCTCTAAGTACGTATATGAAGAATATGATGATGTTTTCGCAGTTAGGAGGGAAACAAATGGCACGTAAATGCGTTATTACAGGCAGAAAAACAAAAGCTGGGAACAACCGTTCTCACGCAATGAACTCTACAAAACGTACATGGGGCGCGAACCTTCAAAAAGTTCGTATTCTAGTGGACGGTAAGCCTAAAAGAGTATATGTATCAGCTCGAGCTTTGAAATCTGGTAAAGTTGAGCGTGTATAAGCAAGAGTAAACGCCTGCTACAATAAACTGTAGCAGGCGTTTTTATGTGGAAATAAAGGAGATTACTCATTAATCTTTTTTAAATGAACCAAGCATCGCACGGACAATGCCGCCAAGAAATCTAGGCAGTTTGATTGTATAAAATTTCATTTTGTCCCCCTCCTAAAAGTACCGCTTGCAGCACAATTGAGCTTAATCAGCCATCCACATTGATAGGTTGGTCAATCTTTGCTTCTTACCATTATTAATATGCCTTCATGAAAAGAAAAAGTACCATTTGAGTGGATGAGTTCGTTACTAATACATAGTGTGGAACCAGGCTCAATATGACAATTTTTCAGAGGATATTTGAAACCTTTTAATGTCAGCTTTTCAATCGATGTACCAAAGGGCAGGAACGATACATATTTTTTATCAGGGTCTTCTTTTATTTCGTATGTACCAGGTCCAAACATTTGAATGATATTTTGCTTATCTACAAGAGTGATGTTCTGCTTGTGCTGAATGCCTTGATATAGAAGGTGAATATTTCCTAGAAAATGATCAGCCCTTCCTCCTGTAATGCCGTAGATGTGAATATGCGCTGGGTGCTGGCGCATGGCCCAGTTCAGCGCAAGCTCTAAATCGGTTTCATCTTTTTCAGCCTGAAATACATTCAGGGCAGGCAATTTCTTTTTCAGCTCGCAAAGCTCTTCTTCTGTCACACTGTCAAAATCACCAAAAGCCTTGGCAGGCATGATGCCGTGCTCTAGTAAAAAGAGCGTCCCCCGGTCTACACCGACCCAGAGAATATCGTCCTGTAATGCCTCATGTTCAAGAGGCGGGATGTATTCAAAAGGACCGCCGGCTACGATATGTATGTGCATGATATACGCTCCTCTCCATGTAAAAAGAACCAAAGATCAGTGTGACTTTGGTTCCTTTTTTTACACTTCTCGAATGGACTTAATGGCTGCTGCGCGGTTGTCTTTACCGTATACCGCTGAGCCGGCCACAAGTAAGTTAGCGCCCGCCTCTTTACAGCTCTTTGCAGTCTCTACATTGACACCGCCGTCTATTTCTATGAGTAAGTCTGATAAGCCCTTTTGTTCGCTAAGGGTCTTCACTTCTTTTACCTTCGTGAGGACAGATGGAATAAACGCCTGTCCGCCAAAACCAGGATTCACCGTCATGAATAAAACAAGGTCTACGTCCTCTAATACATGCTCAATCTGAGAAACAGGTGTGTGCGGGTTCAAGACGACACCTGCTTTTACGCCTTGTTCTTTTATGTGCTGTATCGTGCGGTGCAAGTGCGGACAAGCCTCTACATGGACAGAAATAATGTCAGCACCTGCTTTTGCGAATGCAGGAATATACCGGTCTGGCTGCTCAATCATTAAGTGAACATCGAGCGGCAGCTTTGTATGCGGTCTGATTGCTTCCACAACATTCGGCCCAAATGTAATATTCGGTACAAAATGGCCGTCCATCACATCGATATGAATATAATCCGCTCCGCCTTGTTCCACATCACGGATATCTTTCTCCAAATTGGCGAAATCTGCTGATAAAATGGAAGGGGCAATATAAACCATGAGTTAGTACCTCGGCTTTCTGTCTTTGATTTCAGTTAAAAACTCTAAATAATGCTGATAACGATACTCTCTGATTTGCTCTTGTTCGACCGCACCTTTTACCGCACAGCCAGGCTCTTTCACGTGCAGACAGCCTCTAAACTTACAATCTGCACTCCGCTCTTTGATTTCTAAAAAGTAAAGGCCTAAATCTTCCGCTTCGATGCCGGTAAATTCGAGCGAACTAAAGCCAGGTGTATCTGCAATGAGCCCTTCTGCTGTACGAATGAGTTCGACATGTCTTGTCGTATGCTTTCCTCTTCCAAGATGGGAGGAAATATCATTGGTTTTCAGCGCCAAATCAGGACTCATCGCATTTAAAAGGGAGGACTTTCCTACACCAGACTGACCGGCAAATACAGTGATTTTATTGTGAAAATGCGGGGTCAGCTTTTCAATTCCGTCTCCCTCGATCGTGGATGTCAAATGAACATCATATCCAATTTGCCGATAGTCCTCTGCATAGCCTTGAATACTTTCAAGCTCTTCATCTGTTTTCAATAAGTCCACTTTTGTGATACAGATAATCGGCTTAATATCATTTGCTTCCACCAGCACTAGAAATCTGTCTAAAAGCGATGTGCTAAAGGTCGGTTCTGTCGCAGAGAAAACGAGCACCGCTTGATCGACGTTACTAATAGGCGGACGAACAAGTTCGTTTGTCCGCTCTTTTACTTCTAATAAGTAGCCTTCTTTATCGTTGTCCGCTTGATATACGACATAATCTCCAACAAGAGGTGTGATTTTGTTTTTCCGAAAAATGCCTCTCGCTCTGCACTGAATCACTTTTCCACTTTCTAAAGACTCATCGAGCACATAATAAAATCCGCTTAATGCTTTAATAATTTTGCCCTCAGGCATAAAGTCCCTCCTTTATTCATCGTCAGGGTATTCGATCGTTTTAGAGCTTACGACCTTATCATCAACTGTCACTTGATAGTATCCTTTTTGACCTGGTTCAATCTTAAATTTAATGGTCCGTTCAGTTGGTGCAGTGATGTTAAAGGTTTCATATGAATCAGAAATGCTATGCTCAGCATCGTCAATGGAAATCTGAACGGTCATCTCTTGCCCTTCAGTGACTGGTTCATACGGGATGGCAATCTTCTCAGTCACCGTTTTAGCCGGTTTTTTCTTCGGTCCAAGTGAGAAAGTGATCTTAACCGTATCACCTGGTTTCACAGCAGTACCTGCTCCTGGCTCCTGCTTCATGACCTCACCTTTTGGCACATCATCAGAATACGCTTCTTTTTCATCAAGCTTTAATCCGTTATCCTCTAAATAATTCGATGCAGCCTGTTTACTATATGTCGTTAAATCCCGCAATGTAATATCGGCAGGACCTATGCTGACCGTCAACGTCACTTCTTCATCTGCTGCCACAAGCTCAGTACTCGCTGAAGGTTTCTGTTCCATGACAATCCCAGATTCGGTGTCATTATCATTTACTTCCTCCACAACAACTTGCTTAAACCCTTTTTTCTCTAATAATTCTTTTGCTTTATCGACCTTTTCACCTGTTACATCAGGTAATTCGGTCTTTTCTTTTCCAGTACTTTGGTAAAGCTGAATCTCGGTTCCTTCTTTTACCTTTGTGCCGATTTTCGGGTCTGTTTTGACGACAAGCCCTTTTTCAATTTTTTCATCAGCGATCTCAATTGGTTCAGAGGCAACGGTAAAGCCGGCTTTCTTCAAGGTGTCCTCTGCTTTTTCAATCGTCATGCCAGATACATCAGAGACCTCAACATCTTTTGGAAAGAGCAGTCCGGGAAACACAGTGATGGCTAAAATGGTCGCAGCAGTTAGAATAAACAGGATGGATGCCACAACCCATGGCCATTTTTTTCGTTTCTTTTTCGGCTTTTGTTTCTCTTTTTTCTTCGGTTTTTGCACCGGATGGACAGCTGTTTTTTCATTGTCTTCATCGACTTGATGATCTTGAATGATTGGGATCGCTTTCGTTGCTTCATGATCCTCTTCAATGACAAAGCGTTTTTCTTTTAGTCTTGAAGGGTCGAAAGCAGTTTGTAAATCTTTTTGCATTTCAGATGCATCTTCATATCGATAAAATGGATCTTTGGCCATTGCCTTTAAAATGATGTTTTCCACGCTTTGTGGAACAGAAGGATTCCACCTTCTTACAGATGGTGGCTCTGATTGCAAATGCTTCAGCGCAACACTGACAGCTGATTCCCCTTCAAATGGCATGCGTCCAGAAATGAGTTCATAGAGCACAATTCCAAGTGAATAGATGTCTGACTTTTTCGTCGCAAGACCTCCGCGGGCTTGCTCTGGAGACAAATAGTGCACGGATCCTAGAACCGAATTTGTGTGGGTGATGGTCGCTGAGCTGAGTGCAATGGCAATCCCAAAATCAGTGACTTTAATATTCCCCATGTTGTCTATTAATATATTGTGGGGCTTAATGTCCCGGTGGACGAGCTGCTTTGCATGGGCTTCTTCCATCGCCGCAACCACTTGCTCCATAATGCGAACGGCTTCTTTCGGATGAAGCGGGCCATTGGCATGTATGTATTCTTTCAGCGTCATCCCCTCGACATATTCCATGACAATATAATAAATGTCATCTTCTTCCCCTACATCGTAGATGCTGACAATATTTGAATGATCTAAGCTTGCGGCTGATTGCGCCTCGCGCCGGAAACGTCTAATAAAATCATCATCGCTTGCAAAGTCAAAGCGCAAAATTTTAATCGCAACTTCGCGATCTAAAATCATGTCCTCCGCCAAATAAACGTTTGCCATTCCGCCTCCGCCTATGACGCGAAGAATCTGATAACGGCCGCTGATCCGTTTTCCGATCAACACTTGCTGTCACCCTCCTCTGGCTGGGAGGAGATTTCTAACAATACTGCTGTAATGTTATCTTCACCGCCGTTGTCATTCGCTGTTTGGATTAATGCTGTTACTTTTTCATCTGGTGCGGTCGTTTGCGTTAAAATATGAATCAAATTCTCTTCTTCTACTTTATTTGATAAACCATCTGAGCAAAGCAGGATTTGATCTCCTGGGTCCACTTCAAAGGTATGTGCATCAATTTGAACGTGTTTATCTGTTCCTAATGCTTTCGTAAGCACATTTTTTCTTGGATGATATTCTGCATCCTCTTTAGAAATTTCACCTGTTTTCACAAGCTCATTTACAAGTGAATGGTCATCTGTTAGCTGGGTCAGTGCTCCTTCTCTTAGCAAGTAGCAGCGGCTGTCGCCAATATGGGCAATTGTGACCGTTTGCAAATGAACGAGCGCACAAACAATGGTTGTCCCCATTCCTTGGCACTCCTCATTGTTTTTCGCATGTTCATATACTTGATCATTAATGTCACTTATTTTTGAGATTAACCAGCTTTCTTGCTCTGCTGGTTTTGCTGGGATTGAAGATGTTTCTTCCCAGTATTCTTTTAAAGAAGAGACGGCCATCCTGCTGGCGACATCACCAGCAAGATGACCTCCCATTCCATCTGCTACAACAGCTAGAAGGGTGTCTTCTTTTGCTTCAAAAATACCTGCATCATCTTCATTATGCTGACGGACTTTTCCTGTATCGGTTTGAAAGGCTGCCCTTATCAACATTCGTCACCTCGTCTCTTCCTGACGCTCCTTCGCTCTTAGCTGACCGCAAGCAGCATCAATATCATGGCCTTGCTCTCGTCTAATCGTTACGTTTACGCCGCGTTCTTTCAGCGTTTTTTCAAATAGGAAGATTTGTTCTCTCGGTGTTCTTACATAATCCCTTTCCGGTACATAGTTCACCGGAATGAGGTTCACATGGCACTTGATTCCTTTTAATAAGTCTGCAAGCTCTTCTGCATGATGCACTTGATCATTTACTCCGCCAAACAGGCCGTATTCAAAGCTGACACGTCTACCCGTTTTTTGAATGTAGTATTCAATGGCTTCCATTAATTTTGGGAGCTTATATGCCTTATTGATCGGCATCAGACGGCTTCTGATCTCTGTGTTCGGTGCATGCAGGGAGACAGCAAAATTGATTTGCATTTGCTCATCAGCGAATTGATAGATCTTTGGAATGATTCCGCTTGTCGACACTGTAATATGACGCGCGCCAATATTTAAGCCGTTATCATGGTTGATGATTTTAAGGAAAGCAAGCATTTCGTCAAAGTTATCAAACGGTTCGCCAATTCCCATGATGACAACCGAGCTGACTCTCTCATCTGTTTCGTCAAGTGCCTGCTGCACTTTCAATACTTGAGCAACGATTTCTCCTGCTTCAAGGTTTCGTTTTAACCCGCCAAGTGTAGATGCACAGAATGTACAGCCAATTCGGCAGCCAACCTGAGTTGTGACACAGACAGAGTTGCCGTATTCGTGGCGCATCAGTACTGTTTCAATCGTATAGCCATCATGTAATTCAAATAAAAACTTGATCGTTCCGTCTTGAGACGTTTGTTTGATCACGGTTTTTAATGTAGTGATCGCAAATTGATTTTTTAATTTTTCTCTTAAATCCTTTGAAAGGTTAGACATATCGTCAAAGGATGTCACACGTTTCTCATAAAGCCACTCGAAAATTTGGGCTGCGCGGAAAGGCTTTTCGCCTTGTTCTTTTAACCATTCTTTCATTTCGTGAAGCTCAAATGAGTAGATCGACGGCATTTCTGTCTTCAGTTCTTTTCTTACTTTTTGTTCTGTCATTTTTTATCCCTTCTTTCTCATGCTGCAAATAAAGAAACCATCTGTTCCGAAATAATGAGGAAGAATTTGTACACTTCCGTTTTGAACAAACGGAGCAACCTGCTCAGGCAGCCGTTCATTAAGAGATAGATCGGGTTCGAAGTCTTGGTGTTCTTGTAAAAACGCATGAATCACTTGTTGATTTTCTGTTGGGTCCATTGTACATGTACTGTATACAAGGGTTCCGCCCGGTTTTAAAAGCGGGGCCGCTTCCTTTAAAATGGCCTGTTGGATAGCCGCAAGCTTTGCTGAGTCTTCTTTAGACTTTGTATATTTCATATCTGGTTTTCGTCTAATGACGCCAAAACCGGAACACGGTGCATCAATGAGAATACGGTCAAACGAAGCTTCGCTGTAATAGTCTGCCGCTTTCCTTGCATCAAGTGCTTTTGCCTCAATGTGAGTAAGGTTCAGACGTTTTGCTGCTTGTTTGATGAGTTTCACTTTGTGTTCATGTAAATCAAGAGAAACAATTTTGCCCTCATCATTCATACGTTCTGCAATATGTGTTGATTTTCCGCCAGGAGCCGCACAGGCGTCAAGCACTGTTTCTCCCGGCTGAGGGTCGAGCGCTCTTGCGACAAGCATCGAGCTTTCATCTTGTATCGTCACATAGCCTTCTTGAAAAGAAGGGGTTGAGACGATGGACCCTTTCATGAGCTTAAGTGCATCTTCAGATAAGTCGCCAAGCTCCGTTTCGATGCCTGCATCCATTAGTTTTTGCTGCAGTGCCGTGCGGTCAGTTTTCATTCGATTGACACGAAGGGTTTGCTTTGGCGGGACTAAATGAATGCGGCACATGCTTTCTGCCGCTTCAAACCCGTACGCCTGAACCCACTCCTGCACAAGCCATAATGGGTGGCTTGTCTCAATGGACAGCCGCTTTACGGGATCTTTGATTGCATCAAATGCCGGAACGCCTTCTCTTTGCACAGAACGAAGAACACCGTTCACAAGTGAAGAAATGCCTTTGTGCCCGCGCTTTTTCGTTAGCTCGACCGCTTCATGAATGGCTGCACGATCTGGTATTTTTTCAAGGTACACCATTTGATAAAGAGACATCCGCAAAAGCTGCATCACCCATGGAGCGACCTTTTGCGGTTTTTTTACAAAGGGCGTCAGCATATAATCTAATGCCAGTTTATTTTGCAGTGTACCATATACAAGCTCTGTTAACAGCGGTTTGTCCTGATCAGCTAAGTCTTTATCTTTCATGACTGACTGCAACAGCAAATTACTGTAAGCTTGATTTTGTTCGAGTTTGATTAAAGCGTCCAGCGTTACTTCTCTCACATTACTTTTCTTCATTCATTAACCCTAATTTCTGTCCAATTTCGATATTTGCGCCTCTTAAGAAGTCTTCGCCGCTCATTTTTTTCTTACCAGCTGGCTGCACACCTGTTAATAAAAGGCCTTGCTCATTCCCCGTTCCAATGACCGGACCTTCTTTTTGAAGTTCAATCACTTTCCCTGGTTCTTCTTGAACTTGGAGCGGAACCTTTTTCGCTTCCCATACTTTTAGATGAGCGCCGTTCCATTCAGTATAGGCAACTGGCCAAGGATTTAGCCCGCGAACTTGGTTGTAAAGCTCTTCACCGGTTTTTGTCCAGTCTAACCTTTCTTGCTCCCGCTTAATATTTGGTGCGTATGTGGCCGCTTCTTCATTTTGCGGAATCGGAGAAATAGACCCGCTCAGAACATTTGGCACCGTATCTTTTAACAGTGCGGCACCAGCTGCACTTAATTTATCATGCAATGTTCCGACATTGTCTAATTCATCGATTTCTACTTCTACTTTACTGATCATGTCACCTGCATCAAGTCTTTCCACCATGTACATGATGGTAACGCCTGTTTTCTTTTTGCCTTGAAGGATCGCATAATGGATCGGCGCGCCGCCTCTTAGTTCTGGCAGAAGCGAGGCATGAACATTGATACAGCCAAACTTAGGTTCATCGAGTAATCGCTTTGGTAAGATTTGTCCAAATGCCGCTGTGACAATTAAATCCGGCTGTAATGCAAGCACCTTATCAATTTCTTCATCAAGGCGCACCTTTTCAGGCTGCAACACAGGAATGCCGTGCTTTAAGGCTTCCACTTTTACAGGAGGCGGTGTGAGCACTCGTTTTCTTCCTTTCGGGCGGTCTGGCTGCGTGACGACCCCTACCACTTCGTATCCTTCTGTTATCAGTGTTTGCAGCACAGGTACTGAGAAATCAGGGGTTCCCATAAATACGATACGTGCCATTTTCTTCACCCTTCCATTTCCGCAAGTTCTTTTTCTGTATAAGTTTCAATGATTTTTGACGTAAATAAAATGCCGTCTAAATGATCAATTTCGTGCAATAAAGCTCTTGCTAAAAATCCGTCTGCTTCTATTGTAAATGGTTTGCCTTTCTTATCAAAGGCTTTTACCTTCACATAGTTCGGTCTCTCTACAGTGCCGTATAAAGTTGGAAAGCTCAGGCAGCCTTCAATATCTGTCTGGCTTCCTTCTACTTCAAGCACCTCGGGGTTCACTAAATCAATTCTGCCAGATTCTTCTCCGATATCTACAACAGCGATTCTTTTTGAAATACCGATTTGTGGTGCTGCTAGTCCAACTCCATCCAGCTCAAGCATTGTATCATACATATCATCCAGCAGTTTTTTAAGCTTTTTATCGAACGTCTCGACACGCTCTGTCTTTTGTTCAAGCACTTCTGCCGGATGTATGACTATTGGTTTTACTGCCACTTACAGCCCTCCGTTTTACATCATCATGTATGGATTCATATCTATTGAAATCATCAATTGTTTTTGTTCCATTTCCTTTTGATAATGGTCTTGTATTTTCCGTAATAAACTTGTCAGTTCATTTTCCCTTTTGTATTTTATCACGCATTGATACCGATATCTATCTTTGATCTTAGCGATTGGCGATGCGGCCGGACCAAGGATTCGAGTATTCGGTGCACAGTTCATTTTTAGGAACTGGACAATTTGATCAGTGACATGTGCTGCCTTCGTCACTTCTTCGTGTGACACTGTCACCATCGCCAAAAAGTAATATGGCGGATAGGACTGGTGGCGGCGATGCAGCATCTCCTGTTCATAAAAGGCTTCGTAGTCATGCTGCTTCGTTAATTCAATACTATAGTGAGAAGGGGTATACGATTGAATAATAACCGAGCCCGCTTTTTCATGGCGCCCTGCCCTGCCGCTGACCTGCGTGAGAAGCTGAAATGTTTTTTCACTTGAACGAAAATCAGGGATGTGAAGGGATGTATCCGCACTGAGAACACCAACAAGTGTGACATCTGGGAAATCCAGCCCTTTTGCAATCATCTGCGTCCCGAGCAAAATGTCCGCTTCTTTATTGCCAAAAGACGTAAGAAGCTTTTCGTGAGCACCTTTTCGAGACGTTGTATCCACATCCATTCGGATCACACGCGCCTCAGGCAATACCTTTGTCAGTTCTTCTTCTACTCGCTGCGTGCCAGTTCCAAAATAGCGAATATGCTCACTGTGGCATTCTGGACATTCAGAAGGTACTGGAGCTTCGTGACCACAATAATGGCACTTCAGCCGTTTTTGATAGCGGTGATAGGTGAGAGAAATTTCGCAATGAGGACATTGCTCCACATATCCGCAATCACGGCACATCACAAAGGATGAATAGCCTCTTTTGTTCAGAAATAAAACGGCTTGTTCTTTTCTTTCAAGCACTTCCTTTAACCTGATCATTAATTCTTCTGAGAACATGGAGCGGTTTCCATTTCTTAGTTCTTCTCTCATATCAATTAACGAAACGTGCGGCAGCTGCTGCTGGTTGACGCGGTGCTTGAGCGGCAGCAATGTATAGACGCCTTTTTTCGCACGTGCATAGGTTTCAAGTGAAGGTGTTGCACTGCCTAATACGACTGGACATTGATGCCGCACTGCTCGTTCAATGGCGACATCCTTGGCATGGTAACGAGGCATTTCTTCTTGTTTATAAGAGGATTCGTGCTCTTCATCTATAATAATCATGCCTAAATTTTCAAATGGAGCGAAAACAGCAGATCTTGCGCCAACGACAAGCTTGACTTCCTTGCGATGAATCTTCCGCCATTCATCATATTTTTCTCCTGTCGATAAGCCGCTATGAAGAACAGCCACATTTGAGCCAAATCGTTCTTTAAATCGCTGCACCATTTGAGGGGTTAATGAAATTTCAGGAACTAAAACGATCGCTTCTTTCCCTTTTTGAAGAACATGATCAATTGTCTGCAAGTAAATCTCCGTTTTGCCGCTTCCTGTCACTCCGTGCAGCAAAAAGGTTTCGTGCTGATCCTCACTGACTGCTTGATGTATATGTTTTGCCGCCTCTCTTTGCTCAGGCGTGAGATCAAGTGATGCAGATGGTGTAAACTCCCGGTCACGGTAAGGATCTCGATAGACCTCTTCATAGCTTTCTGTTAACAGCCCTTCTTGAATAAAGGTTTTAAGCGTTTGAGAACTCGCGCCTGTTTGCTGCTGCAAGTCTTTCGCTAAAAAGGTTGTCTCTCCCGCTTGAAGCAAGTAAGAGATCAGTGCCTTTTGTTTTACCGCATTTTTCTTTAGCTGCTGCTGTTTTTCTTCAAGTTTTTCTTTCGATACAGCCAGCTGGAGCATGCGGACCTTTTTCTTTCCAGATTTTTGCGAGACATGGTATCTCACCTCTAGATGACCTTTTTGGACATGTTTTTGAATCTGTTTTAATTGTTCAGCCGGGATGTCAGCATAAAGAATGCTCTCTCGCTGACCGAAAAGCTCTTTCAATGACTGCGGAAGTTCTTCCTCTGATAGCACCTGTATTTCTTTTTCATACTTTGCCTTCATGGCTGCGGGCAGCATCGATTGAAGTGCCGTAATATGATAGGACAATGTTTTTTCCGTCAGCCAGTGGGAAAGCTCCAATAGCTCATCTGTCAGAACAGGTGATAAATCAAATAAATCGACTATCTCTTTGATGCTTCCTGACTTGATGTCTGTTTCCTCTTTGACTTTTGTCACAAACCCTTGAATCTTCCGCGGGCCAAAGGGAACGACCACCCTCATCCCCGCTTTGACGAGATCTTTGAATCGATCTGGTACACGGTAATCAAATGGCCGGTCAATGGCTTTCGTTGTGACATCTACGATGACTTCAGCAATCATGCGCGATCACGCTCTTTTGGAAGCAGCAGTATTGCCTCCTTTAAAATTTCAAAGGCGAGGTCTTTTTTGCTCATCATTGGCAGCTCTTTTTTCGTTCCATCTGCTTTGATGATCGCTGCCACATTTGTATCTGTGCCAAAGCCTGCCCCTTCTTTAGTGACGTTATTAGCCACAATCATATCTAGATTCTTGGATTCAATTTTCTTTTTCGCATAATATTCTACATCCTGCGTTTCAGCTGCAAATCCGACCAGCACTTGATGCTCTTTTCTTTTCCCCAGCTCTTTTAAAATATCTTTTGTCCGGGTGAATTCAATGTCCAGAGCGCCGTCCTGTTTTTTCATTTTATGAGCATATGTCGTGACAGGGGTGTAATCGGCGACAGCTGCTGATTTAATGACAAGATCAGCTTCTCCGTATACATCTAGCGCAGCTTGATACATCTCTTCAGCTGATTCAACGTGCACTACATGTACATCGTCAGGTTCAGTTAAAGAAACAGGCCCAGAAATCAGCGTCACATCTGCCCCCATTTGCTGAGCAGCCTCTGCAATCGCATAGCCCATTTTTCCACTAGAACGGTTTGTAAAGAACCGGACAGGATCGATGACTTCACGAGTAGGACCTGCTGTCACCACAACTTTTTTACCAGAGAGCGGTAAGCTTTTTGGCTCTTCAAAAAAGGCCCGGATGTGTTCCACAATTTTTTCAGGCTCTTCTAGTCGCCCTTTTCCAATGTACCCGCAGGCTAAATAACCTTCACTTGGCTCAATAAACCGGTAGCCGTCTTCATATAATGTGCGAATGTTCCGTTTGACAGCCGGGTGATCATACATATGCACATTCATCGCTGGTGCGATCCATACAGGCGCTGTTGAAGCAAGCAAAGTCGTCGTAAGCATATCATCTGCAAGTCCAGCGGCCATTTTACCAATCGTATGTGCTGTTGCAGGGGCAACAAGAATGAGATCGGCCCAGTCAGCTACGTCAATATGCGCAATGACTCTTGGATTGTTTTCTTTGAATGTATCTACATATACCTCATGTCGAGACAGAGCTTGGAAGGTAAGCGGAGACACAAACTCACGAGCAGATTCCGTCATAATCACTCTGACATTTGCGCCTGCTTGTACGAGTTTACTAGTAAGTGCTGCTGCTTTATATACGGCAATTCCTCCGCTGACACCGAGCAAAATATTTTTTGACTGTAACATTTGTTTGTCCCCCTTAACGGCCTTTTTCACAAATTCGTCTACAATTCAAAAAAGTCAAAACCAATCATAGTTTTGACTTTTTTGAACGTATCGTATCTGCATTGCAGAAGCGATGTGTTATTCTTGATCCTCTTTTTCAAATGTCAAAAGACCAGCGTCGATTTCTTCTAGTGCTTTGCCTACGAATTTGTAAGACTTTGTGTTTTCAATCTGCTGATCTTGATGGATCTGCATTTCACGTGCACGGCGTGCCGACACTGTTACAAGTGTGTATTTTGAATCAAGTTTGTTCATCAATGAGTCAATTGAAGGATCTAACATGGTTTATTCTACCCCCAGCATTTTTTTATATCTTGGTGCGACTCTGTCTCTGCGCAGGTGTTCTGCAAGGACGATCGCTTTGATTCTTTCACAAGCAAGCTCGACATCATCGTTTTCAACGACATAGTCGTAAGCATCCATCATTTCAATTTCTTCTTTCGCAGCGGCCATTCGGTTTCGAATGAGCTCCTCAGACTCTGTACCGCGTGTAATAATACGGTTTTGAAGTTCTGAAAGACTAGGCGGTGCAAGGAAAATAAAAAGACCTTCTGGGAATGCTTCTCTTACTTGAAGTGCACCTTGCACTTCAATTTCAAGGAAAACATCTTTTCCTTCGCTTAATGTCTGTTCTACATAGTCAACAGGCGTGCCGTAGTAATTCCCGACGTACTCTGCCCATTCTAACAGCTTTTTGTTTTCAATCATATGTTCAAATTCTTCCCTGGTTTTAAAGAAATAATCGACACCATTTCTTTCACCTTCACGCGGTTTGCGTGTCGTCACAGAAATAGAGTATTCAAATTTCGTATCTTCCTGGGAGAAAATGGCTTGTCTGACCGTTCCTTTTCCAACTCCCGAAGGTCCAGAGAGAACGATTAAAAGTCCTCTTTCTTTCATAATGGCGTATTACCCCTGCCCTTCATCTATGATTTCTTCTTTTACAGAAAGTCTTTGCGCGACAGTCTCAGGCTGAACGGCAGATAAGATGACATGGTCACTGTCCATAATGACAACAGCACGGGTTCTTCTTCCGTATGTAGCATCTATGAGCATGCCTCGATCTCTTGCGTCTTGTATCATTCGTTTAATCGGTGCTGATTCCGGACTGACGATCGAAATCATCCGATTCGCTGAAATGATGTTTCCAAATCCGATATTGATCAACTTTATGGTCATCTTCTTTCGTCCCCCTGTAATATAAACGTCTCTAGTCTCGCCGAAAGAGACGCACTGTAAACAGCATACACAATGACTATTCTATATTTTGCACTTGTTCTTTTATTTTTTCAATAGCACTTTTCATTTCAACCACCAGCTTTGTTAAATGGTGATGGTTCGCTTTTGATCCAATAGTGTTCACTTCACGGTTGAGCTCCTGTACAAGGAAGTCAAGTTTTCGGCCGGCAGCACCGCCTTGCAGCAAGATTTGCTGAAACTGCTGAAAATGACTTTTCAGTCTCGTAATCTCTTCTGTAATGTCACACCGGTCAGCAAAGATGGCAGCCTCTGTCGTTAGTCTGCTCTCGTCAAGCGCCTCTCCGATCCATTCTTGCAATCGCTGATTCAATCGTTCTTTGTACTGACTCACAACCTCTGGTGCAAAGACTTTGATTTCTTCTGTATAGGCCTCTAGTTCAGAAAGCCTCAGTTCACAGTCTTTTTGAAGTGATGCTCCCTCTTGCTCTCTCATGAAGCAAAGCTCCTTGACAGCAGCCTCGCAAGCTTCCATCAGCAGCTGCTCTAACTGTTCATTTCGGCTGGCTGACTCTTCCACCTGAACGGCAAGCTCCAGCCCCAATAAGTCATGTGCATGCTGAATGCCTGAAATGTGATAGCGTTCTTCGAGGTCTTTTGCGGCTTTCATGTATTCATCAAGCAGCGGCCAGTCGATCTGTAAGGACCGGCTTGCTAGTTTACCGCCTTCAATCGTGACAAACAGCTCAATTCTACCGCGCTGCACGTGACGAAGAATGATTTTTTTTAATGTATCTTCGAAATATAAAAGCGGCCTCGGCAAACGGGCATGAACCTCTTTAAAACGGTGATTGACCGATTTTAGCTCAACTGACACTGTCAGTTCTCCATCCGTTTTACTCGCTTGGCCGAATCCCGTCATACTGCGTATCATGTCAAAACACCCAATTCTTTCATATTAATAAAATGAAAAAGGTAATAGCAGACACTATTACCTCAAAATTATACCATAATCAATTATTTTTTTCTTGTCAAAAGTGATCCTGCCAGTAAAAAAGTTGGCAGTGCAGACATCCCGATGATCAGCAGCCAATCAATTGGTGCAACCGCGACCGTTTTGAAAATCGGCTGAAGCGGCGGGTAATAAATGACCACAAACATGAGCAAAAGTGATGACAAAACCGCACCGATCAAATAAAGGTTCCCAAATGGATTACGTTCAAAAATGGACCGTTCACTGCGGCAGTCAAATACATGAATGAGCTGCGCCAAAACAAGCGTACTAAATGCGACAGTCTGTGCATATTGCAGGTTGTTTGGATCGCGGTGATACACAAATATAAATGCCAAAAGGGTCGCAAGTCCGATGAGGAAGCCTCTTGAAATGACCTTCCAGCCAAGCCCTCTAGCAAAAATGCCCTCTTTCACATTCCGCGGCTTTCTCTTCATGACATCGCCTTCTGGCTTATCCATGCCAAGTGCCATAGCCGGCAGACCATCTGTGACAAGGTTGACCCATAAGATTTGTATAGGAACGAGCGGAAGCGGAAGCGCGAGGAGCATCGCAAACAGCATGACCAAAATTTCTCCGACATTTGATGCCAGCAAATAACGGACAAACTTACGAATGTTTTCATAAATATTCCGGCCTTCTTTAATGGCGGATTTAATGGTCGCAAAGTTATCGTCAAGTAAAATAAGAGATGACGCTTCTTTGGCTACGTCTGTTCCAGTGATGCCCATGGAAATGCCGATATCTGCTTGTTTAATGGCAGGCGCATCATTGACCCCGTCACCTGTCATCGCCACAACATGCCCATTTTTTTGATAGGCTTTGACAATTCTCAGTTTATGCTCAGGGGAAACCCGGGCAAAGACGTATACATTTTCAGCCGTTTGCTCAAGCTCTTTGTCGCTCATCTGATCAAGCGCTTTTCCGTCGAGCACCTGTCCTTGCTTCGGTAAAAGGCTCAAGTCTTTGGCGATCGCTTTGGCCGTTTCGACGTGGTCGCCTGTAATCATGACCGTTTTAATCCCGGCATCCCGGCACTCTTTAATCGCTCGTCTGACTTCAGGACGCGGTGGATCGATCATGCCCTCTAACCCGATCAATGTTAAATCGGTTTCAGCCTGCTTTACAGAGGTGATTTTGTCTGTCAGACTGACTTTTTTATACGCAATGGCAATGGTTCTAAGCGCCTGTCTTGCCAACCCTTGAATTGCAGCTTCTGTTTCTTGCCTGTGAGTCGCTGAAAAAGAAGCTGTGCGTCCGCCGTGCATGATATGACTTGAACGGTTCATTAGTACATCCGGCGCACCTTTTGCAATGACATACCGCTCTTTTTGATTCGTTTCAACGACGACTGACATCATCTTTCTTTCTGAATCAAAAGGAAACTCCTCAATGACATGAAATCCAGCTTCAATGAATTGCTCTGTAAAACCCGCTTTACGTGCTGCGGTAAGAAGCGCCCCCTCTGTCGGATCGCCATCAAGCCTCATCTCTCCGTCTTTTTCAACGATGGTCGATGTATTACACAGCGCCCCGTATAATAACACCTTTTGCAGGCTTGGGTGATTGTCGGCATGGACGATTTCTCCGTTTAAGGTAAAGTCACCGGATGGCTCGTAGCCTGTGCCAGAAATATTCCACGTTTTCCCCTCTGCCCATACATGGGTCACGGTCATTTTATTTTGCGTCATCGTTCCTGTCTTATCTGAGCAAATGATTGACGCGCAGCCGAGTGTTTCCACCGCGGGGAGCTTTCTGACAATCGATTTTTGTTTGATCATCCGCTGCACCCCTAGGGAAAGTGCGACAGTGACGATCGCCGGCAGTCCTTCTGGAATCGCCGCAACAGCAAGAGATACTCCCGCTAGGAACATATGATACAATTCATGCCCTTGCACAACACCGAGAACCACTACGAGCACCGTTAAAAATAAAGCAGCCACAATCAGAATTTTCCCAAGCTGCTCGAGACGCCTTTGCAGCGGCGTTTCCATATTACCTGCTGCATCCAGCATACCGGCAATTTGTCCCATTGCCGTATTCATTCCTGTACCAATGACAACCCCTACGCCGCTTCCTCTAGTAACAAGCGTCCCCATAAAGGCCATGTTCGTCAAATCTCCAAGCGAGACATGGCTGCTTGAAAGAGGACTTGCGTGTTTGACTGCTGGGATGGACTCGCCAGTGAGAGCGGACTCCTCAATTTCTAAGCTCTTTGTTTCTAGTAATCTAATATCCGCCCCAATCCGGTCTCCGCTCGAAAATTTCACAATATCCCCTGGCACGAGATGTTTAGACGGGATCTTAACCCATTCATTATTTCTCCTTGCATATACATGCGGAGTTGATAATTCTTTTAACGCTTGAAGGGATTTTTCCGCCCGGCGCTCTTGATAAAAGCCGAGTACACCATTAATTAAAACAATGGCTACAATCGCAACAGCATCAATGTATTCTCCTAAAAAGGCAGAAATGATTGTTGCTGCAAGCAAGATTAACACCATGAAATCTTTAAACTGTGCTAAAAAAATGATCAGAGCCGACGCCTTTTTTCCTTCCTGCAATTCATTTGGCCCGTGTTTTTCAAGCCGCTTTTGTACATCTTTTTCTGACAGTCCGTCACCTATCGATGTATTCATTGTTTTTAATAAATCGGTTTGGTTCAGTTCATGCCAATTCATTTGACCTCGTCCACTCCTCTTTTGTTCTCTCTCATATGCAGTGTTCTATAAGCCAGTTTATTCAGACTCGTCCTAAATCATGCTATAATAATAAGACTGCCTAAAGAACGAGAAAACAGAAGGTTCTTTCAGTAGATTTGTGTGAAAGAAGAGGGTGTATCCAACATGTCATTTGACGGCATTTTTACATATGGTATGACAAATGAATTGCAAGAGACATTAACTGGCGGGAGGATTTCAAAAATCCATCAGCCATATAAGCACGAGCTGATTTTTCATATTCGGGCAAACGGGAAAAATCATAAGCTCCTTTTATCGGCTCATCCGAGCTATGCGAGAGTGCAGCTCACTGAGCATCAATACGACAATCCAAGCGAACCGCCAATGTTTTGTATGCTCCTCAGAAAGCATCTTGAGGGCGGCTTCATTGAACGTTTTGAACAGATTGGGTTTGACCGGGTGATCGTGCTTCATGTGAGAAGCCGAAATGAAATTGGCGATGAGCAGACGCGTAAGCTTTACATAGAAATCATGGGACGTCATAGTAATTTCATTCTCGTAGAGGATGGAACGCAGCAGATCATTGATGGCTTGAAACACCTTTCTCCATCTGTGAACAGCTATCGAACGGTGCTCCCTGGTCATGAATACCTTCTGCCGCCTGCGCAGCAAAAATTGAATCCTTTTGACGTGACAAAGGATGATATTTTGAAGCATTTACGCTTTCAAGAAGGAAAGATCGCAAATCAAATTGTCGATACCTTCTCTGGGGTTTCCCCGCTGTTTGCAAAGGAAGCAGTACACCGGGCCGGCCTTGCCAATCAAGAAACGATTCCAAATACACTGCTCGACATGTTCCAGCTCATTCGCATGCATTCCTTTACACCGCAGCTCACAAGAAAAGACGGAAAAGAGTATTTCTATTTATTAGAGCTTCAGCATGTCCATGGTGAGATGAAGACATTCGACTCACTCAGCCAGCTGCTTGACCGCTTTTATTTTGGAAAAGCTGAGAGAGATAGAGTCAAACAGCAGGCAGCGGACCTTGAACGGTTTGTCGTCAATGAAAAAAAGAAAAATGAAAACAAGCTGAAAAAGCTAAAAAGAACCCTTGAAGAATCTCAAGATGCACACAAATATCAGCTCTATGGCGAATTGTTAACAGCCAATTTATATGCGATTAAAAAAGGGGATAAAGAAGCGACTGTTATCAATTATTACGATGAAGACGGCGGAGAAATCACGATTCCGCTCAAAACAAACAAAACCCCTTCTGAAAATGCCCAGGCATATTTTACAAAATATCAAAAGGCAAAAAATGCTGTAGAAGCTGTAAATGAACAAATTAAGCGGACACATGAAGAAATTGCTTATTTTGAAGAGCTGATTCAGCAGCTGTCCTCTGCTTCACCGAAGGATTTAGAGGAAATGAGAGAAGAGCTTGTGGAAGGAAAATATTTGCGCGCCAAACAAAAGCGTCTCGCCAAAAAGAAAAAACCGGCGGCCATTCGGCTCGAAACGTATGAATCGTCCCAAGGCATACCAATTTTAGTCGGAAAAAACAACAAACAAAACGAGTATTTGACTACAAAGGCAGCTGCTCGTGATGATATTTGGCTGCATACAAAGGATATTCCTGGATCACATGTCGTCATCCGCCACCAAGCACCTGATGAACAAACGCTGCTTGAAGCGGCTCAAATTGCCGCCTATTTTTCAAAGGCAAAAGAGTCCAGCTCCGTACCTGTCGACTATACAAAAATCCGGCATGTGAAAAAACCAAACGGAGTAAAGCCTGGCTTTGTTACGTATGATCAGCAGCAAACATTATTTGTCACGCCTGACGAAGATCTTGTGCTCAAGCTGAGAAAATAAATAAAAAAGCCGATAAAATCGAGGGTCAGCCCCCGATTTTATCGGCTTTTTCTTTGTCGTTTTTTTCTTTCGATGTAAAGGGCATCAAGTGCGTCAATATCCTCTTCTTCAAGCAAGGATTCAATTGCCGCAGCCAGCTGTTTTGTCCGGGCGGGGCTTGCACCGCTTGTAGAGACTGAAATCGTCACTTTTCCTGCTTTGACAACCTTCGGCACCATCACATTACCGAGCTCAGATTGGCTCACACAATTCACGAGCTGGTGAGGCTGTGCTGTTTGTGCAATCCATTCATTTACCGAAGGGTCGTTTGTCGCAGCTACAATAAAAAACGCATCCTTCAAATCTTCAGCGCCCACCTTCTTTTCCTTCCAATTCAATGCGTATGTATCAATGAGGCACGCCATCTCTTCAGAAAGATCAGGACTCACAACAGTTATATGGCAAGACTCCGTACATAATGTCTTTGCTCTTCTTAATGCAACAGATCCGCCGCCGGCGATGACCACTTGTTTATTGGTTAAATCAAGATGGACTGGAAGCATGGCTTTCTCCTCGGAAACGAAACGCATCGTCTTTGTTTAAAATGGTTTCTTGCACGCGTTCAATATAAGCCGCTTTGACATGCGGATGAAAGCCAATATACCGGCATACCCGGACATCTTTCAGCCGCTTTCTCGCCTGAGCGGCTTCACTTTCAATTTCTTTCATTAAAATCCCCGTAAACAGTAAGTAAGGAACGAGATAAACAGGCCCATCGTCATCTTCTGATAACTGCGCGAGAACATCTCGATAATTTGGCTCACATGCTGTAATAAAACACGGAAGAACCTCTGCATGAGGAAGCAGATTTCGGACATCGTCTGCAATACCAAACACATCTCGCTTCACATCCGGATCAGAGCTCCCGCGGCCAATTAAAAGAATCCGCGCGCGCTCGCCTTGATATCCTGCTTCTTCAATTCTTGCGGCAACCGCTTTTGTTACTTCTTGATTCACGCCGATCGGCTTTCCATATGTGACCTTCACTTGCGGGAAACGCGCGCGCACTTTCTCAATTTCGACCGGGATATCCGATTTGGCATGCATGGCAGTTAAAAGGAGGAGCGGGACGATGGCAATGTGTGTCGCTCCTTTTTTCACACAGGCCTCAAATCCTTCTTCTATAGAAGGGTCCGTCAGCTCTAAAAAACAAATTTCTTGTATATCTGCTTTCACTAACGGCATACAGCTTTTCATAAAAGAAATGGCCTTATCTTGTGCTTCTTTTACTCGGCTTCCATGCCCAACATAAAGGACAGCTTGTTTCATGCGGCTCCTCCCTCTCACTTGTTTTCATCAGACGAAAAGACACGATGTATGCACGTGTCTTTTCTCTATCATTCTCATTTCTCGATTAATGCAGGTTCAAACCAGTTCAGCTTTTGATGAAAATGAACGACATCTCCAACAACAATTAAACTTGGATGCTCGATCCCTTCTTTTTCAACGGTTTCAGACAGTGTCGCAACCGTGCAGCAAGTTGTCTTTTGCCTTGTTGTGGTTCCCCAGTGTATAAATGCAGCGGGTGTTTCAGGGTCCCGTCCATTTTTCAAAAGCAGGCGCTGCACTCTCTCCACGTTTTTGACACCCATGTAAATCACAAGAGTATCAATCCCTGTAGCCAGCGCCTCCCACTTTTCTTCAAAATGTTCATCCTTTTGATAGTGACCCGTGACAAAAGCAACATTTGAGCTGAATTCACGATGTGTCACAGGGATGCCCGCATAAGCAGCCGCTGCAATACCAGAAGTAATTCCCGGGACGACCTCATACGGAATTCCGTGCTCAGCTAAGCATTCGATTTCTTCACCGCCGCGGCCAAAGACAAAGGGGTCGCCGCCTTTCAGCCGAACGACAACGTTCCCTTCCTTTGCATGAGCCACAAGCGCTTCATTGATGGCTTCCTGTCTCATTGTATGATGATTTGGCAGCTTGCCGCAATAAATCAATTCCGCCTCCGGTTTGGCATGGGCGAGAATTTCTTGATTGACAAGACGATCATATAAGATGACATCTGCCTGCTGTATCGCCTTATGGGCCTTTAATGTTATTAAATCTGGGTCACCGGGTCCAGCACCCACAATGTATACTTTCCCCATCTTGCTTTTCTCCCCCTGCCATCAGGCGATTATTTCGTTGTTCCTTTTACATAATCAACAAGACGCTGTTTGGATTCCTCACGGGATAATTCCCCTGTATCTAATACGAGCTCAGGCGCAGCAGGCTCTTCATACGGTGAATCGATTCCAGTGAAAAATGGAATTTCACCGTTTCTCGCCTTTTTATATAACCCTTTTGGATCACGCTCTTCACACACGTTCAGATCACATTTGACAAACACTTCGTGAAATTCTCCATCTTCGACCAACTGTCTGACAGTGTGGCGGTCTTCTTGAAATGGAGAAATAAAAGCAGTGATGACAATCGTCCCTTGCTCCACAAATAATTTTGCTACTTCTCCGATCCGGCGGATGTTTTCTTTTCTGTCATCATCTGAAAACCCTAGATCTTTATTGAGTCCGTGCCGCACATTATCGCCGTCAAGAACTGTGACTTGGTAGCCTTGTTCAAACAGCTCTCTTGCAGCTGCATTCGCGATCGTTGATTTACCTGACCCGCTTAGACCTGTAAGCCAGATAATGCCGCTCGTATGATTGTTTTTCTGTTGATATTCTTTTTTTGTAATAGATGAATCATGCCACACGATATGTTCGTTGCTCATGTCATACCCTCCCATTAAGATACCGTCGTTTTTAATCCTTCGATTAATGTTTCAATGACTTCTTTTCGGCTGAACGTGCTTGGTGGTAATTCACCGTTTCTCAGCATTGTTCGAACCTTTGTACCTGAAAGAATGACATGCTCGCTTTTGTCGTGAGGACACGTTTTTGGTGTGGCCATCGCTTCACATGTATTACAGTAGAAGCTGTGTTCAAATTTTAATGGAGTAATGCCGATTTCTTCGCTTGTAAATTGATCAAATAGTTCCTGCGCCTCGTATGTGCCGTAATAGTCACCAACACCTGCATGATCTCTTCCAACAATAAAATGGGTGCAGCCATAATTTTTCCGTACTAGCGCATGAAAAATGGCTTCCTTTGGTCCAGCATAACGCATTGCAGCAGGAAAAACACCTAAAAAGACGCGGTCTTTTGGATAATAACCGTCCAATAATACTTGATAGCTTTTCATTCTTACATCTGCCGGGATGTCGTCAGATTTTGTTTCACCGACAAGCGGATTTAAAAATAAACCATCGACTGTTTCCAGTGCTGTTTTTTGAATATATTCATGGGCACGATGAACCGGGTTTCTCGTTTGGAAACCAACAATGGTTTTCCAGCCGTTTTCTTTAAAATGACGTCTTGTTTCTTCTGGCTCATACGTAAATTGAGGGAATGGTTTTTCACTGCGTTTCGTCAGTGTAATTTTTCCGCCGATGTAAGTATCGCCGCGTTCAAATAATTTTTTCACGCCTGGATGATTGCGGTCATCTGTTTTATAGACATTCACCGCTTCTTTTTCCTTATCTGGTGTGTATTGATCCTCTACTTCAATGATTCCATATACAGTTCCATTGTAGGATAAACGCACGATATCGCCTTGATGGATTTCCGCCGCCTTTTCTTTTGTCACTGGCAGTGTAATAGGAAGAGACCAAACGACACCACTTGCTAGCCGCATACTGCTTACAACTGCTTCATAATCAGCTTTTGTTAAAAACCCTTCAATTGGACTATATCCGCCAATTGCAATGAGTTCAAGGTCTGCAAAGGAAATCGCATCTAGTTCGATTTCCTTCGCAGCCGTGCTGAGATCATATTCTTCATTTACTCGATTAATTAATACGCCACCATGTGGTGTTAAACTCATTTGTTCATCTTCCTCTCAATGTTCATATTTATTAGATGTTAATAGTCGGATTTATGGTTAAATCCCGCCGCCCTGTTCATGAATAGAGCTGCTTTCATTTTTGACTGCCTTCATCAGACTCAGCGCACCAAGTGAGGCAAGCAGTACACTCATCATGATAAAGATAGAGTAATAGTCTCCTTTTAAGAAAAGGCTCACAAGCAAATACGATAGGCTGAGTGATAAGAAAGGTGAGACCACCCACACCTTCAGCATTTTTTTCACAACATGTTTGTGAAAAATGTTAGGCCCCCCTTTTGCCATTCCAAGCCCGATAATAGACGAGGAGGTGATTTGCGTAAGTGGAACGGGCAGCCCCAAAATAGAGCTGACGATGACAAGCCCGGCACCGGTACTCGAAAGTAAAATCCCTTCGCCTGTTTGATAGCGGGTAATTTTCTTTCCGTTTGTTTCCAGCACTCTTCTGCCTAGCAAGAGGGCCCCTGCTGCGACGAAGATTCCGCCGTAAAGTGTTCCCTGCCCAACTGACAAAACGCCTGAAGCGACGAGCGGGCCGACGGCATTTGCCACATTGTTCATACCGGCTGAAAATGCCTCTAAAAATCCACTAAGGATTAATATGACAGATAAAATAGCTGTACCTTTTTTAGACAGCTTCCGTTTAGGGAACATTCTGATGATTTTGACGACAGCAAAGGTAAAAAGAAAGGCGAAAAGCGGGATGATGACCCAAAATGCCACAATCACTAAAATGGATTTCACAAACAATACTTTATATGCGACTGCCACACCAACCACAGCCCCTACTGTGACCTCACTTGTTGATAAAGGAATCGCTATCAGATTCGCTATGAAAAGTGATAGTGCAGCAGAACCAATGATAATACAAACGATTTCAAGTGTAATGACTGATTCTGGCATAATACCAGAGCTGATCGTTTTGACGACCTCGCCGCCGCCAATCACTGAACCTGCTAAAATCCCCACTGCACAAAAACTGAGTGCATAAATGGGCTTTTGAATGGCACCTGATCCATACGCTATGCCCATAGAAGCAGCTGCCCCGCTTGCGCCTATGTTTAAAGCAAAGAATAGACTAAATAAAATTGCGGCGATTTCCATACATTATGCTCCCTTACTCATGTAATCCGCACTCTGTCTTTGCTGTTCCTGACCATCTGCCAGAACGCAGATCGTCTGCAGTAAATGCTGGCTGTGTACACGGTGCACAGCCGATACTTGGATATCCTTGGTCATGCAGCGGATTATAAGTAAGTTCCTCTCTAGATGCATATCTCCATATGTCCTTCCACGTCCAATGGATGAGCGGACATACTTTCACTGATTTGAATTTTTCATCCTTATTTAAGAAATTCGTCCCTGCTCGTTTTGGTGACTGCTCTCTTCTTAAACCAGAAAGCCATGCTGGATAACCAGATAGCGCTTCTTGCAAAGGAATGACCTTACGCATATGGCAGCAGCTTTGAGGATCTGTTTTCCATAATTGATCACCGTGCTGCTCATTTTGCTGTTCAACCGTCAGCTCTGGCGTTTTCAGTACAATGTCTAAACCCGGGTATCTTTCCTTTACCGCATCAATTGTGTCGTAAGTTTCTTTAAAATGCAGACCTGTATCTAAAAAGACAATTCTCGCATCTTTTTTTACTTTTGCAATCAGATCAATCAGAACGATGCCCTCAATCCCAAAGCTGCACGCATATACGAGCTGGTCACCATAATGACCGTACGCCCATTTCAGTACAGACAGGGCTCCTTTATACAAATCATCTTCTTGAAATGTAATGGACGGCTCTTGCCAATTTTCATAAGTTAACATGATTTCTCCCCTTCCGGAGTACCGCTCATATTGCTATTTTCCGCACTACTTTAATCTAATTTTTTCGTTTTTTTCCACTTGAATCACTTGACCGTCCTGAACAATTAACGTAATTGAACCGAATTTCATATCCCCAATCAGTTCTTGCATATGCTTTACTAAGTCCTCATCCTGATTTTGTTTCACTTCCATCTCCTCTTCCTCCTCACCGTTAAAATAAAAAAACTTTCTTTCAGTCCGAAAGAAAGATGAGGAAGCTCACAATTTCCTTATCTTTCAAAATAGAATCATTTTGCAGGAAGTAGCACCTTGCGAATCGCAGGTTGCCGGGTTTCATCGGGCCAGTCCCTCCACCTCTCTGGATAAGAGTTTCAATTTGTCTTAAATATTAACACAATTCAAACAAAAGTCAACCCGACTTTATTGATAGGATTAGTTTTTATTAAAATTTGAGTCTATTTTACTATTTTTACCCAAATGAAAAAGCCGTGCGGGCAGGCACAGCTTTTGAAATTGTTAACGTTGGACTTTGACTTTTCAGACCGTTTCTTCCATCCAAGATTCAGACGAAGGATCTTGTCTCCAGCGTTTTAGTTTGTTCATCGCAGACGGCTCAATCGCTTTCAGTTCAAGTGCCACGTCTGTCAATGTGTCATAGTCTGTCAGGGTGACAAATGGAATATTTTTTTCTTGAAAAGCGGCTGCTGCTTTTGGCAGTCCGTATGTGAAGATTGCGGCAACTCCTAGTACCTCGCAGCCCTCAGCTTGAAGAGCAGCAACCACTTCCAGCACACTGCCTCCTGTGGAAATAAGGTCTTCGACGACGACAACCTTTTGGCCTTTCGATACGGCCCCTTCAATTTGATTTCCTTTGCCGTGTGCTTTCGGCTTACTTCTGACATAACACATCGGGATGTTCAAGCGGTCTGCTGCTAATGCTGCATGCGGAATGCCTGCTGTTGCAGTACCCGCAACAACCTCTGCTCCCTTGAAATGAGTGAGAATCAAATCTTTTAGACCTTCCGCAATGTCGTGTCTGACTTCTGGATATGATAATGTGAGGCGGTTATCACAATAGATCGGTGATTTTATACCGCTCGCCCATGTAAACGGTTCGTCTGGTTTTAATGAGACCGCTTTGATTTGTAATAGATGTTTCGCGATTTTTGATTTCATCTGGCAGTCACTCCCACTCTTTCAAAATTTGATGATAAGCTTCTATTGGTTTATCAGCTTTTGTGATTGATCTCCCGACAACAATTTGTGAAACACCTTGCTCTTTTGCATAGGCAGGTGTCGCCACACGCTGTTGGTCATCAGTTTGATCATTTGGTAAGCGAATACCTGGCGTTACAGTGAGAAAGGAGGGTGAGATATGTTCATGAAGTGCTTTAGATTCATGAACAGAGCAAACAACCCCGTCCAGCCCACTTTCATATGCTAATTGTCCGTACCGGATAACAGTCTCTTGCAGCGGACGGTCAATGAGTAATTCTTTTCTCATCATGGCTTCTGACGTACTAGTCAGCTGGGTCACTGCAATAATGCCCGGACGGCTTTGTCCAGCAGGAGTCCCGCTTTCAAGTCCCTCTAACGCAGC
Source organism: Bacillus sp. I-2 (assembly GCF_001974945.1). Classification (NCBI taxonomy): domain Bacteria; kingdom Bacillati; phylum Bacillota; class Bacilli; order Caryophanales; family Bacillaceae; genus Bacillus; species Bacillus sp. I-2. Next base: position 149,702 of record NZ_LZRW01000011.1, on the reverse strand, counting down.
CTGCATCATTCGTTTCCCGCCAGCCGCATGCACATTGACCAAGTCAACGCCAAGTGCGGCAAGCCGGTTCATCGCTTTTTGCACCGTTGTTGGAATGTCATGTAATTTTAGATCGAGAAAAATGCGGCAATTTTTTTCTTTCAGCGCATCAAGGATGGCAGGTCCTTCTTGGTAAAACAGCTCCATGCCGACCTTCACAAATAATGGTGTCCCTTCAAAGGGATCTAAAAAGGCAAGCGCCTCTTGTCCTGAAGGAAAATCAAGCGCGATGATGGGCAAGTGCTTCATGTTTCCAGCTCCTTCCGATACATTCCTCTACAGATGAATAACCATATGCTGCTAACACATTTGGCAGCTCTTCAATGATTTCCAGGCAAATAAATGGATTCACAAAATTGGCTGTACCGACAGCTACTGCACTTGCACCTGCTAGTAAAAATTCAAGTACATCTTCAGCACTTTGCACTCCGCCCATCCCGATAATCGGAATAGAAACCGCTTGACTCACCTCATGCACCATGCGCACAGCGACAGGTTTGACAGCTGGTCCTGATAATCCGCCTGTTTTATTGGCAAGGATGGGTTTCCCCGTTTTTAAATCTAAACGCATCCCGATTAATGTGTTAATCATGGTGAGTCCATCCGCTCCAGCAGCTTCAATCGCTTGAGCAATCTCCACAATATTGGCTACGTTAGGTGACAGCTTGACATAGACAGGTACAGAAGAGACGTCCTTGACTGCTTTTGTCAATGATGCTGCCATATTTGGATCTGTACCAAAGGCGATTCCGCCGGTTTTAACATTTGGGCAAGAAATATTCAGCTCAAGGGCATGAACATTTTTTGCTTGGCTGATTTGCTTGGCTACTTCAACATAATCTTCAACCTGTGAGCCAGCAACATTCGCAATAATAGGCGTATCAAACTGCTCAAGCCAAGGCAATTCATTTTCAAGCACGCCTTTTAGACCTGGATTTTGAAGGCCGATTGCATTGAGCATACCAGCTCCTGTCTCGGCTACCCTTGGAGTCGGATTGCCAAATCTCGGTTCAAGGGTTGTGGCTTTGATCATGATACCGCCCAGCAATGATAGGTCATATAAGGATGCAAATTCTCTCCCGAATCCAAAGCAGCCTGATGCAGGGATAATTGGATTCTTTAAAGATAATCCCGGTAACTCAACGTTTAGCATGACAATGCCACCTCCTCTGCTTTAAAAACAGGTCCATCAAGACACACTTTGACGTAAGGTTTGTCGAGCTGATCGGTATGACAGACACATGCAAAGCAGGCACCAATCCCGCAGCCCATTCGTTCTTCCATCGAAATGTAGACGGGCTTATCAGGATACGTGTCTTTCAGCGCTTTTAGCATAGGTGTTGGACCGCAGGAAAGCAGCACATCAAAGCTCAGGTTTTGCTCTTTTATCACATCTGTTACAAAGCCTTTAGCACCGTATGTGCCATCAACCGTTGCAATAAATGTATCGCCGAGTGCTTGAAATTTCTCCTCGTAAAATACATCCTTTTTCGATTGAAAGCCGAGGACATGCTTTACGATGACGCCTTTTTTCGTTAAACGCTTGGACAGTTCATATAGAGGCGGTACGCCAATTCCGCCGCCGACTAGTAATGCCGTCTCTCCGGGCTTGACGACTGAAGGATCATACCCGTTTCCAAGCGGCCCTAATACATCGACTGATTCTCCCTCCCGCTTTTGGGAGAGGAGCTTTGTGCCCTCTCCCTCTGCGCGGTAAATGATAGTTGCTTCTTTTTGCTCGGCATGAATGTTGGCAATACTGATCGGTCTTCTCAGCAGCGGTGTCATGGATTCACTGACCTTTAGATGAAGAAATTGTCCAGCCGTTTGAAAGGAGTCCACAAGGTCACCTTTTAATGTCATTTCGTAAATATGATCAGCGATCTCTCGGTTCGAGACGACCGTCAAGTATGCTTTTTTCATATCGTTACTGTCACCTCAGCATTCGTTTTCACTTCTGGCATTTCATCCGCTCTAAATGTCATGCTCTCTAGCACTCTTAAAATGGCTTCTGCTGTATCTAGTGACGTTAAGCAAGCCACTCCGTTTTCAACAGATTCACGTCTAATTCTAAAGCCGTCTCTTGCCGGCTGTTTTCCTTTTGTTAATGTGTTGATTACGAATTGGGCTTCCCCGTTTCGAATGACATCAAGAAGATTTTTGCCTTCCTCTCCAATTTTGCCGACCACACTTGATGGAATGGAGGCTTGTTTTAAATAATTCGCCGTTCCTTCTGTTGCTAAAATATGATAGCCGATCGAATGGAATCTTCTTGCGATCTCAAGTCCTTCTTCTTTATCCTTATCAGCCACTGTCAGAAGAACTGTTCCGTCATTAGGGATTTGAATGCCTGATGCAATCAATCCTTTATATAGGGCTTTTTCGATCGTGACATCTTTCCCCATGACTTCACCTGTTGATTTCATTTCAGGCCCGAGTGTAATATCCACTCTTCTTAATTTTGCAAAAGAGAAGACTGGAACTTTGACGTACACCCCTTCTTGCTCTGTATGGAGCCCTTCTTCGTAGCCATAATTTTTGAGCTTGTCTCCTAAGATGACTTTTGTCGCAAGGTTTGCCATCGGGATGCCTGTAATTTTACTTAAGAAAGGAACCGTCCGGCTTGATCGCGGGTTCACTTCAAGTACATACACTTCACCTTTTGATAGGACAAACTGAATGTTCAAAAGCCCAATAATGTTGAGTCCTTTTGCAAGCTTGATCGTGTATTCTGCGATCTTTGCTTTGATGTCCTCAGACAATGTTTGCGGCGGATAGACCGCAATCGAGTCACCAGAGTGAACTCCGGCTCTTTCAATGTGTTCCATAATGCCTGGGATTACGACAGTTTCTCCATCAGACACGGCATCTACTTCAATTTCTTTTCCTGTCAAATACTTGTCAATTAACACTGGATGCTGCGGGTTGACCTTCACCGCATTCTCCATGTAGTGAAGAAGCTCAGCTTCTTGATACACAATTTCCATCGCGCGGCCGCCTAATACATAGGAAGGACGGACAAGGACTGGGTAGCCGATTTGATTGGCAATCGCTACAGCTTCAGGCACAGACGTTGCTGTTTTCCCTTTAGGCTGCGGCACACCAAGTGTTTCTAACGTTTGTTCAAACTTGTCCCGGTTTTCTGCGCGGTCTAGGTCTTCTAGGGAAGTTCCAAGAATTTTAACCCCTCTATTTGACAATTCATCTGCTAGGTTGATCGCCGTTTGTCCGCCGAACTGAACGACGACTCCTTCAGGCTGTTCAAGGTCGATGATATGCATGACATCTTCTACAGTGAGTGGTTCAAAATAGAGCTTATCTGAAATACTAAAGTCTGTTGAGACTGTTTCAGGGTTGTTGTTAATAATGATCGCTTCATAGCCTGCTTGTTTAATTGCCCACACAGAGTGAACAGTCGCATAATCAAATTCAACCCCTTGTCCAATTCGGATAGGACCTGAACCTAATACGATAACGCTTTTCTTGTCTGTACGTTCTGATTCATTTTCATCTTCATATGTGCTGTAGAAATATGGTGTCTCTGATTCAAATTCTGCCGCACATGTATCCACCATTTTGTATACAGGTACAATGCCTGCTTCTTGTCTTAGCTTGTAGACATCCGCTTCGTTCATCTTCCACTCGCGGCTAATGTAGATATCTGAGAAGCCTTTTTCTTTCGCTTCTTTTAATACGTCTGTATTGCCTTTGTTTTCTTTTAATGTCTTCTCAAAGGCGATGATGCCTTCCAGCTTATGAAGGAAGAAGTAATCAATTTTTGAGAATTCGTGTATTTGTTCGACTGTATAGCCTCTTCTAAGCGCCTCAGCGATATAAAATAATCGTTCGTCTCCCGCTTTGATAATCCGCTTTTCAAGCACTTCATTTGTAATGTCTGCTTCATCTTTTAATTCAATGTGATGCACATCGGCTTCAAGTGAACGTACAGCTTTTAGAAGAGACTCTTCTAATGTGCGGCCGATTGCCATGACTTCACCAGTTGCCTTCATTTGCGTACCAAGACGCCTGTTCGCTGATTCAAATTTATCGAACGGCCAGCGCGGTATTTTTGAAACGATATAGTCAAGTGCCGGCTCAAAGGCTGCATAGGTTTTACCTGTGACTGGGTTCATCATTTCATCAAGCGTTAAGCCGACAGCAATTTTCGCTGCCAATTTGGCAATTGGATAGCCTGTCGCTTTTGACGCAAGCGCAGATGAACGGCTCACACGCGGGTTTACCTCGATGATATAGTATTGAAAGCTGTTTGGATCAAGTGCCAGCTGAACGTTACAGCCGCCTTCAATACCAAGTGCACGGATCAGCTTAAGCGACACATTACGAAGCAGCTGATATTCACGGTCACTTAACGTTTGGCTTGGTGCTACAACAATACTGTCACCTGTATGGATGCCGACAGGGTCAAAGTTTTCCATGTTACAAACAACGATTGCATGGTCACCGCTGTCTCGCATGACTTCATATTCAATTTCTTTAAAGCCGGCAATGCTTTTTTCAAGTAAGCATTGTGTGACTGGGCTTAGCTTCAGACCGTTTTCAACGATTTCCTTCAGTTCTTGCTCGTTTGTACAAATACCGCCGCCCGTTCCGCCTAATGTATAGGCTGGTCTGACAATGACAGGGAAACCGATTTGATCCGTGAACGCCATCGCTTCTTCAAGGTTATGAATGATTTCACTTTCTGGTACCGGCTCATTTAGTTCATTCATTAAATTACGGAATAAATCTCTATCCTCTGCTTTTTGAATGGCTGACAGCTTTGTACCGAGTACTTCAACGCCGCATTCAGCTAATACGCCAAGCTCTGATAATTCAACTGCAAGGTTTAATCCGGTTTGCCCGCCAAGTGTTGGCAAGATCGCATCAGGGCGTTCTTTTCGAATGATTCGTGTTAAAAATTCTGGTGTCAGTGGTTCGATGTATACCTTGTCGGCCATTTCTGTATCTGTCATGATGGTCGCAGGGTTAGAGTTGACAAGAACGACTTCATAGCCCTCTTCTTTTAGCGCTAAGCAAGCCTGTGTGCCTGCATAGTCAAACTCCGCTGCCTGACCGATGATGATAGGACCTGATCCGATTACTAAAATCTTTTTGATGTCTACGCGTTTTGGCATACTTCTTCCCCTTCTTTCTCAGTCGTATGAATCATTTCCATGAACTGGTCAAATAAGTAGTTTGCATCTTCTGGACCCGGTGATGCTTCTGGGTGGTACTGAACAGTGAATGCTGGTGCTTCTTTATGTTTTAATCCTTCAATCGTATTGTCGTTTAGGGCAATATGTGTGACTTCGAGCACGTCTTCGTTAATACTGCTAACCGTGTAGCCGTGGTTTTGAGAAGTCAGTGTCACCTTGCCAGTTGCTAGTTCTTTCACCGGATGGTTTGATCCTCTGTGGCCAAATTTCATTTTTTCTGTGCTTGCACCGCACGCTAGAGCAAACAATTGATGTCCGAGGCATATACCAAAGAGCGGCACCTTTCCAATCAATTGCTGAATCATCTCAACGGCTTCCGGTACATCCACAGGATCTCCAGGTCCGTTTGAAAGCATGATGCCATCAGGCTTTAGCTGCAGCACTTCATCTGCAGTGATGTTGTATGGCACCACAATGACGTCGCAGTCACGTTTATTGAGCTCGCGCAAAATGCCGTGCTTCATGCCGAAATCGACAAGGACAATTCTTTTTCCTCTGCCTGGGCTTGGGTACGCATTTTTCACAGATACTTGACTCACTTGATCTGTTGGCAGCTGCAATGTTTGAAGGCGGCGGACAACGTCTTCTACTTGTTCATCAGGTCCTGCGAACGCCCCTCTTAAAGTCCCTGCACTTCGAATCATTCTAGTCAGCTTCCGTGTATCGATTCCGCTCAGCCCCGGAATGTTTTTCATTTTTAAATATTCATCGAGTGAATATGAAGAGCGCCAGTTTGAGGGCTTTTCACAAAGCTCTTTCACAATCAGCCCTTTCACAAACGGTGTGATCGATTCAAAATCGTCACGGTTAATGCCATAGTTGCCGATAAGCGGGTAAGTCAGTGTGACAATTTGCCCGCAGTATGATGGATCAGATAAAATTTCTTGATAGCCCGTCATCCCTGTATTAAAGACGACTTCTCCGACTGATGGTTCTAAGCTGCCAAAGCCTGTTCCTTCGAATACTGTTCCGTTTTCTAGCACTAAGCGTCTCTTCATTTTACTAGTCTCCCCTCTTCATAAACGACTTTCCCAGATGCAAGTGTCATGACCGGCCATCCTGATACAGTCAATTTGTCAAACGGTGTATTTTGCCCTTTAGATAAGAAGCTTGTTTTATCAATTGCCATTTCTTTGTTTAAATCAATAAGTGTGATATCAGCTATATGCCCTTCTTCAAGCTTTCCATATGGAAGAGAAAATGCTTCTGCTGGTTTAATTGTCATATAATCAACGAGTTCCTTTAATGTCCATTCGCCTGTTTTGACAAATCGTGTATACAGAAGCGGGAACGCTGTTTCAAGTCCCACAATTCCAAACGGGGCACGCTGCATGGTTTCGTTCTTTTCTTCTTCTGTATGCGGCGCATGGTCTGTTGCGATGAAATCAATCGTTCCATCTAACAGTCCCTCGATCAATGCCTCGCGATCCTCTTTTCCTCTGAGCGGCGGGTTCATTTTATAATTTGTATCAAGACCTGGAATGTCCGTATCACACAACAGCAGGTGATGCGGTGACACCTCAGCCGTCACACGGATGCCTGCTTTTTTTGCATCGCGTACGACCCGCACAGATTCTTTCGTACTGATATGACATACATGATAATGACAGTTCGCTGCTTCTGCTAAAAGAACATCTCTTGCAATATGCACCGATTCACAAATGGACGGGATTCCGTTTAACCCATTTGCTTTTGAAAATTCTCCTTCATGAACGCACCCGCCGTAAATGAGCGAGTTATCTTCACAGTGCGCCACAATCGCTTGATCAAGACTTGCTGCCTGTTTCATCGCTTCGTACATCATGCCTGCTGTTTGGATGCCGACACCGTCATCTGTAAAAGCAAAGGCGCCTGCTTCTTTTAGTGCTGCAAAATCCGTCATCTCTTCCCCAATTTGTCTCGTTGTGATGGAGGCGTATGGCAGCACTCTCACAGATGAGGTCTCTTCGATTCGATTCATCAGCCATTCCATTTGCTCTTTTGTATCTGGAACCGGCCTTGTATTCGGCATCGCTGCAATCGTCGTATATCCGCCTCTTGCGGCTGCTTTAGAGCCTGTTTCAATCGTTTCCTTTTTCTCTCCGCCCGGCTCTCTTAAATGCACATGCAGATCGATCAAGCCTGGTGACACAAATAGCCCTGCTGCATCAATAACCTCTTCTCCGTCTTCTCTTTCTAGGTGACCAATCGCTTGAATCACTTTTCCTTTTACCCTAATATCCTGCTGCACTCTTTCACCTGTGCTTGTTAAGATAAAACCGTTTTTAATGAGATATGACATAGACAGAATCTCTCCCTTTTTGATGTAGTGTGCTATTTTGAAAAGCTCTTTTTAATACGGCCATTCGGATATAAACACCATTTTCCATTTGTTTGAAAATCCTTGACTGCTTGGACTCTACTAATGAATCATCTATTTCAACACCTCTGTTTACTGGTGCTGGATGCATAATAATCGCGCGTTCTTTCATTTTGTTTGCTCTGTCTACTGTTAATCCATAAGTTGATAAGTAATCTTCACTGCCCATTTTTTCAGCGTGCCGTTCATGCTGGATTCTAAGCAGCATCACCACATCAGATTGTGCGATGGCTTCATCTACTTGGACATACGTTCCGTGAGGGTTTTGTTCATCCTGGAAGGAAGCAGGCCCTGAAAAGAGGACTGTCGCTCCCAGCCTTGAGAGAACCTCAGCATTTGATCTTGCCACCCTGCTATGTTTGATGTCTCCATGAATCGAAATCGTTAAGCCTTCAAAGCCGCCAAACTCTTCAAAGATGGTCATGAGGTCAAGCAGTGATTGGGTTGGGTGCTGTCCGCAGCCATCTCCTGCATTGATGATGGGAATTCCAACCTTCCCGATCAGCTCGTTATAATATTCATCGGTGCTGTCTCTGATCACACATGCCTTTACTCCGATCGATTCGAGTGTTTTTACCGTATCGTAAAGTGTTTCGCCTTTTTGAACGGAGGTGCTTGCTGCATCTAAGCTTAGGACATTCATCCCTAGTTTCTTCTCGGCTACTTCGAAGCTAAAACGTGTTCTTGTGCTTGGTTCAAAGAAAAGGTTTGCCACAAATTCTCCGGCTAATCCATGTTCTTGTTTCCCCTTTTTGAGTGCAGCTGCTTCTTCAATCAGCTGTAAAATCTCTTCTTTTGATAAGCTGCTCATTGTCGATAAATCATTCATTTTTTCTTCCCCCTCTAGTTTTTCATCACTTTCAGGTTCAAAAAAACCCTAAGCCTCGGCAGCTTAGGGTTCTCCAAAAGAAGCAGCGGCACTTTTGTGCATTCTGCTCCATTTAGAACCCTTGTCAGCCTCACTGGACTTCTTTTAAAAGGTTTTCTGTATTTGATTCATTTGAGTTGTCATCTTCTGCTTTTTGATGCGGCAGGATCAGATTTAACAGCACACCCGTAATCGCAGCAAGTGCCATTCCAGATAGGGTGAGATTGATTTGTTTCACCTCAATGAATGCCCCGCCAATCCCTATGACTAGGATGACTGATGCGATAATGAGATTACGCTTTTCTTCAAAATTCACTTTATGATCAATCAGAATTCTCAGGCCGCTTGAAGCAATGATTCCAAAGAGCAGGAACGAAACGCCTCCCATCACCGCGGACGGCACTGTACTGATTAATGCTGAAATTTTCCCTACAAAACCGAAGCAGATCGCAAACACCGCCGCTCCGCCGATGACGAAGATACTGAACACTCTTGTGATGGCCAGTACGCCAATGTTCTCTCCATAAGTTGTTGTTGGCGGTCCGCCAATAAGTGAAGCGAAGATCGTCGCCGCACTGTCTCCTAAAATGGAGCGGTGAAGACCTGGTTTTTTAATAAAATCTTGTCCTACGACCTTACTTAACACCACTTGGTGGCCGATATGCTCAGACATTGTCACAAAGGCAACCGGTACCATCACTGTGAGAATGCTTAAGGTCACAGCAGGTGTATAGTCGACAAATGGCACGACAAAGTCTGGTACAGCAAACCATTTTGCGTCAATGACCGGCTGGAAGTTCACAATGCCTTGTGTTAAGGCAAAGAGATAGCCGCTGATGATGCCGATTAATACTGGGATTAAGCTAAGGAATCCTCTTAGGAAAATCATACTGATAATGGTGACAGCCAGTGTGAAGCCAGCGACCATTAAGTGCTTGAGGCTGTAAACAAGCTCGGTTGCATTCGGATCAACATACATCGCCATGTTGACTGCTGTTCCAGCGAGTCCGAGTCCGATGACCATAATGACTGGTCCTACGACAACCGGCGGCAGAAGCTTCATCAGCCAGCCTGTGCCGAGCCATTTAATGAATAGGGCGATGAGTGCATAAGCGACACCCGCCATGAAGGCGCCAACCATTGCGGCTCCAGAGCCGCCCGTTGCTTTCACATTCAGTATGGGGGCGATGAAGGCAAAGGAAGATCCAAGATACGCCGGAATTTGTCCTCTTGTGATAATTAAGTAAACAATCGTTCCCACACCGCTTGAGATGAGCGCGACGGCTGGACTCATATCAATGATTTTTGGTACAAGAATGGTCGCACCAAACATCGCAAACAAATGCTGCAGGCTAAGTGACAGCCATGTGAATGGTTTTGGGATATCTCGAATGCCTAAATTGGCTTTTTGCTGACTCATGATTTTCCTCCTAGATGTGTCCTTTTTCATTAAAAAAGCCTCTTTGCGAGTATGCGCAAAGAGGCCTAGATAAACCGGACACGTCATGTTAGCCGTGTGCTCGGTGTCTCTGTTATTGCCCTCTTTGCAAACTCTCTGGAATGCATTTAAAAAGGTTATTTTTCATATATAGCGACAAGGTCGTTTTGATCTACTTCATTGAGCTGAACCATGACTGTCTCTGCTTTTGAAGTCGGAATGTTTTTCCCGATATAATCCGCTCGAATCGGCAGCTCCCGGTGTCCTCGGTCGACAAGCACAGCCAGTTGAATGGAAGATGGTCTTCCTACATCCACAAGGGCATCCATAGCTGCTCTCACGGTTCTGCCTGTAAATAGGACATCGTCAACAACAATGAGTGTTTTGTCATTAATGTCAGCTGGTATGTCTGCACCCTTTACAAGCGGGTCTTGGTTGTCTGTCTTTTTTGTCAGGTCATCACGGTATAGCGTAATATCAAGTTCACCCACAGTGACTGGATTCCCTTCAATTTGCTCGATGCGCTCTGCAAGGCGCTTAGCAAGATGTATGCCTCTTGTCTTGATCCCGGCAAGGATGACATCCTTCATCCCTTTGTTGCGCTCAATCATTTCATGTGCAATTCGGGTAAGCGCTCGTCTAATCGCTTGTTCATCAAGAATGACTGCTTTTTGTTCCATCTATTACACCTCTTTTTGACAAATAAAAAGCCCCTTCTGCAAAGGGCAGAGAGGGGCGTTCATTTGTGCATACGCGTGCACAAATTGATCCGTTATCCTTCTCAGCCTCTCTGGACTGTTTTAAAGAATCTCAATTTCTTTGTTTATTATTTCAAAAAAAGAACGGCCTGTCAATCGTTATTTCTTAATGAATCGATAAAGCCTCGCATATCAGCTGGAATTGGTGCTGTGAACTCGATATATTCTCCTGTTCTAGGATGATCAAATCCTAAAACACCTGCATGCAGCAGCTGTCCATTAAAATCGACTGTTTTTCTCGGCCCATATTTCGGATCTCCTGCAAGAGGGTAGCCGATATATTTCATATGAACACGAATTTGGTGTGTTCTTCCCGTTTCAAGACGGCATTCGACAACCGTAAAGTCTTTAAAGCGTTCAATCACATCAAAGTGAGTAACGGCCTGTTTTGCATTTTCTTTTGTGACCGTCATGCTTTGGCGGTCTTTTTTGTCTCTGCCAATTGGTGCATCAATTGTGCCTGTATCATGCTGGATAATACCGTGGACAACAGCTGTATACTTTCTAGTGACAGTTTTAGCCACCAGCTGATTAACGAGTGACTCATGTGCCATATCGTTTTTTGCGACCATTAACAGCCCAGACGTATCTTTATCAATTCGGTGGACAATTCCAGGACGCATCACACCGTTAATCCCTGATAAGTCTTTGCAATGTGCCATCAGTCCATTTACAAGTGTTCCTGACACATGACCCGGCGCTGGATGAACGACCATTCCTCGTGGTTTATTTACGACTAACACATCTGCATCCTCATAATAAATATCAAGATCCATTGGTTCTGCTTCTACATCTAGCGCTTCCGGATCTGGAATCTCCACTTTGATTTGATCCCCAGCTTGTACTTTGTAATTGGCCTTTACTTGTTTCCCGTTTACTTCGATCAGCCCATCTTTTACCCATTGCTGGACTTGGGTTCTTGACCATTCTGGTTCTGTCGTGCTTAGAAATTTATCTAGCCGTTCACTCGTTTGTTCTTCTGAAACGGCAATATTTACTTGATTCATGTAGTTGACTCCTTATTTTTCTTTCCATCTAACAGCATTTGAATGAAGAGCAGAATAACCCCTACACAGAGAGAAGAATCTGCAATATTAAAGATTGGGTAGTGATAATCCCCAAATACGAAATGAGCAAAATCAACCACTTCCTGACGGAAAATACGGTCGATAAAGTTTCCGATCGCTCCGCCAAGCATTAAGGCCAGCGCTACTCCCAGCAGCTTGTCCTTTTGTCCATGTTTTTGTAAGTAATAAACAATTCCCGCAATAACAACGAGTGTGATCACATAGAAAAACCACATTTGCCCTTGGAGAATTCCCCATGCGGCTCCTGAATTTCGGTGAGACGTGATATAAAAGAATCCATCAATGACTGGAACAGAATCACCGAGCATCATATTTTTGACAATGAGCCATTTTGTTAATTGGTCTAAACAAATGATAACGAATGCGATTATGTAATAGAACACTCACGTTCCTCCATCTTCATACTTTGATCTTTAAGCATTTTATCAAGAAAACAGGAAGGAGTAAAGAAACTTTAGTTGACAGACAAAAACCTCCCTACATGTGGAAGGCTTCAAAATGAGAATCATTTGATTCGTAAGGATAAGGAGTGAATGCTTTTTTCTCGTATTGCTTATGATATAAAAAGTCGTCAGCCGTGCGAGCGGTAGGAAGAATACTCATTTGTTCAAGCGGAATCACATCTCCTGTTGCCTCACATATGCCATAGGTTCCTTGTTCGATTTTTGCAATAGCGAGAGACACATCTTGCAGCTCTTCTTTGATGTGATAAAGAAGTGTGGTCGTTTTGACCTCATTCAATGTGACATGCTCAGCGGGTGAACGAAATGATGCGTATTCAAACAGTTTAGATTGCAGCTCTTCTTTCATTTGAAGGAGTTCCGTGTAAATCGTCTCTAGATCGCCATTCATGTCGCTATTTCAACTCCTGCCCTGTCGTGATAATCATATTGTTGCCCCGCCTGGTTACTTTAAAGCCATAAGATTTTTCCTTTCGTTCTAAACGCTGTCATTTTCTCATAAAAGAAAACGCCCCGCATATGACGGGGCGCCAGCTTGTGATATCGCATTGTTAATTTTGGTAATATTTCTCCACGATTTCAGCATTTTTCAGCGACAATGTTGGGTATTTCGGATTTGCACCAACGTCTTTTGAAATAATGCGGGAACGCTCGCATAGTTCTCCTTCTGCTTTTTGAACCACAATTCGTCCTGATGTATATTCAGGCGCTGATGCATCTGCATGCTGCTCATCTTCTACCGTTAATTCAGAGATGATAAAGAGCTGCTTCACATCTTCTTTAATGGATGCAAGAAGGTTTTTCACTTCATCTGTCGCATAAAGCGTCACACTTGCTTCAAGTGAACGTCCGATGACTTTCTCGTTACGCGCAATCTCCAGCGCTTTTAGCACATCGTCACGTACTTCCATAAAGCGGTCAAACTTCGCTTCTGTCGCTTCAGCTTGAGGAACTAGCACACCTTCTGGCATATCTGTTAACTGAACACTTGGCTCTTCAACAAAGCTTAAGTGGCTCCATAATTCATCTGCGGTATGCGGAAGAATTGGTGCAGTCAGCTTCACTAAAGCCATTAATGTTTCGTAGAAGATAGTCTGCATGCTGCGGCGGTCTGGATGATCGGCATGCTCAATGTAGACGACATCCTTTGCAAAATCGAGATAGAAAGAGCTGAGCTCAATCGTACAGAAATTGTGAATCGCATGATAGACGACCGCAAATTCGTAATCATCATAAGCTTTTTTCACTTTATCAATCAATTTGTTTAATTTGATCATGATGTATTGATCCACTTCGCGAAGCTCTTCTACCGGCACGGCATTAACTGCTGGGTCAAAGTCAAATAAGTTCCCATGCAGGAAGCGGAAGGTGTTACGGATCTTACGATAGACTTCTGCTACTTGTTTCAAAATATCATCAGACACTGGATGATCGGCTTGATAGTTGACAGAAGATACCCAAAGTCTAAGAATCTCTGCACCAAGCTGCTTCGCGACCTTCGTTGGATCAATCGTATTGCCTAATGATTTACTCATCTTACGTCCTTCTTTATCAAGCGTGAAGCCATGGCTTAGGACACCTTTATATGGTGCTTTTCCAGTGACAGCAACTGCTGTTGATAAAGAGGAGTTAAACCAGCCGCGATATTGGTCAGAGCCTTCAAGGTAAAGATCTGCCGGACGGACTAGGTCGTCTCTTTCTTCTAAAACAGCTTGGTGAGAAGAACCGGAATCAAACCATACATCCATGATGTCCTGCTCTTTTGTGAATTCACCATTCGGGCTGCCTGGATGTGTAAAGCCTTCTGGCAATAGCTCTTTTGCTTCTTTTTCAAACCAAATATTCGAGCCATGCTCTCTAAATAATTGAGATACATGCTGAATGGTTTCGTCCGTGATGATCGGCTCACCATTTTCCGCATAAAAGACCGGAATTGGAACGCCCCATACACGCTGTCTTGAAATACACCAGTCACCTCTGTCACGCACCATATTGAACAGACGTGTTTCTCCCCATGCTGGAACCCATTTTGTTTCTTTAATATTGTCTAATAACGCTTCTCTAAAATCTTTAATGGATGCAAACCACTGAGCTGTCGCACGATAAATCGTTGGTTTTTTCGTTCTCCAGTCATGCGGGTAGGAGTGCGTGATAAAGTCGAGCTTTTTCAGCGCACCTTTTGCTTCTAGCTGTTCTGTGATGGCTTTATTAGCATCCTCATAGAATAGTCCTTCAAAACCAGGCGCCTCATCTGTCATCACACCTTTTTCATCTACTGGACAGAGCACATCAAGACCGTATTTCATACCGACAATAAAGTCATCTTCCCCGTGGCCTGGTGCTGTGTGAACACAGCCTGTTCCCGCATCAGTTGTCACGTGATCGCCAAGCATCACAAGAGAATCTCTATCGTAAATTGGATGTGCTGCAACGATTTTATCTAATTCTTTACCTTTTAATGTTTTCACAACTTCGTATTCTTCAAAGCCGAGTGTTTTTACTACTTGTTCAACCAGTTCAGATGCAACGACATAACGCTCAGCACCGACTTGAAGAACACTGTACTCTAAGTTTGGATGAACACAAATGCCAAGGTTTGCAGGAAGCGTCCAAGGTGTTGTTGTCCAGATAATGAATTGTTCGCCGTTTTCAAGAACGCCTTTGCCATCTTTTACTTTAAACGAAACGTAAATCGATGGTGAACGTTTGTCTTTATATTCAATTTCCGCTTCAGCGAGGGCTGATTCACTTGAAGGAGACCAGTTAACAGGCTTTAATCCTTTATAGATATAGCCTCTCTTCGCCATTTCACCAAAGACAAGGATTTGCTGTGCTTCGTATTCAGGCTTTAATGTGACATATGGATTGTCCCAGTCTGCTCTAACGCCTAATCGCTTAAACTGGCTGCGCTGACCTTCAATTTGCTTCCAAGCATACTCCTCGCATAGTTTGCGGAATTCTGCTGTAGACATTTCTTTGCGTTTGACTTTTTTATTTTTAGTAAGAGCTGTTTCAATTGGTAAGCCGTGTGTATCCCAGCCCGGTACGTACGGTGCATGGTATCCGTTCATTGATTTAAAACGGACGATAAAATCTTTTAGGATTTTATTAAGTGCATGCCCCATATGAATGTCACCATTCGCATATGGAGGTCCATCATGCAAAATAAACGTCGGGCGTCCTTTAGTCCGCTCTAAAACCATTTGATAGATGTCTTTCTCTGCCCACTCCTCTTGGATTTCAGGCTCTTTGTTCGGCAAGTTCCCTCTCATCGGGAATTCTGTTTTCGGCATTAATAAGGTGTCTTTGTAGTTCATACCCATTCCTCCACATGCAAATTCTGATTAAAAAACAATAAAAAAAGCCCTCTCATCCCATAAGGGACGAGAAGGCTTGTCTCGCGGTACCACCCTTTTAGACAAGCGATATGAAAGAGCCGCTTATCCACTCAAAAATCGTAACGTGATCAGACGCCTTTTCTTACTGGTTTTTTCAGAAAAGGAACTAAAGGGGTGATCTCATTGCAGCGTCTCGTAATGTCAGGCTTCCACCATCCCTGATTCGCTTTATTACGCATGTGACAGCTGCGAGTGTCCCTTTCAAACGTTTATCTCTTGTTAATTTATGATGGTATTATATGCAACATGAGCACGTCATGTCAAGATGATGCGCTTATTCTTTTTCGTCAAAGACAGCGTCTACTTCATATTCCAGTAAATGATCCCAATCGTCATTTTTCAGAAGATCAAGCTGTGCTTCGATGAGCATTTGGAAACGAGTTCTAAAGACCTTCGACTGTTTCTTCAGCTCTTCGATTTCCATCGCAATTTTTCTTGATTTTGACAGCGCTTCGTTGATAATACGGTCTGCATTTTTCTCTGCTTCACGAATAATCAATTTTGCTTCTTTATCAGAATGACGCTTTACGTCTTCTGCTGCTTCCTGCGCCACAAGAATCGATTTGTTTAATGTCTCTTCAATTGTTGCAAAATGACCTAGTCTTTCGTCAAGCTCGTTTACTTTGTCTTCAAGCTCATTCTTTTTACGAAGTACGATCTCATAGTCTTTACGTACTTGGCTTAAAAACTCGTTTACTTCGTCTTCGTCATAGCCCCGAAAGCTTTTTGTGAACGTTTTATTATGAATATCATTAGGTGTTAATGGCAACCTCGCCACCTCCAGATTCAAGTTCGTTATGTCAGAAGCTCAAATGTTACTTTGAATTTATCTTTTTTGGTCTTCCCATCAATCGTTTTGAGGCTAAAGCGGCCAAATCCCCGAACAGAGAGCTGATCGCCTTCACCGATTGTAAAGGAAGGGTCCTCAGTGACTTTCCAATTGACTTTGACAAGCCCATTTTTGACTAAAAGCTGTGCTTTCTGCCGAGACTGACGGCTGACAGCAGCACATACAGCATCAAGCCGAAGTGAAGAAATGGTATCTTCTTTGATATCAGTCTTCGTCATCACTGGCTTTATTTCTGCCTGCGTGATTTCCTCTAATGAAACGGAGGCTCTGCCGACATGTGTCAGCTGCGCCCGCACAAAATCGGCGACATCACTTGTACAAATAAACTGCACATCTTCCTCTGAAAATAATAGATCTCCGAATTTTTGACGCTTCAAGCCTGTCCCAATCAATGAGCCGAGAAGCTTCGGGTGTTCTAAGGAAATAAACTTTTTCGCATAGTTCACCTGAAAATATGACAGCTCAACATCTTGAATAGAAGGTTCTAAATAATCAGGATAAATGAGAGCTCTTTTGCGCTCCGCTCCCTCATACCCGCCAAAAAACATGATTCCAAGTTCTTCGCCATGCTGGATGACGGACTCAGTAATAAATTGCTCACGCGGATCAAGGAAATCTGTTAATTTCATTCGATATTGGTCGAGTGCGATTTTTTTCCAGCCTAACACTTGGTCGACAAATGGCTGTTCGTCTTTTCTAAAATGCTGATAGATATCGCTCATTTTGTTCCCCTCTTATGTAAAAGAGCCTGGCAGTGCCAAGCCCGGCAGCCTGTTTACATGAAGCGCACAATCATATTGTAAAGACCAGTTAGTCCATATGATGATGCAAAACGAATCACAAGCAATGCCACAATCGGCGAGATGTCAATCATGCCGATTGGCGGAATAATTTTACGAAATGGTTCTAAATACGGTTCGCAAATATTTGTCAGAAAACGGCCAAACACAGTTTCTCTTGCAGATGGCACCCATGACATAAAGATGTAAATAATAATCGCGAATGAGTAAATCGTTAATACCGTTCCTAAAATATTAAAAATGAAATTTAGAATCACTATGATTTACCACCTCTGAGGTTCTTCCTCTGTCAATAGCTCTGATATTGTACCAGATACATCTACATTATCAGGTGTGCAGAGGAATATATTCGAGCCAATACGCTGGATGTCTCCACCGATTGCATAAACGGTTCCGCTTAAGAAGTCAATGATTCGCTTTGCTTGATCATGCTGAATGCGCTGCAAATTCACGACGACTGCACGTCTGTTTTTAATATGGTCTGCAATCTCCTGCGCCTCTGCATAAACACGCGGCTCACTTAACACCACTTTAGAGGATTTTTGCACGCTTTGCAAGCTGACGACATTTTGTTTTCCTGTCTGCGGACGATCTTGAAATGCTGCTTTGTCCTTCGTTCCTTTTTCTTCTTGAACGGGTTCTCTTTCTTCATCAATATATTCGTACTCATACTCTTCATCGTCGAGAGTGAAAAAGCTTTTAAACTTATTTTTTATGCTCATGTCACGCACCTCCTGTTTCATTTCCAACAAGTGAAGAGCCAATCCGAACGAATGTCGCACCTTCTTCAATTGCGATTTCAAAATCATTTGACATGCCCATCGATAAATGCTGACAAGGTGCATTTACTTGGTTAAGAAGTTTTACCTCTTCTTGAAGGTTTTTTAATGTTTTAAAACAGTTGCGAATCACAGTGTGATCATCTGTAAATGGAGCCATTGTCATCAGCCCAGCCACTTCAATGTGTTTGAAATCAGCCAGCTGTTTCACAAATGGAATCACGTCTTCGCTTTGCAAGCCGTGTTTTGACTCCTCAAGTGATGTGTTCACTTGTACAAAACAGCGAACCGTATGATCCGCTCTTTTTTCAATTTCATTCGCAAGGGACATTCTGTCAAGCGAATGTAAATAGTCGATTGTCTGAATGACAGATTTCACTTTTCGCGTCTGTAAACTGCCGATGAAGTGCCAGCTAATGTTTTCATCGGTTATGGCCGCCTGCTTTTCAAGTAACCCTTGGTCACGATTTTCACCAAAGTGCATAATTCCTGCTTCTTTGGCTTCTTGTGCTCGTTCAATGGAGACATACTTTGTCACAGCGACGACCGATACATCTGCTGGTTGTCTACCGGCTCTTTTACATGCTTCGTGTATTTGTTCATTTATTTGTCTGAGATTCTCTCGTACATTCAATTGCACTTATGCCTCCTTAAACCCGACAAAAGACATCATACGTCCTGTTTTCCCTTGATCACGCCGGTGTGAGAAGAAAAGCTGATCATTGCAGCTTGTGCACATCGAACTAACATGTATGTTTTCTTCTTTTATTCCTGCATGAAGCAATACGTTTTTGTTTAATGTTTTCAAATCAATTTTATATTGTCCTGGTGAAATCTCGGAATACACATCCTCTGTTGAAAAAGGAAGCTGTTTCACTTGATCCATGACTGCGTCATCGACTATGTAGCAGCAGCTGCCAATGGATGGTCCAATGACGACTTGAATATGATCGGCCTTGGCACCTTCTTGGCTGACCCATACATCAACCATCTTTGCACCAATTTGCTTGACGGTTCCTTTCCAGCCGGCATGAGCCGTTCCAATTAATCCGTTTTGCGGAGCTAGAAAATAAAGCGGAACACAATCAGCGAAACAAAGAGCGAGCATCATGTTCGTCTCAGACGTATATAAACCGTCTGTACCAGGCAGTGCCTCATGATAATGAAGACTTCCTCTTCCTCTTTGCTCCTTGGTGGCTTTCAGGATGCGATCCTCGTGTGTTTGGTCTGCAAACACCCAATCAGAGAGCGGCACAGCAGCAGCATCTGCTATGACTTGACGATTCCTTTGAACACTAGAAGCATCATCTCCTACATGGAGTCCAGTGTTCAATGATTGATATGGAGGTAGGCTGAAGCCGCCATTTTTTGTTGTAAACCCGGCCAATACCTCTTTACCAGAACATGTCATGTTCGTCCAATCATGAATGGTCATTGCATATGGTGATTTCTGCTGAAAGGGGTCATATTTGTATGTCAAAGCTGCCTCCCACCTTTCATTCATCTCTCTTTATTTCGCTCCTATTTTACCACAAGACATGCATAGACAGTTAGTGGGATTCATTAAATATTACACTCAAATGTGCCCTTTCTGCAGGTTTTTTTACAAATTGATATGAAAACGTAATCTTTTTACCCGAAAAAGACATTGTTTGCTAAGAATGAAGAGTTTGTTTTAAGGAAAAATTGAATGATTCATTGAGGAATTATACGAATTAAGAAGACAAGCGGACAAGTATCACATCTTCGCCAATTTTTACTATATTTCGCCATGGGACAATCATTTCCTCTTCTTTTCCGAAAAATCCCATCATTTTACCTGTGCCGCCAATAATAATCGCTTGGATTTTACCGCTTGTGACATTAATATCAATGTCCCCAATGGTGCCTAGTTTTTTCCCGCTGGATACATCGACGACATCCTTGATTTGGAATTCAGAAATACTGATCATCTGTCCTTCCCCGCCTTTCGTTTTCTACTATAATATGTATGATGGAAAAGCAGGGACGCAGACCAATAGTTTCTTTTATCTACAATTTGCTTAAATGCGGGCGGCCATTTCTCCACATGACATCTACAGGACATTCAAAAAAAGAAGAAAGCAAGCCGCTTGTCATCATTTCTTTCGTTTCTCCTTGATCAAAAACAGCTCCATCTTTTAATAATAAGGTGTGCTGAAAAACAGGCAGAATCTCCTCTGCATGATGGGTCGTATAGAGCAAAGTAGGCGCATCAGGCTTTGCTGCAATAAATGAGATGGTCTCCAGCACTTGCTCTCTTGCTAAAAAGTCAAGACCCGTCACAGGTTCATCTAAAATCAAGAGCTGCGGATCATTCATTAAAGCTCTCGCAATCAAGACTTTTTGCTTCTCTCCCTGTGAGAGGGTTTCATATGTTCTGTTGGCATATTTGAATGAACCAAACGCTTTTAATAGATCAATGGCTTTCTCTCTCATTTCATCTGTTGGGGTTTCATAAAGCCCGATAGAAGCAAATGCGCCGCTCAAAACAATTTCAAATGCATTGTCGTCTCTGTGTAATTTCTTTTCAAGTCCCGCTGAGATGAGACCAATTTTCCTCCTGAGCTTTTCACCAAGAGCTTCCTTGCCAAAGACATGTCCCAGCACTGTCATCTCGCCTGACGTGGGGAAATAATAGGAGCAGAGCATATTTAATAAAGCGGTTTTTCCCGCACCATTTAAACCGTAAAGCACCCAGTGTTCCTGCTTATTTACCAGCCAGTCAACAGACTGCAGCAGCCATTTCCCATTTCTTTTTAACGAAACATTCTTCAATTCAAGTGACACTATAACTTCCTCCTGAGTAAAAATTCTGAATATACAAATAATGAATGTTTACAGCATATCGTAAATGCTCTTTCTGGTAAACCTCATATAAAAAAGCTGCTCCAATTTAGGAACAGCTTTTTTACAAGGTTACGAAATTTCAATTCGTACGCCTTCTTTTATATCAGGAAACGTGTGCGGTGATGCAAAAACAGCTCCTGGTAATACATCATCAAACGGCTCTTGGAAGTAGATCGAAATATGGCCGAGCTCTTTAAAGTTGTCATTTGCTTTATTGCCGAGGGCTGTGATCGTGTACGTTTGATCGCCCACTTGAATGGTTCCGCCTAGCTTCAGCGGCTCTTCTTCTAGATGTTCGAACTCATGAATGACAGACATATCTCTTAATTCCTGCGGCGCTGCGGGTCCAAATAAAACAATCAGCTTATCTTCTTTAAATTGCGGGACTAAGATCCCAATTTCTTTTACAACAGATTGTGTTACCATGTATCTCGATTCCTCCTTTAATACGTTTAATACATACCGAAGCTGGCAACGTATGCGATCACAACAGATAGAACCCCTGTAATAAGACGGCTATACAAAACAGCTGGTACCCCATATTGTACCGTTTCCGGCTTCGCTTCACCAAGTGACAGCCCCACTGGAATAAAATCACACCCTACTTGACCGTTGATGGCAAATAGTGCAGGAAGTGCAAATTGAGGCGGAATGTTTCCTAGTGCAATTTGACTACCAATCAGAACACCGATGACTTGGGCAATGACTGCACCAGGTCCTAAGACAGGTGATAGGAACGGCAGTGTACAGACCACAACGAGCAGTAAAAGCCCCCAAAGAGATCCTGCCAAAGGTGATAGAAAATGGGCAATCAGATCACCGATTTTTGTATAATTGATAATTCCAATTAACATACTGACAAATGCCATGAATGGAATAATGTTTTTCAAAAGCATATCAACAGAATCACGGCCGGCCTGGTAGAACGTACCGGTGACTTTCCCGATTCCGCGTGAGAATCTCATCAGGAAATTGCCTTTTTCCTGCCGCTCAATATTTTCCTCTTTCAGCTTTGCATACGTTTCTTTGAAATTCTCTTTGTCAATCGACTCACTGTTTTCCTGACCTTCTGCTTTCGACTCACCATCAGATGCTTCTGCATAGGAAATATCTTTTTCTGTTACGCCTGATACGAAGATATCTTCTGTAATATGTTTAGCAAGCGGCCCAGAAGGAGAGGATGCCAAAACGTCTACAGTTGGAATGCGTTTCATTGGATAAAGTCCGATTCGCGCCGTTCCCCCGCAGTCAATGACAACACACATCATTTCATCTTCTGGTATAGAGTTTTTAAAGCCGTCACATGCTTCTGTCCCTGTCATTTCTGCAATTTTACGTGCAACCGGGTGAATGCCTCCCCCTGTAATGGAAACAACCTTTCTTCTTTTACCAGTTGGTTCAAGCTCTAAGCCTTCTCCCCATCCGCCAGCACCTTTTGCAACAAATACTTTGTGGTTTGTCATGTCTAACCCTCCCCTATTGTGAATTCGCTTTCATTTTTCCTGCTAAATATTTTGTAATCCATTCAGTAATGATTCCGCGTAGTAAAATGACGACGATCCCGACTAAGAAGTAACGAACAGCAAGCTCTGACATTGAATATCCAGCTTCTTTAATCCCGTTCGCAATTCCTAAGTAGACAAATAGTTCTCCTGCGTTGGCATACGGGAACAGTGATGTCACCGGATGAACAAATGAAACAGCTGAATCATAGAATGCTGGTTTTTGTTTTTCAGGTAAGAAGCGGCCAAACGTATAAGCCATTGGGTTTGTCAAAATAAGAACAGATAAGATCGGCATTAACGTGTAGCGCAAAATGGTATATTTCGCTGCAAACTGAATGGCTCTATTCACTCGCTCTTCTCCAATAAATTTCATGACAGCATAAGTGAAAGTAAGTAACACAACAAGCGTTGGAACGATACCTGTAATCAGACCCATGAACTGCTTTCCGCCGGCTTCAAACATGCCGATAAAGTGCTCTCCAAACCATTGAATCCATTCCATGTTTCATCTCCCCTTTCTTTAGTTCACATTTGTTATATTTTTTTTCGAAATCGAGACAAGTGCCTGTTCAGCCGCCATGGAAAGTGCTTGCATGACAGCTGGCGCTTTTTTGCGCTTTTTCAACGTTTTCTTCATCATGTGGTGCTCGTCCAGCACAGCCCCTACATGCTTGCCTTCATATGCAGGGACTTCTTTAAATTTAGATAAGATCGACACGCCGCCAAGCACATGACATTTTTGAATGATATACGATTCATCCACAATGATGAGCGCAATGGCCCCAGGGCCAACTTTGCGCCGTTCCATTCCTGAAAATAAGTGATAGCCTTGTTTCCCTCTGTAGTCATCAATCAGTGAGTCCATGCTTTTGCGGTAATACTTGATTTGAATAAAAGATAACCCATACTGCACTATGAGAATGATACAAAGTACGATTGCTAATTTTTCCATAGCTTCACGTCCTTATGATTGAAATAAGTGATCTTGTAATGAACGCAGCTTCCAGACGGTTGTGTTTGAATCAAGCTCTACATCATCATGAGTAAGGAACTGTCCTAATTTGATGTCTTTTTTCGCTACAACTTTTCCGCTGATTAAGCCAATTGGAATGTGACCGTTCGTTTTCATGTCTTGATGCGTTTCAAGTACACCTCTTACGGAGTATCCGCCAATTCCGTCAAGTGATTCCCCTGCTTTAATATCTCTTTTCGCAACAGCGACTGTTTCTGACACTGGTACACCAATCGGGTGGATCGATGAATCATGCTGTAAGACCGCTTTTGCGATGGTAACAGGTGTTTCAAGACTCGCTAAGTGGAAAGGACGGTAAAGCGTGTAGTGAGGACCTTTTCCAACTTTTAAGTAACGAAGCTCTTCATCTACTGGCTCTAGATCACTCTTGACGATAACGAATACGCCTGGAGCAAGTCCATTTACATATTCAACGACTCCGAAGTGATCGAGCACGCCGCCTTGTTGTTTTTGATTCAATTTATCTGCTACATTCTCTAAATTTGCTTCGACTCCGTGCATACCGACTTTATCTGGCAAAAGCCCTGTCGCGTTACTTAATAAGTTCATTTCTGCCATTGTTTTTGTTCCGTCTTGGAAGGCAGCGAGCATATGTGCACTCATATGTTTACTATCTGCTTCTGCTTTACACGTATCTGGATTTGCTTCTGGGAAGAATGGGTTGTTCTTGCCTTTCCCAGCAACGAGCACCTCAAGTCCCATTGTTTTTGCAAATTCATATAATTCTAGTGTTGCTGCCGGTTCGTCTCCAGCTGATCCAGAATAAACAAGTCCTGCATTTGTGAATAATTTATGCATCACCAAACCGATGGTAATATCAACTTCTACATTTAAAAGAACGAGATGTTTCTTTGAATTAAGCGCTTCCAAAGAAATGTTTGCTCCGACCTCTGGCACTCCTGTTGCATCTACGACAACTTCCACAAAATCTGATTGAATCACTTCTCTATAATCATTTGTGACGACCATTTGATGCGGCTTCGCATGCTGCTTGTAAAAATTCGCTGCCTTCTCTGCTGCACTAAGGTGAATATCACAAACACCTGCTACAATCATGCCTGGAATTTTAGAAATTTGTGAAATAAGTCCAAAGCCCATTTGGCCTGCCCCAATAATTCCCACTTTGATTGGATCTCCACTGCGTTCTCGAGCTAACAACTGTTGATAGATTGACATCTAAATCATCCTTTCAGGTTTTCTTGCTTCTCGGGTAGATTGCTAGAAAAATAATCTGAAACTTTTAACAAATGTTATAAAAATTAACAAAAATCTGTTTCTTGTAACATTTGTTATTTTATTTATCATTTGTTATGAACTTAGTTTATATGATGTGTCAACTTTGTGTCAAGCTAAAATCGATAAAATTTTCAATTTTTTTGAGTCTAAAGACTCAAAAAAACTACCTAATCATATTAGGTAGTTTACTTTAATAAGGCATCTCCTGTTCGTTCATCCGTAATTAATACATGTATTAATCCACCTTCTAATGCTGCCCGGATCGCTTCAACTTTTTCTTCTCCTCCAGCGACACCAATGACAAGCGGGATTTCTTTCAGCTTTTGCGGGCTTATGCCCATTACCCTGTCGTTCCATGGGTGAGGATACACTTCCCCTTGGTGATCAATAAAGTTATAGCAAATGTCACCCGCTACATCCTTCGCTTGAAGAATATCCTCCTCACCGCTTGTCATATAAGATTTCACCATCGTTGAATGCTGCGGAACCCCGCCAATCCCGACAACCGCAATATTTGATGATTCTCCTAGTTCAATCACTTTTTTGATTGACGGCTGCCGAATTAGTACATCCTTCGCTTCTTTCGTATCAAGCATGACAGGCACATGTAAAAACTCACATTTAGATTTGAGTGCCTCTGTGCATCTCGCAATAATATAATTGGCATGGATATCAACATCTTCGTTTCCCACACCCCCGACAAGCGGAACAAATGTCACAGATGGGTAATGCTGAACTGACGTAAGCGCTTTCGCCATTTCATGCAAAGTGGTTCCTGAGGAAAAACCGATGACTTGTCCATCCTTCATGACTTTTAATAAAAAACCAGCCGCCGCAGCGCCGATTCGGCTTTTTGTTGTTTCTTGGCTGAGCGTTTCCACACAGACGACTTCTCGCAGCCCGTATTTCCGCTCTATTTTTCTTTCTAAAGATCCATATTGTTGATTCATTTCATCATGAATAATGATTTCCACGATTCCTGCTTCACGTGCTTTTGCCAAATATTTCGATATGAGCGAACGGCTAACCCCAACCGCTTCTGCTATTTTAGATTGAGTGGCGCCTTCTTCATAATACATATGCGCAACCTTAATGAGCAGCCTTCTTTCATCATGGAATGTCATAATAACCCTTCTTTCCGCTTAAGTGTTTCCTAACAAATGATATCTTAAATAACATTTGTTAAAAACAGATTAAATGAAAAAAATAACAGAGTCAATACTAGAGACGTGCTCTTTCCAAGAATGAAAAAAGCCGCACATGAAGCGGCGGCTTTAAAAGATGTTTTTATTCATTTGTTTGATGGCTGCTTTTTCAAGTCTTGAGACTTGTGCTTGAGAAATCCCGATCTCTTCAGCGACTTCCATTTGCGTTTTTCCTTGGAAGAAGCGTTTGCGAAGAATCATTTTTTCTCGATCATTCAGTCGGCGCATTCCCTCTTTTAAGGCCAATTCCTCTACCCATTGTGTGTCTTTGTTCCGATCATCACTAATTTGATCCATCACATAAATCGGATCTCCTCCGTCATTATAGATCGGTTCAAACAAAGAAACAGGATCTTGAATCGCATCTAGGGCAAAGACAATTTCCTCATGAGGCACTTCCAGCACTTTGGCAATGTCTTCTGCCGTTGGCTCCTTGCTTGTCTCACTAATCAGCCTCTCACGAACCTGAAGCGCTTTGTAGGCAATATCTCTTAGTGAACGAGACACCCGAATTGGGTTGTTATCACGCAAGTATCGACGGATTTCTCCTATGATCATAGGGACCGCATAAGTTGAAAATCTGACATTGTGGCTTAAATCAAAATTATCAATTGATTTCATTAATCCGATACAGCCTACTTGGAAGAGATCATCCACATACTCGCCTCTGTTGTTAAAACGCTGAATCACACTTAAAACCAACCGCAAATTGCCATTGACTAGCTTTTCTCTTGCTGTATCGTCACCCTCATCTTGCAGCTGTCTGAACAATTTTCTCATCTCTTCGTTTTTCAGAACAGGCAGTTTGGAGGTGTCGACTCCGCAGATTTCCACTTTATTTCTGGACACTTTTTTCCCTCCCTACAGGAGCTGTTGTACAAAGTTCAGTATCTCCTTGGGATGGAAAAATATGCACGAGTGATGACGAGAATCATGAGAAAAGAAGTTGATTCCTTTGACAGCAGAGGGACAGAGCTTTTTTAAAAATTTTTTTAGACCATTTTGTTAAATTCTTTTTGTAATCGTTTAATAATTCTTTTTTCAAGCCTTGAAATATACGACTGGGAAATGCCTAGCATGTCAGCGACATCTTTTTGGGTTTTTTCCTCACCGCCAACCAAGCCGAATCTGAGCTCCATGATCTGTTTTTCACGGTCATTTAATTGCTCCAGCGCTTTTTTCAAAAGTTTTTTATCTACATTTGCTTCAATATCCCGTGTGATAATATCATCATCTGTTCCAAGTACGTCTGATAAAAGCAGTTCATTTCCGTCCCAATCAATGTTGAGCGGCTCATCAAACGACACTTCTGAACGAATTTTATTATTTCGGCGCAAATACATCAAAATCTCGTTTTCAATACATCTCGAAGCATACGTCGCAAGCTTGATCTTTTTTTCTGGGTTAAATGTATTGACTGCCTTAATTAGACCAATAGTTCCAATACTAATTAAATCCTCAATATTAATCCCTGTGTTTTCAAATTTTCTTGCGATGTAGACCACCAACCGCAAATTTCTTTCAATCAGGATGGCCCTTGCTGTTTGATCACCTTTTGGTAATTTGACAAGCAGTTCCTGCTCTTCATCCTTTGATAATGGCGGCGGCAGCGCCTCACTACCACCAATATAATAAATCTCATCACTCTTAAGACCTAGCTTCATGAGGAGTTTATACCAGTAGTAAGTGAGTTTAAATTTTAATTTTTTCATCTTCTTCTCCCTTCTAAATGTCAAGTTGACCTCGTAAGATAAAAGACATCACCAAAACTTAAGACACCCCTTGGATGATTTTTCCGTCTAACATATCTGGATGAATGATGGATTGAAATTCCTGATCTGCTGATAAACCGCTCAGACTCATGCCTACAAAACACTTGGCTGGCTGGATCATA
Organism: Bacillus sp. I-2; assembly: GCF_001974945.1. Lineage (NCBI taxonomy): Bacteria > Bacillati > Bacillota > Bacilli > Caryophanales > Bacillaceae > Bacillus > Bacillus sp. I-2. The sequence continues at coordinate 121,907 of NZ_LZRW01000011.1, read as the reverse complement.
TGCGTTTTTGAATAAATGATGACCGTATCTGGTTTTAAGCATAGAAGAAACCCTTGATCATGACCGACCGCTCGATATGGAACAAGTCTTAAACGATCAAGAAGCGGAAATTGATCATCGAGCTTTTGCATCACTTCAACAGGATGAGACTGCTTCATAAGCTCTATAAATGGCTCTCCACAAATGGACATGAGCTCATCTGCTTGAACGATCATCACAGGTGTTTTCGTCATAGGATCATACAGCTGATTGCCAGAATCGACGAGTCCCTTTAAGCGGATGGTCTCTCCTTGAATGTGTATCTCCGCAAGGACTTGTTCATCAAACTGTCTTTTTTTCGCACCGACCTCTCCTAATCGTTTCTTTGAAAACAGCCAAATCGCTGGAAAGCCGGTTAAAACAAAAAGCCAGCTAATGGGATCACCAAAGCCATCATTTTGTGAAATCAGTAGCCCGTCTTGAATAACAGTATTGGTTTGTAAAAACGAATGAACCCCGATCATGCCTCCTCCCATCAAAAATGTGACAAAGTAAAAAGCAAACAGGTTTTGAAAAAAGGATCGAAATCTTTGAAATCCAAAAGTGACAAGCACGATCAAGACAGAAAAAAGCAGTTTGCCTAAAGGGTGTGACACAAACATTGCAAATGGTGTAAAGAGCAAGAGAACAATGCTCGATCCAATCAGAGCTCCTAACATATATCGCCGTTTTTTTACTTGTCGTTTGAGAATAAATGCAGTGAGTAAGAGAAGCAATAGATCAAAACAAAAGTTTAACAGCCAAATCACATCTAAATAAATGACCACCTTCTGCTCCTTTCATCTGAAACAAAGAATCAAAAGCAGTACTTGCACTTGTTTGTACCAGTATAAAACAGCCAAGAGATGGAAGTCTGTCAATTCTTGTTGGGGATGATAGAGAACTTTTGGTGGATTGTTATTGTTTTTGTCGAGGAATGAGAGCACAAAGCAAGAGAGTGTGCTTCCGGACAAGCATACAAACAATTATTCGAAACAAAAAAAGACACGCTCCAAGGAGTCGTGCCTTTTTAAAGGATTATTTTTCATTGATATTTAATGTGCCTGGAGCCTTTTGTCGAGTAACATTTCCATAATCATCCCGCACAATCACTTCAATGACTGCACCTTTTGCTTTGGCGGTAGAAGTAGCTGTCCAGTAGCCTTCATATGTTCCGCCGGCTACCTCACGAAGCGGCAGCTCTGTTGTATTTTGCAGCTTTGATCTCGCGTTTGTCAGCGGCATGTGAATGACAAACGTTGCGTCTAGCTTTTCTCTGCTGTTGAATGAAATTTTAACAGACTCACCTGATAATAGATTGACATTCTCTGCTGGTGTCAGATTAGAAATCTCAGGCGCTTCGTATTGAACATCAAGATCGACTTTTTTAGTCGTTTTGTTTCCTGCTGCATCTTTTGCTGTTACTTTGATCGTATTTTTCCCGTTTTCAAGCAGGATTCTTGCAGAATATTTCCTATCTTTTATTGCTGCTTTTTTTCCATTCACAGTGACTTGATCAAGATGATCATCCGTTACCTTTCCTTCTACAGTGAGTGATTCTTTGTTAGACTTTTCCCCTTTTTTTGGTGTATCTATCGTTAAAACTGGGGCTGTTTGATCAATGATCACCTTGACTGATTTGGATTTTTTCGTTGCGCCTTTATCCGTAACAGTAGCAGCCGTGAATACATGCTCTCCGCTTGACACTGTAACCTTCTCTTTGAAAGCACCCGACTGATCTGCTTTCACTTTGGCAATCTCTTCATCGTTTTGATAGATCGCTACATCAAGCCCTGGAGAGGCTTTACCTTCAATCTCCAGTTCATCTTTGTTCGTGATTGTTCCAGCCTTTGGAGATGTTATTTCTGGTACATCTGCTTCATATTGGACAAGCGCACGAATCATATAATTCCCCTCTTCTTTTGGGGAAGGAGAAAAGGCACCGCTTGTCAGCTGCCAGCTTCTTTCAGCATTTGGTCCATCTTCATCTGTTGCAAGGCCTGGAGATTCCGTATTCTTTTTCGTTTGAATATAGACAAGATAGAAATCTCCATCCACCGTAATGGCTTGATCTTCTAAATCTACTTTTGTCCATTCACCATTACGCAGCGCATTCGCTTTAAAAGGTCCCGCAATTTTTTCACCTGGAGCGCCGTCCTTCCCAGAAGCATCATACACTTCAACCGCAAATTCATTCCCGCCAGGGGCTGGCCACTCTGTTGTCCAGAAACGGAAAAGCCCCCCTGTGACCTGCGCTAGTTTCTTCCCTTTTTCTAATGAAAATTTCACCGCCCAGCCATTACCAGGATCATAGAACGCCCGCGCATTTTCAGGTGTTCCGTCATCGTAGCCAATTTCGCCAGCAAAACCGATGAAAGGTTCCAGCTTGATTGCTTTTTCAAGCGGCTTTTCTGTCACATCGGCTGTAAACGAATATCCTTTAAACCCTTTCGCAAATACTTTGACTGTATACACACCGCTCAATGCCTCTAGAGAAAACTCGCCAGATTCATCTGTTTTCACCGGCTCAATTTTCGCATCCTCTACAAGATAAACCGTAGCATCCTTTACTTTTTCACCCGTTGTTTCATTGACAATTGTGCCAGATATCGTTCGTTTTTCTAGTGGCTGCAGGGAGAAATTTGCCTCTGCTTGATCATTTGCAGAAATATTGACTTTTTGTGTGCGTGATTCAAAGCCATATGCTTCAGCTTTCACTGTAAATTCCCCTGCACCATGAGAAAGCTGATATCTCCCTGTCGCTTCATCTGTGTACGTGGACTTGCCGCTTTCAAGAACACTGATTTCTGCCTTCATCGGAAGAGCTTTGATAGACGGAGCATCTAAGCTTTTTTCCTTTTTCATCTGGACATGTTTTTCTTTTATTTTAGCCGGCTTTGCACTATTCGGATCGACAGGTTTCTTCTGCTCCTGTGCTGGCTTTTCTTTTTTGATGACGCCAAGCTGTTTCTTTGCCTTTTGAGGCAAGGCTTGATCTGTTATTTTCACATCATCTAAATAAAAACCGTCTTTTGTCACACTGCCATCCGTTCTTATCTGAAAAATAACTCTCACGTTCTGACCTTTGTAGGCAGATAAATCAACTTCTCCTTTTGTCCATCCACTTGTTTTGCCTGTGTAGGCTGCCACTTGGACAGCATCTTCCCCCTCAGGCTGCACATGCATATGCACATAGTCATAATTTGCTTCAAGGTCATGCCAGTATTGATATTGTAAAAAGGAGGCGCCTGACTCAGGTACCGCAATCATCGGCATAGATAAATAAGCATCTGTTTGATTTTCATAAGGACTGTCTAGGTTTGTGGCGTAGACATGATCTCCAGTAAAGGCCTGTTTCGGACCTGTGGTCGGCTTCCCCCACTGCCAAGGATCTTTTGTTCCACCACTGAACCATCCACTTGGCCAAGCTTCAAAATCTTGCGAGTAGCCAGTCGTGATGGATGTTTTAATCGGAAGCGTATACGGTTCTGATGCAGCTTCATTTTCTCCAAAATCTTTCACAATCCATCGGTACGTGACGTTTTCTCCCTCAAGTTCTGGGAGCTGGACAACATATGTCCCTTTTAAATGATTTCCATCCGTTCGTTTTGCTTGCAGCGTCTCCCTTTTCCCTTGATCCACTTGATAGCTCAAGGAGACATTTGTCACCGCTACTTCATCTTCTGCTGTAATACTTAGAGGTGTTGGTGTAGAGGCAAAAATTTCATTCGGTCCTTTATGAGAAAAAACAGGTGGTTCTGTATCTTCTCCCTCTTTTGTTACCTGTCCTTCAATCTTGCCAATTCCATCTGTTAATGCTGTGATGGCTTCTTTTGCATCAACTAATCCTGCCCCATAGCCATTGTTAGGGGATTCCGGGAATTGCTGATCTGTCAGCGGTTTTGCAGTATCAATGAGAATTTCTTCGATCTCTTCAACAGACAGATCTGACTGTACTTGGCGCAGAAGAGCCACAACAGCTGAAACATGCGGACCTGCCATCGAGGTTCCATTCCAGCCATCCTCATACCCTTTCCCAGGAATAGAAGAACGAATATTTACCCCTGGGGCCGCAATATCTGGTTTCATGACCCCATATGGAGAGGGACCTTGCAAAGAGAAAGAACCCAGTTTGTTGTTTTGATCTGTTGCACCCGTCGCAAAAGCTTCGGGATAGTTCGCAGGATTTGCAATAGATCCCTCACCGCCAGGGTTAAATAAATCCGTATTACCAGCTGAAAACTCTGGGAAGATGTCCGCTGCTCTCCAAGCATTGACCACATCTTTATACCAATCATCAAGACCTGGCCCACCGCCCCAAGAATTATTGACCACATCTGGCGCCTTTTCTGGATGAGGGGTTCCGTTTTCATCTTTTGGAGCTAAAATCCATTCACCTGCGTCAAGCAGATCAGCATCTGATCCACCATCTTCTGAGAAAGCTTTCACCGCGATCCATTTTGCACCTGGTGCGACTCCAATTTGATTCTCTCCATTTGGCTCAGAGCCAACCATCGTTCCCGTTACATGTGTACCATGCTCTAAATCATCGTATGGCGCTTTAGAACCTGTCGTTGCATCGTACCAATTGAATTCATGAGAAGGTTCATTCGGACGTGCAGGGTCAAATCCGCGGTATTTTTCTTTTAATGCAGGATGATCCCATTCCACACCTGTATCAATACTTGCCACAACGGTACCAGTTCCGTCATAGCCTAAAGCCCACGCTTCTGGGGCATGAACTTGAGAAATATTCCACTCGATTCCACCTGCTGCTTTGATTTGTTTGTTTTTCTTTGAAGTCTTCAAATCAACAGGACGATGGATTTGACGGATTTCATTTGGCAGCACTTGATCTACTTCTGGGAAGGAAGCCACCTTTTCCATGACTTCTTTCGTTCCCGTCACAGCGAGACCATTCACAATATAGTACGAATGAATATCCTTCACTTGCTTTTTCTTTTGGGCTTTTTGTAAATAAGCAAGCAGCGCTTCCTGCGTCTCTTTAGACGTCGCTCTTAGTTCTGATACGACAGCTGATCTTTTTGTGTACTGCGTTTTAGCAGCTGTTAACTTCTGTTTTTTGGCTTTTGACACAGCATCCTTCGCCACTTTTTTGACATTGGTTTGTTCCTTCATTTTGACTAAAAAGGTCACCTTGTCTTCTTGTTGAAACTGTTTCATTAATCTAGATGAGATCTTTGCTTTTGTTTTCTTGGAGGAAACAGCTTCCTCTTGATATGAGGTAGAAGTCGATTTTGCTTGAACCATCCCAAAGCTTGTCATCGTTAAAGTACCAATCACCAAAAGACTCATCAAACGATAGCCGGCGGTTTTGCGTAACTTCACTTTCAATCAAATCCCTCCTCCTCAAATGGTCAAACAGTGTATGGGTTTAACTCCTCCCTTTCCTTTGTTCATGACAAGATTCATGGTGTTCTATTTAATGTAGTCAAATAAAGTTCATCATTTTGTCGCTTTTTGTAATAGGATTTAAAAATGATTCTTTTTACTTAATCACTCTAAGTCGAAATGCATATGTTGGATAAAGTAACCAAGACAGATTTAAGACTTTTTGATTAGTAGTGATACGGGTTTCTTTATATATTAGACATGAAAAATCCCCTTCCGGTGGAAGGGGATGAGTGATACTCGATTAACGTTTATTACGGTTGCGCAAGAACGTTGGGATATCCAGCGTATCATCGCTTGATTGTGTATTTTGTCTCGGCTGAGATGATGACTGCTGATGTTCCTCACGCTTTACTTCACGTTTTTGAGGAATGGATTGATTTTGCTTTAATCCTTGCCCTAATGGATTTCTTTGTGGTTTTGACACCTCTGGCTCTTGCTCAATAAATCCAGTTGCGATCACGGTTACCACAATTTCATCCTTCAAGTTATCATTGATGACAGAACCGAAAATCATGTTTACATCTTCATCAGATGCAGAAGCCACAATGTCCGCTGCTTCTTGTACCTCATAAAGACTTAGGTTCGTACCACCAGTAATATTCATGATGACACCTTGTGCACCGTCGATTGCCGTTTCCAGAAGTGGCGAAGAAATAGCTTTCTTCGCAGCTTCGGCGGCACGATTTTCACCAGTCGCAACACCGATACCCATAAGAGCAGAACCTTTATTGGACATGATCGTTTTCACGTCAGCAAAGTCAAGGTTGATTAAACCTGGTGTAGCAATAAGATCTGAGATCCCTTGAACACCTTGTCGTAGCACGTTATCTGCTGCACGGAATGCTTCAAGCATTGGCGTGTTTTTATCAACAATTTCAAGCAAGCGGTCGTTTGGAATGACGATTAATGTGTCAACTGCTTCCTTCATAGAAGCAATTCCTTCGACTGCTTGAAGCTGACGCTTTCTTCCTTCAAATGTGAAAGGACGAGTCACGACTCCAACTGTCAATGCACCAGAATCTTTTGCGATTTTTGCAATGACAGGTGCAGCACCCGTACCAGTTCCACCGCCCATACCGGCAGTAACAAAGACCATGTCTGCGCCTTTTAATACTTCTTCAATCTGTTCTTTGCTTTCCTCAGCAGCTTTTTTACCGACTTCAGGATTCGCACCTGCTCCAAGCCCTCTTGTCAGCTTAGCACCGATTTGCATTTTCGTTTCTGCTTTTGATAGATTTAACGCCTGTGCATCTGTGTTGACTGCAATGAAATCGACACCTTGTACGTCATTTTCGATCATTCGGTTGACAGCGTTATTTCCGCCTCCACCTACTCCGATTACTTTAATTGATGCTAGGCCGTCTATATTTGTTTCAAACTCCAACATGCTGAATCCTCCTAATCCGTCGAAAATCTAATTCTATTCCCAGAACATATTAAATAGTTTTTTCATTTTGCCCGGTTTTTTATTTGTCTCTTCTTGTGCTTTTTGTTTTACTTTCGGTCTTGGCTGCGCTTCTTTCACTTGTGGTGCAGAAGAAACCGGCTCCATGGATGCGCCTACTTCATGAAACGCCTCATCCGGCATTTGGAATCCAACTTGTCTGCCCTGAATCTTTGCATTGCGATAAGCAAAGTGGATCAGACCCACTCCTGTCATATACTGAGGTTCTCTCACCCCAATATAATTCGGACTTGCAATTCTAACATTGTTTTGCAAGACCGTTTGTGCAAGAGAAAGGATACCTGGTATAGCTGCCTGTCCACCTGTTAGAACGAATCCGCCAGGCAAATCATGGACACCCATATTTCTTAATTCCTCTGCCACAAAGAGCAAGATTTCTTCCAGCCGAGCTTCGATGATATTAGCCGCTTCAAGCTGTGTATACGTCTGTTTCTGGTCGGTACCGATGACAGAAACTTCAAATGTTTCCTCAGACGATGCCTCATCATAAAACGCATGTCCAAATTGTTTTTTGATTCGTTCAGCTTCTTCAGTAGAAGTTCTAAGTCCTATAGACAAATCTTTTGTAATGTTCTCTCCGCCCAAAGGGATACTGTGAGTAGAATAGAGATGCCCGTTTTCAAATACGGAAATCGTTGTAGATCCGCCGCCAATATCGACGAGAGCTACCCCTAGATTTTTTTCATCTTTCGATAATGCTGCCGAGCCCGATGCGAGCGGCTGCAAGCAAATATCCATAATTTCAATTCCAGCTCTCTCTACACATCGGAGCCAGTTATGTAGAATCGTTTTAGAACCTGTAATTAACGATCCATCCACCTCTAGCCGAACACCAAGCATTTTTTTCGGATCAGTGATCTCATCTCTTCCGTCGACGATAAATTGTCTCGGGATGACGTCTACGACGAGATGTTCTTGAGGAATAGATACTACCTGTGCAGCATCTAAGACACGTCTCACATCTTCAGCATGTATTTCTTTGTTTTCACTAGATACTGCGACCACGCCGCTCGTATTCTGAACATGAATGTGGTTTCCGTTAATTCCGACAATCGCCTTTTGTAATGGAAAACCTACCATTCTTTCAGCCTGTTCAAATGCTTGTCTAATAGAATGAACTGTCTCATCTATATCAACAATCGATCCTTTTTTTAACCCTTCTGAAGGGACATTTCCAACACCTATAATGTTAAGCGAATCATCCGCCATTTCTCCGACGATGACTTTAATATTGGATGTACCGATGTCAAGGCTGACGTAAATTTCATTGTTGTTCATTCTATGGCACCTCCTCACATATCAATACTTTCTATTCTATTATTTGCTGAACAACAATACAATGAATGTGTTTTTACAAGTGTGTAACAAAACTTAAAAAATCAACATTTTTTATTAGGATTACTGAAAATATTCGTTACATCATATGTATATCCTTTTTTATGACTCACTTTTTTTCTTTTTTTCTCTAGAAATTGTCCATTTTGTTAGTAGAATTCTTCGAATAACTGCTATATTTTGAAACAATCTAACGCCGAAAGCAAACATTCCGACTAAATACAAGTCTACACCAAGATGGACGCCCAGAAAAGCTAAACTTATTGCAAGTATAATATTAAAGAAAAAGCCTGATACAAACACTAGTTCATCGTATGCCCCTTGCAGATGTGCCCTGATTCCACCAATCAATGTATCAAGTGCAGCAAGTACAGCGAGGGAAAGATAATTAGAATACTCATTCGGTATCGTAAAATTTGTTAAGAAACCGATCGCAACTCCTATGATTAAGCCAAGTACAGGAAGCCACATTAAGATTTTCCCTCCTTTACATCGTCAAGAGGCTTCAACTCGTTTAACTGAATCGCACCGTCATATGCTTTTAATTGAATTTGCGGCTTCGGCTGGCTAATACTTAAGCCGAAATTTTCCTGAGCAAATAAATCACCAATATCTGATACATTTAAACGGCTGTATAATTTGTCGGCCTGGTCGCTGATCATCTTGATGGTCACTTCATCACCATCTAAGCTGTAGCCATCCATTTTCGTCGTGCCATTAATATCTCGAATCACACTTGTATTAATCACACGGTGGTCATTAATGGAAATATGTTTTGCCCCATACATATTGGCTTCGTTGATTAGCTTTTTCAGAAGATCAGGCGGGATATTTTTCACTTCTTCCCCGGTCAGATCCTTGGAGAAAAGCTGAGAGATGTCAACCTCAATTCCCTCCCCTGTCACTTCTGTAAAACCAGCCTTTTCTTTTAAATCTTTTAATGTTTTTGTTAGTTGAGCTTCTTTTGATTGATCTCCTTGATGACCATACTTTTTCAGCATTTCATCATATTTATCAATTTCTTTCAGCAAATCCAATTCTTTACTTTTAGATGCAGATAAATCCTCTCTTAGCTCCCACACATCGCGAGTATCACGAACTTTGGGCTTTTGCAATGAATTAAATTGGATGGAGACCATGATGCCGAATATCACCATTAAGGCTGTCAAACTAAGTAAAGGCTTCTTTTTCCTCAACACCACTCACCTTTTCACTTTTAATCTTTGTGTTTTAAAAGAGGATTCATACGAATATCCTTTTTTTCAATCGTCATCGAAATGTGATCACTTGTCAGCTGATCGACCACTCCTCCTGCAATATTTAATGCAGGTATTAACACAGCCGGATCACCAATAGCAGAAATAACAAATGGCGCTGGATGCTGAACCCCGTCAACTGTGACAACTGGGCCGTTACAATGTATGTATGATTGGTGTGTAATTCTCTGTCCATTAATAGATACGGCAGAGGCCCCTGATATAAACAGTTCGTTTATCACATGAAAAATGTGGCTCTCATGAACAATGTAATTATTGACATTTTGTCCACTCGGGATATAAGATGCATCTTCAAGGGATACTTTTACCCCTTTTCCTTTTACACCGATCTCTCCTGTAAACATCCTGTATTTCTCAACATCTTCCAATACATTAAAATACTGCTCTTTTTCATTTTTCAAATTGTACTCAGTGGCTTGAACCTGTGATTGAAGACTGTATAATTCTTTTTCAAGTTTCTGATTCGCCTTTTCTTGCTTTGTCAGCTGACTTTTCAAGGAGTATTCTTTTTTCCATTGCTCTGTTCGAATGACATCTGCCTGATGCTGCTTAGTATATTGGTATGAAAAAGAAATCAGAAAACCAAGAACAAGCATGACAATTGAGAATATAACTGTTTTGCCTCTCAACGTTCATCTTCCTTTTTCTTAGATTTAAACGCTTCAAAATACGTCGCGACTTCCATATGGATTGTGCCTTTTTCAGATGGCGAAAGTTCTTTTACAATGGCAGGATAGGTTTTCATTTTATTAGCGAATGTTTTAATTGATGCAATCACGGTGTTCCCGTCATTCATATAAAATTTAACGAGCCACTGGTTTGAGCTTGTTGGCACATAATATATTTCTGAGATGAGTTCCTGAATAGAGGCTGGCAGCTGATTTAAAGATCTAACCGTTTGCTTCAGCTTCTCTTTATTGTCCCAATCAACAAAAATAGGTCCTGCATGACTTGGTGTGACTTCTTCTGGTAATGCTGTCCCATTTTCAAGAAGCTCATAGTATAAATTTCCCTTTTGAAGATAAGCAATATTGGCATATTCTTTGACAGCAATACTAACCTTATTTGGAAAATGTTTTTTGATACTGACACTTTTAATCAGTTTGTTTTGTTTAATATGATCTGCTGTTAAATCTTTATTTAAATTCCAAAACTCTGTTTCGCCTTCTTTAATCTGGGAAAGTTTCACAAGCTGTTTTGTAGGGACATGCTCGTTACCCGTAATAGTTAAAGAAGAAATTTTACTGATTGGTGTCTGCAAATAAATAATGATTAAAACCATGATAAAAAACAGTAGAATAAAAGAGATTAGTCTCCGATTCGCTTTCTGCTTCCTTTGTTCTTTAATTTTAGGAATTCGTTCTTCTATATTGACGATCTTTTCATTTTCATGATCAGGCCGCATATATATTCTTCACCCCATTCAAAGCTGCTTGTCCACACCTTTGGGTCATCTTTTGATGAGAAAACAAACGGCATGAAAGAATGCCGTTTGTTTTCCTGCGATGCCATCATTCATAAAACTTGCTTTTACTTTGCTTCACCGATAATTTCTACTTCTGTATGCATATCTACATTGTAGTCATCTTTAATTTTCTTTTGGATGTACTGAATTAAGTCCAGCACGTCTTGAGCAGTAGCCCCGCCAGCGTTCACAATAAAGTTTCCATGCATATCAGAGATTCTTGCTCCGCCAATTTGGTACCCTTTTAAATTCGCTTTTTCTACAAGCTGTCCTGCATATTCAGGCAGCGGATTTCGAAAAATACTTCCGGCACATGGTCGATTATAAGGCTGTGTTTCCTTACGATAGTCTTTATTTTGCTGCATTTTCTTTGTGATTTTCTCTCGATCATCCTGTTTGAGCTTAAACACGGCCTCGAGAACAATGCCTGGTCGTTCCTTTTGAAGGACAGACGTTCTGTAGCTAAAGTTCATCTGCTCATTTGTTAGCCACTCGATGCTTCCATCTTCAAATAAGATTCTTGCTTTCACAAGAATCTTACTGATATCAGATCCGTGCGCACCTGCGTTCATATAAACAGCGCCGCCAATAGACCCTGGAATACCAGCTGCAAATTCCAGCCCTGAAAGACCCTGCTTACTAAGAGACGTTGCAAGCCTTACAACAGAATAGCCGCCGCCAACTGTAATTTCTTCATCATTTACAGTTAAGTGATCAAGTCCAGCGCCTAACTTCAGAACAACACCACGTATTCCTTTATCAAGTACGAGTAAATTTGACCCTCTTCCAATAACCGTCCACTCCGCGTGGTGTTTTTTTATCTGATCCATGATCGTTTTAACTGAATCGATATCTTTAGGAACGATCAATAGATCTGCCGGCCCGCCTATTTTCATTGTCGTATGATTTGCAAGCGGCTCATTTTCAAGCACTTTACCGACTTGCGCTTCTAATAATTCATTCTTCAAGTTCTCCATATTACCCTCCGCCTTACCTAATATCATTCCATCATGTAGTCGTAATTTCTTTTAATACATTATATAAACGTCCAGCCGCATCTGGTACTCCAAGTTCTTTTGTTAATCGGCTCATTTCGTTTAATTTTTCTTCATGACCAGCAATTTCATCAATGGCATGAAGGAGGCTTTCTCCAGAAAGCTCTGATTCTCTTAAAACGATTGCAGCGTCATGCTTTTCTAGTGATCTTGCATTGATTTCCTGGTGATTTGCCGTCACGTATGGGCTTGGGATAAAAATAGTTGGAATTCCAAGGGCTGTCACTTCAGCAATCGTTGTGGCACCGGCTCTTGCAACAATCACATCAATCGATTTCAAGTACTCCGGCATTTGATGCAAGAAAGGCTTTGTGATCATATTAGGTGCTGCACCTTTTTCTTTTAGTTCGTTCAGCACTTTTTCATAATGAACCTCACCCGTGATATATAAAAGCTGATAGTTCTTAGCCTTTAATTCATCTTGCATGTCAATGACTGCTCTATTAATCGGCGCAGCCCCCCGGCTCCCGCCAAAAATAAGAACCGTTTTTTTCGTTTCATCCAGCCCAAACTCCTTCAGAGATTTCCCCTCTTTTATAGAGACGACTTCAGAGGCTCTAGGGTTTCCCGTAAATACAACCTTTTCAGAAGGAAAATGTGCCTTTGCTTCTTCAAAGCAGATGGCTACCTTATCAACATATCTTGCTAGAAACTTATTTGTGATACCAGGCAGGCTGTTCTGTTCGTGAATAATGGTCGGGATTTTCAGCTTAGAAGCTGCATAAACGACAGGGCCGCACACATAACCACCTGTTCCAATGACCGCATCTGGCTTAAATTCCTTTAAGTAAGATTTGCTTTTTTGAACGCCTTTTAGAAATCTCATCACCGTTTTTACGTTATCAAAGGAAAGCTTTCTTTTAAAACCTGAAATTTCTATGGACTTGAAAGGGATATTTTCTCTTTCTACAATTTTCTTTTCAAGTCCATTTTCAGTACCAATATATAAAAATTCTACATCAGGATGCAGTCTTTTCACTTCTTTAATAAAAGCTAAGGCCGGATAAATATGTCCGCCTGTTCCGCCTCCACTGATTACTATACGCATTATACCATTTCCCCTCAATTTTTTTCTGCTCTGAACAAAGTATAAACCCTGTTTTAAACAACAGGGCTCCGTTAAAACCTGTAAAGAAGAGTCAAAAAACACGTTTTCAATACAAAATCTGTCATTTCTACTCTTCAAATCATTTTTTTGTACTTTTGCAAAATAAATGTCATCATGGTTTCATGAACTAGCAGCATTAATATCTAGCGTACCTGCTTACATTCAAAAGTACGCCAATTGCCATCAGCATTAATGTCAGTGATGAACCGCCATAACTTAGGAATGGGAGCGTGATACCTGTCACAGGGATAAGTCCAGTAACAACTGCGATATTAATCATCACTTGAATGGCAACCATTGAAATAATACCAACTGCTAGGAAACTTCCATATAAGTCTGGGGCTCCAAGTGCTATTCGTATGCCTCTCCATAATAGAACACTAAAGAGCAGCAAAATGAGTGATCCTCCAATAAAGCCAAGCTCTTCAGACAATATTGCAAAGATGAAGTCTGTTTGAGGCTCAGGTAAATAAAAGAATTTTTGTCTACTTTGACCGAGACCCATTCCGAACAGACCGCCTGGACCAACAGCGTATAAGGATTGAATAATTTGAAACCCACTGCCTAGTGGATCTTCCCAAGGATTTAAGTACGATGTAATTCGTTTTATGCGGTAGGGCGCTGATAAGACTAGTGCAGCAAATCCGCTGAGCCCTAAAAGACCGAGAAATATAAAGTGAGCAATTCTCGCACCTGAAACAAATATCATAATAATACAGGTTCCAACCATTACCGTCCCTGTTCCCAAATCTGGCTGCAGCATGATGATGGCAAATGCAGAAAACACAATGCCTAATGCTGGTGCGAAACCTTTACGAAAGGATGTGATATTTTTTTGTTTTTCAGATAAGAATTTTGCAAGAAACGCAATCATCGCAAGCTTCATAAATTCAGAGGGCTGAATACTAAACGCACCGACACCGATCCAGCTTCTTGATCCATTTCTCTCCATACCGATACCAGGAATAAGTACAAGCAGCAAAAGGAGAAAACAAACAGCAATCAATATCTTTGACCAAGTCCGCCACGTCCAATAATCGACTCGCATAATGAAAAACATCGCGATAACTCCGATTCCGGCAAACAAAAGCTGTCTTTTTGCAAAATAAAACGAATCATCAAATTTATACGATGCCCACACAGCACTAGCGCTGTACACCATAATTAAACCAATCGTCAATAAAAGTAACGTAATGACAACAAGCAAAAAGTCCGGAGAAGTTTTCTTATTCGTCAAGAGACCGACACCCCAAGCATAATTTCATTTGGGCTGTCAGTCATACGAGAGACAAGCCCTTATTTAAGCATATGCACGGCGTTTACAAACATGTCTCCACGTTCTTCAAATGTTTTATGTTGATCCCAGCTTGCACAAGCCGGGGATAATAAAATCACGTCTTCTTCTTCAGAAATGTTAAACGCCGCAGGTACTGCTTGTTCAACATTATCGACATGTTTTACGTGATGTATTCCCAGTTCTTCACCAAGCTTCACAAACTTAGGTGCCGTCTCACCAAATGTGATAATTCCTTTTACATTTTTCATAAAAGGTTTCAATTCATCAAATTCATTGCCGCGGTCAAGCCCGCCAGCTAGTAAAATGGTCGGCTGATTAAAAGCTGACAATGCTTTACTTGTTGCTAGTATATTGGTGGCTTTACTATCGTTATAGAATTTTCTGCTTTGAATTGTATCTACAAACTGCAGACGATGCTTCACTCCACTAAATGTCGTGAGAACGTGTGCGATTGCTTCATTTGAACAGCCTGCATTTTTCACCACACAAATAGCTGCCAAAATATTTTCTTGATTATGCTCACCAGGAAGAACAACATCCTTTAAATCGATGATATGTTCATTCATGTAGTAGATCGCACCATTTTTAATATATGCACCATGTTCTACTTGCTCTTTCACCGAGAAAAACACTTTTTTTGCTTTTGAAGCTTCAGCCAGTTTTACGACTGATGGATCATCGAGGTTAATAACAGCTATGTCATCTTCAAGTTGATGTGCGTATACCTTCTGCTTTGCTTTTTCATATTCATCACGAGTGTGGTGATAGTCTAAATGTGCATCAAAAATATTTAATATTAAGCTGATTTTAGGTCTGAAATCAACTGTTCCCATTAACTGAAAAGAAGAGAGTTCAGTTACGATCCACTCATCGCCAGCTGCCTTTGCAGCGACTTCGCTGGCAACTGTGCCAATATTACCTGCCACTAAAGTTTTTTGACTGTCTTGTTTCAGCATGTCATAAATCAAAGTCGTGGTAGTGGTTTTTCCATTTGATCCAGTAATCCCAATAAAAGGAGCTGAGGTTAAATGATAAGCTAATTCTATTTCCGTCCAAACTGGAATTTGGCGGCGAAGCGCTTCTTGAACCATCACATTTTCATATGGAATTCCCGGATTTTTAATTAAAATTGTAATTTCTTTATCATCGAATATTCGAAGAGGATGACTGCCACAAATGACATCAATCCCCTTTTCAGATAGAAGCTGAGCAGGTTCATTTTCTTCAAACGGCTTTTGATCATTTACTGTAACATTTACGCCATGCTCATGAAGAATTGAAGCTGCCGCATATCCGCTTTTTGCAAGACCTAATACTAGTACATGTTCGTTTTTTAACATTTGCATCTTATTCAATTATAACCACACCTCGATGTAAATTCCTAAAACAGCAAGTAATAAACCAGCTGTCCAGAAGGTGACAACTACTCTCCACTCAGACCAGCCAACTAATTCATAGTGGTGGTGAAGCGGACTCATCTTAAAGATTCTTTTTCCAGTTGTTTTAAAGGAGATCACTTGAAGAATAACGGATAACGTTTCGACAACAAATACTCCTCCAATAATGACAAGTAAAATTTCAAGCTTTGTTAAAATCGCAATTGCTACAATCGCTCCGCCTAAAGCAAGCGACCCTGTATCACCCATAAATACTTTTGCAGGATGCGCGTTAAACACAAGAAACCCAAGAACGGCTCCTGCAACAGCTACTGAAAAGATCGCTACATCGTACTGTGATTGATTCCAAGCCAGTATAGCAAAGGCTCCAAAGGCAATAGCCGCGGTTCCAGATAATAGACCATCCAGTCCATCCGTTAAGTTCACGGCATTAGAACCTCCGACAAGCATGAAAACAACAAGGATAAAGTAAGCCCATCCTAAATCGAAGCTCACATCTGTTCCTGGAATGCGAATCGTCGTTGCAAACTGATAATAATGGAAGACTGCATAAAAAATCACTGCGATCACAATTTGACCAATTAATTTCTGTTTCGATGTTAAACCTAGGTTTCGTTTCATCGCTACTTTAATATAATCATCTAAAAATCCTAATAGACCGTAGCCAAGCGTGACAAATAACAATAAAAACATTTCTGGACTAATCTCAGAAAATTTGTTGATCATCACAATCGTTGTAATGGTAATAGAAAAGATAATCATAATTCCGCCCATTGTCGGAGTACCTGATTTCTTTTGGTGAGACTGTGGTCCTTCTTCTCTAATACTTTGACCAAATTTAAGTCTTCTTAAAAACGGAATAAAAATCGGGGATAAAAGAACACTGATTAAAAATCCCATTATGATTGTAAACAATATCACCTGTTCAAGCATCGTTCTTTACTCCTTCCGAATTTCCAAAACCGTTTTCCATCAGAAAATTACATTCATTATTAAGGTATTCATTCGCGTTCTTCGTATGTTGTTTTTGTACAAAATGCTTCATTTCATTACACTCTTTTCATCATTTTAAGATTTGTTTAGATCTAAAATAGCGTCCATAGCAACCTTTGCATCATCAAAATCGTAAACTTGATCGCCAACGATTTGATAAGTCTCATGACCTTTACCCGCTATTAAGACTGTATCGCCTTTTTTCGCATTGGCAATTGCAAAAAAGATGGCTTGTTTGCGATTCACAAAACTATGATAATATGCGTCTGGCACCCCATTTTCCATATCCTTTAAAATAGCTGAAGGATCTTCGCTTCTTGGGTTGTCTGATGTAAATACAGGTTCATCTGCATACTTCACAGCGATTTGGGCCATTTGAGGACGCTTTGTTTTATCACGGTCGCCGCCGCAGCCTATCACACAGAAAATTTTGCCCTCTGTTAATTCTCTACACGTTGTCAGGACATTTTCTAAACTGTCAGGTGTATGGGCGTAATCGACGATAACAGGGAAATCTTGATCACAGTTCACAAGTTCAAATCGGCCTTTGACTCCCTCCAGCTCTTCAATAGCACTCACAATCGTTTCAAATGTTAAGCCAGATACGATCCCTACTGATACAGCTGCTAGGATGTTGTACACATTAAACTTACCGATGAGGGCAACTGTCACATTTTTTGTGCCAATTGGAGTGATCAAATCAAATTGAGTTCCCTTCGGTTTGATTTGAATATTCTTTGCCATCACATCTGCTTTTTGCTCTAAGCCATATGTCATGACTTCAGCAGCTGTAACTTTTTCATAATAACTCGAAGCGTCATCATCTGCATTTAAAATCGCATGCTTCGGCTTATCGTGATGAAAGGCACTGCCAAGCTGTGAGAATAGCAAGCTTTTCGCATGTTTATATTCTTCCATTGTGTTGTGGTAATCAAGATGGTCCTGCGAAAGGTTTGTGAAAACGGCAATATCATAATCACATCCATGTACCCTGCCAAGATGCAGTGCATGTGATGATACTTCCATAATGGCTGTGTCTACATCTTGGTCAAGCATCTGTTTAAAGGTTTTCTGAAGTGTGACACTTTCAGGTGTGGTGTTTTTCACATCGAGAATGTCATCATTCACCTTCATATACATCGTACCGATTAAGCCTGTTTTCTTTTCGGCTTTTCTCATCATTTGTTCAATCATGTGTGTTGTCGAAGTTTTTCCGTTTGTTCCTGTGATCCCGATGAGATTCAGCTTATGAGTTGGCTGCTCGTAAAACGCATCAGCTATTCTTGCAAGAGCTCTTTGAGAGTGTTTTACAATAATGACTGGTACATCTGATATGTTAAGAGGGTGTTCTGCTACAATCGCTGCAGCCCCGCTTTTCACCGCTTTTTCAGCATAATCGTGTCCATCTACTGTATAGCCTTTTATACAGACAAAAAGGCTTCCTTTTTTCACCTCTCTTGAATCCATTTCAATGGAAGTGATATCAGGATTTTCGTTTATTAATTCGTTGTTTTCACTTTTAAAGTATGTAAGGAGTTCTTGTAATTTCATTTCATATCAAACCTCTCAAATTCGTTCACGTGCATGTCTTGTGAAAAAAACACACAGTCTATATTTTATCGTAAAAAAAAGGATACATCCAGCGTATTCCTTAAGTTTCTCTTGGAAAAAACACACTTTAGGCTCTTTTTTTCAAACAGGCCTTCTCTTTCAACAAAAAGAGGCAGCCGAATGAGTGCGGCTACCCTCTGTTCATTCTTTATTATTCATCGTTTAAGTATAATCTGATGGTGGAGCCTTCTTTGACTTTTGTCCCAGCAGCAGGCGATTGCTTCACCACTTTACTGCCAGTTCCAGAAGCATCGATCTTAAGGTTAATCAAGAGGGATTCAAGGTCTGAAACAGATCCCCCTACAAGATTCGGTACTTCAATGGTTTTTGTGTCCAGCCACTGGTACTTCTTTTCAATTTGTCCTTTTCTTTTTTTCACACCTATCTCAGGCAAGCTGTCCCGCATAATATGACCCACAATTGGCGCAGCAACTGTCCCGCCAAATTGAATAGTGCCTTTTGGGTTATCTACAGCCACATATACAACGATACTCGGATCATCAGCAGGCGCAAACCCGATAAACGACACAATGTGGTTATTTTCCATGTACTTGCCGTCTTTTACCTTCTGGGCTGTCCCTGTTTTTCCGCCAACTCGATATCCTTCAACAAATGCATTTCGGCCAGTTCCTTGAGCGACTACACTTTCAAGCGCATATCTGATTTCTTTGGATGTTTCTGCTGAAATCACTTTCTTTTTGGCAATCGGTGATTGCTTTTTCACTACCTCTTTTGTGATTGGATCTATCCATTCTTTTGCAATGTACGGCGTGTAAAGTGTTCCGCCATTTACCGCAGCTGCTACGGCAGCTACTTGCTGTATCGGCGTAACAGATACACCTTGACCAAAGGCAGTTGTCGCCTGCTCTACAGGGCCAACCCGGTCCAGCGGGAACAAAATGCCTCGCCCTTCCCCCTGAAGATCGATTCCTGTTTTTTGGCCAAACCCGAAATTTTTAATATAGGAAAATAATTTATCCTTTCCTAGACGATCGCCTAGTTCAACAAAACCGGGGTTACAGGAGTTTTGAACCACTTCTAAAAATGACTGTGATCCGTGGCCGCCTTTTTTCCAGCACCTAAGTCTTGCACCATCAACTGTCACAGAACCGCTGTCAAAAAAATGATCTCGTTTTAAATTGACTTTTTTCTCTTCTAGTGCTGCTGCAAGCGTAATAATTTTAAACGTCGAACCTGGCTCATATGTGCTCCACACCGGTAAATTTCGGTTAAACACTTTCGAGTCAACTGATTGATAATCCGCTGGATCAAAATCCGGTCTGCTCGACATCCCAAGCACTTCACCGTTCTTTGGGTTCATCGCAATTGCAATCATCCCATCTGGGTTATATTTTGCCTGCGCATTGTCTAATTCCCGTTCTATAATGGTTTGCACCTTCGCATCGACAGTTAACTTCATATCAAGACCATCTTTAGGCGGTGTATAATCATCTGCTTCATCTGGCATTTTCTGCCCTTTTGCATCGGAATAGAACTTGACAGAGCCTTTTTCACCTTTTAGGTCATCGTCATAATAGGCTTCCAGTCCAAGTAACCCTTGATTATCAATTCCAGCGAAGCCCAGCACATGAGAAAGAAAACTGCCAAACGGATAGTGTCTGATGCTGTCTTCCGCAACATAAACGCCATCTAAATCAAGCTCTCTGACTTCTTTTGCTTTTTCATGAGATACTTTTCTGCCTTCTGGAGAAATTCGTTCGATGGATGTTTTCTTTGTGACGTGCTTGTACGCTTTCTCTTCAGACATATTCAGTACTGCCGCCAGTTTCTTGCTTGTTTCTGCCGGATCTTTAATTTGCCGCGGGACGACCAATATAGATGGGGCACTTTTGTTCGTCGCAAGCTCTACCCCATTTCGGTCCAAAATATCTCCCCTTTCTGGTTCGAACGGGAGGTTCCGGCTCCATGAATCTTTTGCTAAGCTTGTGAGCTTCTCGCCCATAATAAACTGTACATATCCTAATCTAGTATCTATGATGAAAAAAATGATCACCCCAAACAGCAGCACGAAAAGCAATCGTTTTCTCACTGTTACACTTGATACTCGCACGCCCGGTTCACTCCTTACATACATATGGCTTGTTTCCATCATATGCAGGCCCGTCCTTATGTAGAACGTTTCGTCTATCCCGCCCGGCAAAAGAAAAAACCTAGCAAGTGGTTTGCTAGGTTTTGCAGTTAATTCGGGCTTTTAAATGTCACAGTGACGACTTTATCTGAAATCTCCGCTCCACTTTTCACACTTTGTTTGACAGCATATCCTTGTCCTTTTGTTTCGATATGCACACCGGAAATGGATGCATATTGAAGGACTTCCCGTCTCGACCAGCCTGTCATATCAGGCATTTTTATCGTTTTTCCTGCTGTTTTCAAGAAAACTTTCTGGCTTTCAGAGAATTCAGTGCCTGCACTTGGCCACTGTCGTTTAATGGAGAGGCCGTCGCCGATGACAACAGGCGTTAAGTTTTTATTTTTGGCTTCTGTTTCCGCCTGCTTCACTTCTAAATCTAAGAATGAAGGCATTGTTTCTTGCTTCACTTTTTGTTCGCCTGATTTTTTATCGTCTGTTTTTGTTGGTGCAATATTTAAATATAGCAGACTATTTTTCATCACTGGGTTAAAGATTTGTGCAACTGGGGCAGAGCCAGTTTCTGTTTCAGACAGCTGCGGCTGCTGTACAGCCACATAAACGAGCAGCTTCGGATCATCTTTTGGCGCCATTCCCATAAATGAAAAGACGTAATCGTTTCTTCCCTGGAGGTAACCGCCGGCACCGCCAATTTGTCCTGTTCCTGTTTTTCCAGCAACGTCAAAGCCTTTGATTTGGTAAGGCTGACCTGTTCCAATCTTCGAAGAAACAACCTCACCTAAAATGTTACGGACTTGCTTCGCTGTATCAGAGGAAATGGGTTTTCCAGCTACTGTTGGTTCGTGCTGTAAAATCGTTTTGTTTGTGTTTGGGTCTGTAATATGATCAATGACATATGGCTTCATCATCGTTCCGCCGTTTGCTATCGCTGTCGCTGCTTCGATTTGTTGAATCGGTGTAATGGCAGACGCTTGACCGTAAGCCGTCGATGCTTTGTCATATTCGTATCTGTAATTGATTTTACTTGACGCTTCGTTCGGTAAGTCAATACCTGTTTTGTCATAGAAATGGAACTTCTGCAAATATTGTTCGTAGCGCGTGAAGCCTAATTTTTCTTTTGCCAGCTTTGCAAAAGCTACGTTAGACGAACGAAGAACCCCTTCATGAAAGTCAATTTTTCCCCAGCCATTTCCATTGTTGTGGTCTCTTACAAGGCCGCCTCCTACTTTATAAGTACCAGATTGATATTTATCATTGCCTTGGTAGACCCCTTCTTGGATTGCAGCAGCAAGTGTAAAGATCTTCATCGTTGAACCTGGTTCAAACGCATATGATATGACATCATTGTTATAATTCGTAATGTCTAATTCATTTAAATTAAAGCTTGGCCGCTGTCCCATCGCGAGTACCTTTCCCGTTTTTGGGTCAACGACTGTGGCAATGATTTTTTTCGGTTTATATTTTTTGGCAACCTGCGTCATACTTTCTTCAAGGAACGCTTGGATTTTTTGATCGATGGTCAGCGTGACATTTTTTCCATCCTTCGGAGCGACAATGTCTTCTTTACTATTTGGAAGAGCCCATCCGCTTCTGTCACTGTTATATGTCACATAGCCGTCTTTTTCTTTTAAAAATTTGTTCAGCGCCTTCTCAAGTCCCATCGCGCCTGACATGTCCTTCGTTGCCTCATCTAATCTTGCATAACCGATCAGATTCGACGCAAACATGCCGTTTGGATAATATCGCTTCGTGTCTTTTTCAAATGCGATCCCTGGAAGCTTTAGCTTTTCAATTTTTTCCTTTGTTGAAAAACTGATGTCTTTCCCAGCTTTACCAAACTCCACTTGGAACGCACCTTTAGTATTCAGACGCTTTAAAATTTCGCTTTCACTCATATCAATGACTTTTGACAGCTCTTTTGCTGTCTTTTCTTTGTCGACGACATGCATTGGGTGCTTAGGATCGACCGTCATTTTCTTGCTCATGACCGCAATGAGCTTATAGACAGACGTATCCTCTGCAATCACATTCCCATTTCGGTCTAAAATAGACCCTCTTTTGGCTTCAAGTGTTTTCTTCGATTGATATTGTTCATTTGCCTTTGCGGCTAACACTTGGCCATCGACCGTTCCTGTAATCTGAATATAGATAAAACGTGCAAGGATGATAAAGAAAAACAGGGCGAAGCAAATACTCGCAATTGCCGCGCCTCTGTTCATCATTTTATTCTTTTTAGGCATCGCCATCTTAATCGACCTTCTTAACATCTTTCGAAATGCTTAAGCCTGCTTTTTTCGCCGCTTCGATGATTCTTTCTGGTTCACTCAGCAAGTCTTTTTCTTTTTGAAGCTCAGTGATCTTCTTCGATTCTAAAGATACTTGCTGTTCTAATTTTTGGACTTCAATATTAGCGTGATAGACAGCAAAGGCTTTAGAAATGATGAGAATGGAGCTGCACATAAGAGTCATGACAAACATGACAAGTAAGATTTTTTCACCAAGTGTGATAGAACCTCTTCTTTTAATAACAACCGATTGGCCTTGCTGCTCTGTTTGATATTGTTTTACTTCTCTTTGGTAAGCCAAATTACTCATAAGAAACCTCCTTTTTATCATCATCTATGGTGTCGTTTTACTTTTTTTCTGCAATTCGGAGCTTCGCTGAACGGGCACGGTTGTTATGTTCCAGCTCTTGTTCTGATGCAACGATTGGTTTTCTCGTGATCAGCTTCAGCTTTGGTTCAAGTCCTTCTGGAATCACTGGTAGTCCGTGCGGAAGTTCTGGAAGAGAAGACATTTCTTTAAATGTACTTTTACAAATCCGGTCTTCAAGTGAATGGAATGTAATGACAGAAATTCTCCCCTTCGGATTGAGTAACTCTATTGCTTGTTCTAGTGCTTCTTCAAAAACTTTCAATTCATCATTTACGGCAATTCGGATCGCTTGAAACACTCTTTTTGCTGGATGTCCGCCAGTTCGTCTTGCAGGTGCGGGAATTCCTTCTTTGATAATGTCGACAAGCTCACCTGTTGTTTCAATTGGTGCTTTTTTTCTAGCTTCTTCAATTTTGCGTGCGATTTGCTTGCTGAATTTTTCTTCCCCATATTTGTAGAAAATCCGAACTAGATCTTCAAATGGCCATTCATTCACCACTTGTTTTGCCGACAATGCGGCTGTTTGATCCATTCGCATGTCAAGAGGTGCATCATGGTGATAACTAAAGCCTCTCTCTGGTGTGTCGAGCTGAGGAGATGAAACCCCAAGGTCAAAAATCACACCGTCTACGCTTGTAATGCCTTGTTCATTCAGACGTTCTTTTAAATATCGGAAGTTGCTCTTTATGAAAAGAATGTTCGCTTTAGAATCCGCGAGCTTCTCTCGTGCATGATCCAGTGCAGCATCGTCTTGGTCAAATCCAATCAATGTACCTTTTTCTGATAGTTGAGATAGTAAATATGAGCTATGACCTGCTCCGCCCAGCGTGCAGTCTACATATGTACCGTCTTCTTTGACGTTTAAACCGTCAACTGTTTCTTTTAATAATACTGTCTCATGTTGGAACATGATGTTATGGTCCCACCTTTTTCAAATAGAAATGAATGTGTAGAAAGCTTGCTGCACAAGGGATTATTATATATCAAATCCAATCATGTTTTCAGCAATTTCAGCAAAAGAATCTTCTTGCTCTTCTGTATATTGTTCCCAGATCGACTTACTCCACAACTCAATTCGATTTGAAACGCCGATGACCACACATTCTTTTTCGAGTTTTGCATATTGGAGTAGGTTTGATGCGATGTTTATGCGCCCCTGCTTGTCCAGATCGCATTCAACTGCGCCAGAGAAGAAGAACCGGGTAAACGCACGTGCATCTTTTTTCGTTAGCGGCAGTGCTTTGAGTTTCTCTTCAATTAGTTTCCACTCACTCATAGGGTAGCCAAATAAACATTGATCAAGCCCTCTCGTCAGCACAAACTGTTCTCCGAGACCGTCTCTAAATTTAGCAGGGATGATCATGCGCCCTTTTGTATCAATCGTATGTTGGTATTCACCCATGAACATGATAATCAGAGCCCCACTTTCTCACCCTTACTCTCCACTATCCACCACTTCTCTCCACAAAACTTATTTTACACTGTTTCTACATAAAAAAAAACCCTGAACTAGTCAGGGTTCATTAAAACTTTATTTCAAAGTTTGACAATTTGCTGCTTGTTTTGAAATGAAAATGGCAGATTTTTGAACGTTTTGAAGAATTCTGGACCATATTTGTTTAAAAAGTACATGATATTCCAAATTCTTTCTTGCGGGGCATCTAATGGTTTTAAGCTGCTTTCAATCCGTTCAAAATCTCGAAGGACATATCCTTCCTTCTCTTCCACACGCTGCGCCACCTTTTGATAAACAAATTGAAGCTGGTCTTCGATAAATTTGGCATTTTTATCTAGCAGCTGCTCAAAGTTTGGTTCAACCTTCAGTGCTTCTTGCCTCAATACACCATGAACATTCGCTAATTCACGTTTCGCCTGATCAACGGCTCGAACAAAACTGTCTGGAAGGCTTTGCTCAAAGTGAGCCTCCTTCTTTTCTTTTACTCCTTTTGTGAGCACTTCTTCTAGAGAAAGTTCTCTGACCGGCAGCTTCTTATCGATGTGCCTTTCAAGAATGGTCACGTGCAGTCTTGGAAGAACGGGTGCCATCTTTAATTCAAAATGCTCAAAGATTCCTTTCAGTTCTCCCCAATAGTTGACTTCACCGTGTCCTGCCATAAAAGCAAGTGTTGGGAGAAGGGTTTCCTGCATTAAGGGACGCGTCACCACATTGTTGCTGAACCGTTCTGGGTGCTCCTCAATTTCCTGCAAAAGTTCTTCTTTTGTCCACGTAAGCCCCACTTCTGATATAGAAAACTGGCCGTTTTCTTTTTCAATAAGGAAACGCTCTTCATCATATTCGTAAAACAGGTTCGCCTGATTGTCGCCAGCTTCAATGATCGGCTGATATCCCGCTCGTTTCATGGCAGCCTGCGTTTCATTCAAACGAGCTGTGACCGCATCATTTGTCTCGACAATGTGCTTGAATAACGTACGCTCAAGTGGTTTGACGCCTAAATCTCCTGAATTAAATAGAAGCAGTCCATCTTCTTCAAAAAGGTCACACACAATCCATTCAAAGAAATCCGTAAATGTTTGTGATTTGCGTAAACATCGAAGAAGCTGATCAATCAAGTCATTTGTATATGCAGATTCCTCATACGTTGAAAACACATCGCGGAGCCATTTCTCTGTTTTTTCTTGATGCAGTGGTGTTCTTTTGGCCGCAGTTTTTTTGACGTTATGTAATGGCAGCTTTTGCTTGACTGGACCTTTTTCGCCGGATGTGTAGACAAAATTAATTTCATCTACGTCATGATCCTCACCTGCTACCCAAAAGACTGGAATCACAGGAACGCCAAGCGCTGATTCTTTTTCCTTTGCGAACTGAATAATGGATATGATTTTATGTATGGTATAAAGCGGTCCTGCCAGTAGGCCTGCCTGCTGCCCTCCAACCACCATGACACTCCGTTCATCACGGATCTTTTCAATGTTCTGACGCATCGCTGCCGATTCAAACTTTGCGTGGTATGCACTCATATAATCCGCTAAAGCCTCGCGCGGGAAGCTCATTTCCATGAGATCGTCGTATCTTTTTTTCCATGTGTGCTCAGAATGTATATCATAATCAAAAAAAGCAGTCATCTCTTTTTTTTCTTCTATATAATCACGTATGAATAAATTCTGACTTCGGATGGAAAGTTCAGTCAATTGCATGTTTAGAACTTCCTTTCTTCAATAAATAGTTAGTTTCCCGAAAAAAGTATAGCATGTAAATGAGCTCACTCAAAAGATTTTGTTTGCTTTTTTTCCAATACTTCCAAGCTTCGATTAAAGAAAGTAAGATGTGGCGCCGTAATCTCTTGAGCTTGAGCCTTTTTTAAAAGATAGCCAACGATGGCTTTTCTTTCGGTTTCACGGCCTTTGACGATATCTTGAAGCATTGACGATTGATTGGCAGCCGTTTTTTTACAAATGGAAACGACGTGTGACCAGAGTCGCTCTTTTTCAGCCAGACCTAAAATGGACAATGCTTCTTCAAATGCACATTTCATCATGTATTCATATGCAGGATTTGCGATCAATTCCCCATTTTTCACATGCAATAAAGCCGTGAGCGGGTTAATACAGACATTGACCAGCAGTTTTTCCTCCAGCACTTTTTTCCATTCATCCGTATAAATCATCTGAAATTGGGCCGGCATTTCATTCAAAGCATTTCTCACAGCAACTGTATCCTCAGGATGAAAAGCCCCCCACTTGATGACACCGATCCCTGTATGGTTCACTGCATGGTCTGATACCTTCATGGCACCGTGCTCTACGACACCTATATATATCGAATGCGACGTGTCCCAGTTTTCTAAATCTAATAAGTGGGCCATGCCATTTTGTAAAAATAAGATTCGTTGATGAGGTAATGTTGATAGGCCATCAAGCACCTCTTGCAGATGGTGATATTTCACCGTCACAATCAGCAGATCAAATACTCCTGTAATCCCTGCCCTTGCTTTGACAGACGCCCGGAATGTCTCTCCCATTACCGTTCGCTTAATTCCTGATGTTCGAATCTCCTCTGCTTGTTCTTTTCTTCTTGTCAAAACAGTGATGTCATGATGCTGTGATAAATAACTGGCACAAAGCAGACCAATCGCACCGCCGCCAATGATTCCAATGTTCAACTGCCGCACTTCCCTTTTTCTGTTTACTTCATCATATCAACCATTTTAACAGTTTCAAGCCGCGATGCAAAAAGCAGATAGCGCACCGCGATTGAATTTTTTTAATTTAAAAACTATAATAATAAGTGTAAAAACTTTTTAAGGCGGATGGGATGAAAACGCCTTCAATGACATCACTGTCGACATTATGTGTGTAAGGGGGAAGATCATATGACACAAGTAAAACGACTTCTAATCAATTACAAAACTTTAGAGGAATTTAAACAATTTAAGGAATATGGTATACAAGAACTATCCATGCTTGAAGACCTTGAAAGTAATATGATTGAAAATGACAGCAATTCTCCATTTTACGGGATTTATTTTGGAGATAAACTGGTCGCACGTATGAGCCTTTATCAAGTGGACGGCTCGACGACAACGTATTTTGACCACAATCATGATTATTTAGAGCTGTGGAAGCTGGAAGTGCTTCCTGGGTATCAGCGTAAAGGGTACGGTGAGGCACTTGTTGATTTCGCCAAATCTTTCGGATTGCCAATCCGGACCAATCCTCGCGTCAAATCTGCCGGTTTTTGGGATAAAATGGGCTTTGAAGCGGTCAAATATGATATGGAACGCGATAAAGGTGAAAATCCACTCATCTGGGAGCCTGCCCATATCCAAAAAAATACAGGTGAATCTGCTTAATACTGATGGCAAAACGCCCCTCCTTTCTCTGTGAGGGGCGTTTTCTTATTTAGCATATTCTTTTAAGTTGATATTCTGTTTGACTCTTTCAACAATCCCAATGAGTGCCCGGTAATCTTCTTCTGTCATTTTTAATTGCCGCTTCAAGTGTTCATTTTCTTCCGTGAGCGACTTCAGTTGATGCTGCGTGTCCGCTAGTTCTTCGCGTAAATCAGCAGAGCCAGCAGGTTCTTTTTCAAGCCGCTCTAAGAACTGAATCACTTCTCGCAAGGTCAATTCAGCCTGATCTGAAGTTGCCTTTTCTTCTATCGTTAACGTATTTTGCGGTAAACCCGAGGAATGAATCCCAATCTTTTTACGCAGTTCTTTCCGCTGTTTTTTCGCCAGCTCAATGCCTGCCTGATATTGTTTTCTGACGTATGAATTCCACCTGAATCCACATGCTGCAGCCGTTCTTGACAACGCTTTTCCGACTTCTTCAAATGCGGAAAGCTGCGTTCCTCCATCTCGAATGTGTCTTAAGACGACTTCTGCTAAAAGTAAATCTTCATCTTGCGTCCATGCGTCCTGCCTTGTAATCGTCAATTGATCATCCCCCCTGAATCTGAATACCACATCATATGCGCTTACTAGAGTAGATAGACTATTTGCAGGAGAGAAACCTAAAAAATAGATAAATAAAAAAACGCAAGGGAAGAATTCCCTTACGCTTTTTTATCAAGCATTAGTTGCTTTTTACGTCTTTGCCTTTGTATGTTCCGCAAGATTTGCAGACACGATGAGAAATTTTCATTTCACCGCATTCTGGGCAAGCTACCATACCAGGTACTTGTAGTTTGAAATGCGTACGACGCAATCTTTTTTTCATTTTAGAAGTTCTTCTAAAAGGTACAGCCATTATTCCCACCTCCTTAAAGAGTTAAGATTCATTATTTTCTTCTAAGAGCTTCTTCAAGCCTTCCAGACGCGGATCAATTCGGTTTTGATGTGCATCTTCCGAAATGACCGCCCAGTCATTCCCTTCCTGTGGTGCAGCACCTTTTACGTCTGTTTGGTCGCAAAAGATTTGCATCGGCACTTCAAGAAGAATTTCTTCCTTGACTATAGGCGTTAAGTCGATGATATCGTCTTCTACAACAGATACGTCTTCATCTTCTATATCGTCTGTCTTATGAAGTACAAATAGTTCTTTCGTTGAAATCGCAAATGGATAATTTACATCAACAAGCGTTCTTGAACAAGGCAATGTCATTTCACCTGTGATGGTTAAATCAAATGCGACTTGCTTTGATTCGATCACTCCAGTCCCTTTCACCTCTACTGGTGAAATGCGACGTATATCTGAATGAAGGCTAGTAAGTTCATTTAAGTCAACCGTCTCATGAAAATCGAAGCTGTTTTTAGCTTTTTGATGTAACTGATAAACTGTCCATTTCAATTGTATCACCTCTAAGAGCAACAAACATGATTATAGCTTTCATCATGCTATTTGTCAATATTTTTTCTTTACAGTCCTTTGTGATGTCAGAGCGTTGTTTGACATCAGTTCACGGAATGCCTACACTGAAAAAAATGGGCTTCATTTTTCCCTTATGCTACTGTAGCATAGACCATTTAACCATAGCAAGAAAGGCGGAACATCTATTGAAAGCAACAGGAGTCGTTGTCGAGTACAATCCATTTCATTATGGACATGCCTATCATGTTCGCCAGGCAAAAACACATACCTCCTCAGATGTAGCCATTGCCGTCATGAGCGGTTCCTTCCTCCAGCGCGGAGAGCCTGCCATCGTCTCTAAATGGGCACGTACAAAAATGGCATTGCAAAACGGTGTAGACATCGTATGTGAGCTTCCATACATCTATGCAGTGCAAAAGGCAGAAACCTTTGCAAATGGCGCTGTGTCCATTTTAGACGCTTTAAAATGCCGCTCCCTTTTTTTCGGAAGTGAGGACGGAGACATCAAAGCATTTGAGCGAACAGCTCACGCTTGGCATGAGAAAAAAGAAGAAATTGACCTTTTCACAAAAGCAAAGGTCAAAGAAGGCCTTAGTTATCCGGCAGCCGCTGCCGCTGCGTTTCAAGAGGTCATTGATCCTAAACACTTACTGGATCTGTCTAGGCCTAATAACATTTTAGGCTTCCATTATGTCAAAGCCATCTTAGAGAGATCTCCTCACATAGAGCCCTTTACCTCTCAAAGAATTGCATCCGGTTATCATGATCAAGAGCTTCCTAAACATCAGAAAATCGCAAGCGCGACAAGCATCCGAAAAGCCTTAAAAGAGAATGGGTCATTTGAAACTGTCGCCTCTTATCTCCCGGAAGCCTCGCTTAAGCAATTACATGACTATTATTCTTCTTATGATCTTTTACATACGCAAGAAGACTATTTCAGCTTCTTAAAACATGTGTTTCACACAATGGATACAGCAGAACTAGAAGGCATCTATGAAATTGAAGAAGGCATCGAACACCGCATGCAAAAGGCGATCACACATGCGTCCACCTACGAGGAATATCTATCACTTGTGAAAACAAAACGATATACGTGGACAAGGCTGCAGCGGATGAATACGCACCTTTTAATGAGGGTGAAGAAAACTGTTATGCATGAGCTGCTAAAGGAGAAACAAGCACCATACATTCGTTTACTTGGCATGTCAAAGAAAGGTCAGCAATACTTATCTCTTGTAAAAAAGGAATTGGACGTACCGCTTGTCAGCAAGCTGTCTTCCTTTTCACATCCTGCCCTTGATCTTGACATTCGCGCTTCCCGCGTCTTCAGCCTTCCCATCAGCGAACCAATGCAAACAAAGTTAACAGAAGCAGAATTTAAAAATTCACCGATCCGCTATGATGAAGAGACTGGTCTCTTCCAATCTCGATAAAAAAAACAGCCTAAGGCTGCTCTTTTTTCACTTAAGATGCTTTCTCTTTTAACTTGTTTAAATAGTTCAGTGCGTCCTGCATAGTGTCCACAGGAACGATTTTCATATTACTTTTAATATCTTTTGCTGTTTTTACTGCATTTTTGTAGTCTGAATTTGGATCACCTTTATCGTTTGGTGCAAAGAAGATATCTTTTCCTGCTTTATCTGCTGCAACAACCTTTTGATCTATTCCGCCAATTGGCCCGACCGTACCATCAGCGTCAATCGTTCCAGTCCCTGCAATCGCATAGCCATGTGTTTCGTCTTCTTTTGTCAGCTGGTTATAAATTTCAAGTGACATCATTAAACCTGCCGACGGGCCGCCGATATTTTCAATATCGACCTTAATGGAAGGCGAGACTTTCACATTTCGGTCTGTAAATAATGATACGCCAATTCCAACTCGATTCGGCTCTTCTTTAAAAGGTTTTAACTTCACTTTCTGCGTGATATCCTTGCCGTTTCGTTCAAGAACAAAACGGACAGATGTACCAGCTTTTTGACGGCTGATATACGACACCATTTTATCAGCAGAATCATACGTCTTGCCATCAACGCTTTTAATCCGGTCGCCCACTTCAATTTTGCCGTAAGCAGGCATGCCTTTCATGACGTAGCTCGCATATACCCCATTAAACGTATAATCTACTTTTTTGCCTGCTTTTGTATACGCTGCAATCATAGCATTTTCTTGAGAGCTTTTCATCAGCTGAAGCTGTCTTTTCATATAATCTTCATCCGACTCTCCGTCCGCTTTAATATTTTCTTCTGGGACGATCTCGTCATATTTATTCATTTTCGCAAGCAAATACGTATACGGATTGGCTGGGCCAACTTTTATCGTCATAAGAGAGAAGCTGCCCTTCTCGCCGTATCCACCGTCCACTTGAATGTGAGGGGCAATCTCTGTTGCATCACCCGGCTTTGTCACATAATACGGCAGTTTGACAAAAGTTAAGCCAAATAAGACAAGAACAACGATAAAAAAGCTGAGCCAGCGAATATTCAATTTTTTCATTCGATTAACACTCCCATTTATCAATGACATCTTTCAGTTTACATGCTAGTTGATCTGCGGCGAGCTCACCAGCTTCAATCATCTCCTGAACCTGTGTGAACGAACTAGAGCTAAATGTTTCAAGCCTCGGCCGGATCATGAGATCTGCATGAATGGTTTGATGACGGACCAATTCATTTTGAAGGATGTCCAAACTTTGCATAATCACATCCGATAATCTCGTCGCCTTTTCTGTTTTTTTCACCCTTGATACATCAGAGGCGATAATAAGGTCTGCGCCCATTTCTTTTAAAACGGACACAGGAATGCGGTCAACAACCGCTCCATCCACTAGCTGTCTGCCGCCCATTTCGTGAGGAACAAACACGCCTGGAATGCTAATGCTTGCTCTGACTGCTTGTGAGACAGACCCTTCTTTAAACACAACCTTTTCCCCTGTCTCGAGGTCACAGGCAACCACCGCAAGGGGCATTCTTAATTCTTCGAATGTTTTCCCATATGTAAACGTGTGAATCAGCTGCAAAATACGATTTCCTTTTAAAAGACCGATTTTTGGCAGTGTATAGTCAGCATAATACTTTCTTCTGAAGACAAGTGCAAGTTTTTTCATTTTTTCTACGTCTTGTCCTGCCGCATAAAAGCTCCCAACAAGTGCGCCAATACTGCTTCCAGCGATCATATCTACCTGTATCCCTTGCTTCTCAAGACTAGACAAAACCCCGATATGCGCCATTCCCCTCGCACCCCCGGAGCCTAGTGCAAGCCCGATGATCGGTCGCTTCATGAAAATCCACCCTCCTCTTTCTATGCATATATACGAATCTATAGGTCTAAACATGCCCCTACTGCTCGTATAGTAATAGAAGACAGGCTCGGCTAGTTTCTTTTTCTATAATCACGAGCTCGCCAATAGATCATAACGGCAAGGGGCGAAATCTCCATGAAAAAATGGAACACTCTGTTCATCGCTGCTTTTTTTATTTTCTTAACAGCCACTGTGATTACACACCCACAAGCCTCTTTGCAAGCATCGAAAAATGGACTTGCAATGTGGTGGGAGGTTGTATTTCCATCATTGCTTCCTTTTTTTATTTTGTCCGAGCTATTAATTAGTTTCGGGATTGTCAGATTTGTCGGGGTATTATTAGAGCCATTTATGCGCCCCATCTTCCGGGTGCCGGGTGTAGGCGGATTTGTACTGGCTATGGGAATGGCTTCAGGGTTTCCTTCTGGTGCGAAATTAACGACAAGACTGAGGCAGGAAAGGCAGCTGACGCGGATCGAAGCAGAGCGTCTCGTTTCCTTTACAAATTCATCGAATCCATTGTTTATTTTCGGTGCGGTGGCTGTTGGTTTTTTTCATCATCCAGCTTTAGGCATTGTATTGGCCAGCGCTCATTATTTAGGGAATCTCGCTGTTGGTGTGACGATGCGGGGATATAAAGCGCGCCATGATGCACACCTAAGAAGCCGTAAGAAGTTTTTATTCCCCCCGTTTAAAGAGGCATTCAATGCTCTTCATACAGCAAGACTCGCAGAGAAAAGACCGCTCGGCCAAATGTTAAGTGATGCAGTCATGTCATCAGTCCAAACACTCTTTATGATTGGCGGCTTTATCATCTTATTTTCTGTGTTTAGCAAAATGCTGTCAGTTGTCCATGTGACAGACCTTTTATCTATAGGGCTCGGATATATGCTGCAAACGCTGCATCTTCCGCCAGAATTAGACCTTGCCATGATTGCCGGTTTATTTGAAATCACATTAGGAAGCCAGATGACGGGGTCACAGGAAGTCACCCTTCTCGCTAAAACCATTGTCGTCAGCTTTATTTTAGGATTCAGCGGGTTCTCTGTTCAAGCCCAAGTCGCCGGCATTTTAGCGGCAACCGATATCCGCTTTAAACCGTTTTTCTTTGCCCGCTTGCTTCACGGGATTTATGCAGCTGTTTTTGCCTTTTTATTATTCAAGCCTCTTTATGTCTCTCGATCAGACATGGCTCTCCCAGCGGGTGCCTTTGATGCAGGCCAGCAGGTCGTCATGTTCAGCAGCGTGCTTTGGAATCAGCTTGTGACAGCTGGTCCTTTGATCACACTTTGCAGCTTGATTGTGTATATCGCGCTATACTATCGGAAATTAAAAAATGGATGAGTGCTGGGTGCACTCATCCATTAAATTTTTCCTTCAGCGCTGCTTCTACCTCTTTTGGTACAAGATCTTTGACTGCCCCATGATATTTCGCTACTTCTTTGACAATACTGGAGCTTAAGAAGGAATATTGATTGTTGGTCATCATAAAAAACGTTTCAATTTCATCGTCTAACACTTTGTTCATTGAGGTGCCTTGCATCTCATACTCAAAGTCCGTCACAGCTCTTAGTCCGCGTAAAATGACTTTGGCTTCTTTTTGCTTCGCGTAATCAACAAGCAGGCCGTGAAACGATTCAACTTTGATATTTGGCAGCTCCTTCGTTGCTTGGCGAATAAGCTCACACCGTTCTTCAACAGTAAATAACGGTTTTTTAGATGAATTATTTAGTACACATACATACACTTCATCAAAAATCTTTGCACCTCTTTTGATGATATCCAAATGCCCCAATGTGACTGGATCGAAGCTGCCCGGACAAACGGCTATGTTCCCCATGCTAATTTCCCCGCTTTCTATAGATCGTAATACCAGTCAATCCGTACAGTTCCTGTCTTGTGATTTGAAGCTGTCCTGCTTCTTCTGGCAGCTTCACATCTTTATCATGCTCACACACGATCACGCCGTCATCTGTTAACAAGGCGTGCTCGTCAATCATTTCAAGAAGTGCTTTTAGCTGTTGATCTTTATAGGGCGGATCAAGGAAAATGGCTTGAAAGGATTCCTCTCGTTTCACAACAGCTGCGAGTGCACGCTTTGCTTCATTTCGAAACACTTCACTTTGATCCATTAGCGACAATTGATTCAGGTTTCCTTTAATCGTCTGAATCGCCTTTATATCTCGATCAACAAATATGCAATGATCGAATCCTCTAGAAAGCGCTTCAATCCCTAAACCACCGCTTCCTGCAAATAAATCAAGAGCCCATCCACCATCAAAATACGGGCCGATCATATTAAATATTGATTCTTTTACTTTATCTGTCGTCGGTCTTGTTGATTGACCTGGAACCGCTTTAAGTGTGCGGCCTTTTCTCGTTCCAGAGATGACTCTCATTTTTCCACCACTTTTTCTGCTTGCTTCTATTCGTCATTGTTTATGACAAAAAATTCAACATTATCTTACCACATCACTCCTCAAGGAACAATGCGCGGATATTCATTCATTTTCTATGTATAGATCAAGAAATCCGGGGTCATACTACTTATAACAGCATCTGATGTGGTGCTGTTGCCAACCGCGGAGAAGACTTACGTTTCCCCATAAGTTCTTCCTCCGGTTTCTCCTCTCCCTTTGCCTTCTCCTTAATGTATCATTAAGAATAGAAGGACCCCGCGGGTGATGCCGCGGGGATTTTTTTGTGTCTTTAAAAGCCCACCTTATAATCATACTCTTTTGCTTTGTCCAATTTGGATTCGTACTCTAATTTAATAAAAGGTTTATATGAAGGCTCAACACGTTTCACAAATGGTAACGAGCTGAGTTTAGCCATATGGCGCTCAAGATCATCCATATCACAATAGATCACAGCATATTTCATTTTCCTTGAAATATAGTGAACATTCCCGAATTTTCTTAGCGCTTTTGACTGCTTTAACGAATGCAGCCAGACGACCATCCCTTGACGTTTGGTTTCCATCTTTTCACCTGCCGCTTTTCAATTCTTTTCATTCATTATGTAAAAGACGAGACATTCAAGTCTCGTCAAGATACTTTACAGCCGCAGCTGCCACCTGATCCACAGCCACCGCCGCATGATGATAGACCATCAAAATATGGGTTCCCTGTTGGAACTTTAATATATGCTGATACAGCTTGACCGATTTCAATACTAATCTCATCTAAGATGGATTGAATCGCTGTTTCTGCTTTTTTGAAATCAACCACTGTATCGTGAAGATCTAGCTTTCTTTTGACCTCACGCATTTCCTTTGAGATCGTTCTATAGTCCGGATGATATTTGCCGAACCGCTGCACATCCTCATACTGCTCTTTTACTTTTGTAAAATGGGCAATAATTTGTTGGGCTTCTTCGTCTTGCTGGAGACGCTTAAAGCAGTTGCGGTAATGTTCAGCCTCCTCCGACTGAAGAATCATGGCAGCTAATTGATTTGCTTCCTCTTGGAGCTCCACAGATTCGATTGTCGCATACATAAATGTTGCACCTCCAATTCATAGTTTACCACGAAACCTATGGATCAGAAAATGCTTTTACGTGACAAATACATCCCATGTTTCTCTTTTCTGTTTATATTCTGGATGACGGGAATTCAGCATAACAGTCATTTTATGCTTTCCTTTTGAAAGATGCTTGACCACAAATGCCGCGGTATACTCATTCCCTGCACGTTTCCCGTCTACATACACTGTAAAATATCCCGCCTTCTCGTTCTTTTTCAGACGCTCTGGCTGAAGATGAAAATCTTGAAGTGTACTTTCTATATAGACAGACGACCCTTGCACTTTGTATTTCAAAAAGCCTTGCTGCTTCATTTCGCTTTGGGCTTGCTGCATGACTGGTACTGCTGGGTCTTGCTTAATCACTTGCTCTTCTCCATGTTGACTTTGACACCCGGTGACAAGAAAAAGCAATGCGCCTATTGACAGCATCCATTTCATCATCTGATTCTCCTTTCATCTACGTTTATAGGATGCTCAGGAAATAGACATCTTAATCAACTCAAAAAAAGCCTCAGCCGGCTCCATTTTGATTGCGCATTGCTTGGAACATTTGAATCATCATTTCAGCCATTTGGACGCTATTGCTCAACTGACTCACACGATGAGGAATGGTTTTTTCGTAAAAGTTCATTTTATCTAATTCAAAGGACGTTAGATTTTCAGGATGTCGCGTCAGCTGTCTGTACCAGATAGGACGCTGTCTTATGAATTTGATTCGCTCCTCTTCGGCCATGACAAATTCCTGTACTTCTTTTCGCACCAGAAGCATCCCCTTTCACTTAATCTTTCCTGAAGGAGAATGGGTGCTGACTGCCTCCAGATGAACCTTTCTTTGAACCGTTGGATGAAAATTGGCCGAGTAAGCTTTGTAAAGAGGAAATAGACTGGCTCATTTTGTTAATTTGTTCATTCATTTGATCAGCGTCCATTTTTTTCACAGCAGAAACCATTTTAGACATAAAATCTGCTTTTCCTGCTTCACTTG
Organism: Bacillus sp. I-2; assembly: GCF_001974945.1. Lineage (NCBI taxonomy): Bacteria > Bacillati > Bacillota > Bacilli > Caryophanales > Bacillaceae > Bacillus > Bacillus sp. I-2. The sequence goes on along the minus strand of NZ_LZRW01000011.1, from coordinate 84,629 downwards.
GCTTAGAGTCTCTTTCTTCTTTCGCATCTTCAGATTTCGATTGCCGGTAAGGTGACCACATCTCATCTTCCTCACCAAACATGACCCAATTCTCGTATACACTTTGCCAGCTTTTTTCTTGCGTTTGCACTTCTTGAATTAACTTCGGATGGCGTCTGACGAATTGTTTAAATTCATCAATGGATGTTTGTTTTTGCTTGTTTGTCATATCCTCACCCCCCATACAAATGCCTACTATACTATATACACCAGCATCTGTTTTGGTGAGCCTCTTTTTCACCATCAAAAAAACAGCTGCGACCATGCAGCTGCTTTCGTTTAAGAAGTTTTCTTGATGAAATTTTGGGTGTAATATTTTTCTTTCACCCCTACGCCAAGATGCGTGTAATCTTTATTTAATAACGCCTTCCTGTGACCTTCACTATTGAGCCAGCCCTCTACCGCTGCAGGTCCATCGACATAGTTATAGGCAATATTTTCACCTGCGAGCTGAAAGCCCACCTCGCCTCTTTCTAACCGGTCTTTCAGCGTACCGTATTTTTTAGATTCATGGGAGAAATAATGATTCTCTTTCATGTCCTCACTATGCATGAAGGCCACTTCAGAGGTTTCATCATCCCACTTTAAGATCGGCAGGTTGTACTTATGGCGGATAATATTGGTCATATCAAAAATTTGTTTTTGACTGGAAGCTTCGATATCTTTCCACTTTTCGCCTGATATCGCCTCAGGTTCTACCAATTGACCTCGGTAGACCACCTCATACGGCTTTTGTTTCACAAATGTATCTGCGTTGAAGGCCCTGATACTTGAAAGGGTGCTTTCAAACTTATCCATGTAAAGCTGAACATACACATCATCTCCCACTTTCACAGTGGGTCTTGTATTCATATCATCTTCTGAGAATTCAAAGCGGTATGAATTTTGTTCATCCTCCACATGAATGTAAGGTGCAATTTGTGTTTTCTTAAATACTTCACTCGTGGCTTGACCGATTTTAAACGGTTCTACATTCAGACCGTCTCCTGTTGCAAACAAGGTCACCACTTTACTATCCTTTACCCCTACTTGAATATAGTGCTTCTTCGATTGGTTGTAAATCCACCAGTCATAATCATATGCGGAAGGATCAATGCGATCTGGTTCTCCCAGCTGTTTAAGCACTTCGTTTGAAGATTTCCCCATAAAGGACATGAGCCCCTTTTTGGGGATGTTGATCGGCTTATCGCTAGATGTTTCTTCATTAGACACCTTCGGTTCATTGCTGTTTTCTTTTTCTGGTGAAGATCCATATTGAATAAACAGAACGTACGTTCCAGATATAATCAGGAGGATGAGGAGTGTTTTGAGCACAGTTTTCAAATAAACACCTCCGTTAAATTGGCAAGGTACAAAAAGTACCTTCTACTGTCATTTAAACAAAACTTGCTCCATTTATCAACGACAATACAGCCTATTTAACACGAATTTAAAATATGCCCCTCTTAATGAAGAAATCCTTGTCCATGATCTTGATCCTGTTGAGAGATTTCTGTCAGTGCCTCTCCCGCGCGATCATTTGATAAATCTTCGACTGATAAATCTCCTAGAGCGACAATCCCTGTTAATGCGCCGTTTTTTACAACAGGAATGCGGCGGAGCTGATGCTCTGACATGAGCCGGACAATTTCTTCAAGTGTTGCATCTTCTTCAGCTGTTAGTACTTCCTTTGTCATCAGCGAGCCCACTTCCTGTGAGTTTGGCTTTTTTTCTGCAATGCCTCTAAGCACAAGGTCACGGTCTGTTACTATCCCAACGAGCTGATCTCCGTCAACCACTGGAATGGCACCGATATCAGCATCTCTCATTTTGACTGCTGCTTCATACGTATTGTCATCTTGCTGACATGTCACTACTTTTTTTGTCATAATATCTTTGATTTTTTTCGTTTTCATGTTGATTCCTCCATCCGTTATTTTCTTTATTACTGTAACCAGCTTATAAAAGAACATACCTTTCACAGTTGAAAGTTTAACGCTTTCATACTATGATTGTCAGTAAAGGGAAATTTTATAAGGAGGGGTTTTGGGTGAAGTTTGAAGATACGGGGATTGAAAAGGTATCAGCTGACTTAAATAAATTAGATTTCATTATGGAAAGTGAAGGATTTGTACGAGCCGATCAATGGGATTATGAGCGTGTGACATACGACAGAAAGTACAGCATGGTAGAGGGAACCTTTTATTTACGGATTTCCGGCTACGCTACTGAAGGAGATGTCGGTTCCAAAAAGGCACACATTCAGCTTCTAACACCGTTACTTGGAAAACACTATTATCCACATGGCGTTGAATACGGCGAAGGCGAAGAATTCCCTAAGTCTCTCATTCAATCAAGCAAAAAAACACTTGCACAGCTGAAGGAAAAACTAGAAGCCATGACGGCTGAAGCATAAAACAAAGGGCTAAAATGATTTTTTAGCCCTTTTCCTCATACGATGAAAGCACAGCCATCTGGCTGTGCTTTTTTTATTCATATTTCGGAATAAGCGCATCTGGTACGGCATCTTTCGCTCTTTCTTTTCTTGCCCAGTCAAAGAAGACAACAGCAAGAATAGAGCCGTACACAATCTCCTGAATAATTTTCATCAAAATCGCACCTAGCTGCTGATCCTCTAGCAGCGGCAAGGTGTGGAACATATCAGGGCCAGTGAGAGCAAGGCCTGCAAGCATATCACTTGGCACACATAAATGCAGTGCTTGTATCCATGCGCCGGCATCAGAATAGGTTGCATAGATCGGTGCTTCACTAAACATGATGAGTGCACAGGCCGGAGTCATCAATATCCCGTCTGCCATGATATATCCAAGCTTCAAAATGCCTGTGATCTGCGGCTGACTTTGGACTTTATGGACAAGCGGCCACCACATGAAAAAGGCAGCGATAAAAATAACCACCGTCATCAATGCGTGGTAAAACGGATCTGTTTTCACAAAATCAAACACAAGCGGAATGTGATACAGCGAAAACAATCCGTTAAATCCAAGCAGTGCAATTAAAGGTTTGGAAAACAAACGGAAAACAGCTTGAATACCTGGTGTTTGAATGATCCGCTCCCATATGGCTGGAGGCAATCCTGTAATAAGGAGAGGCGGGATGACTAAGTATAGCACCGCCATTTGCGCCATATGTGCACTAAACATAATATGCCCCATTAAATCAATTGGGCTCCCTTTCACAGCATACAACAGAACAAGCCCCGTCAGAAATAACGTCTTCTCTTTCACCGTCGCACGGTGCTTTCCCTTTGTCACAAGAAGCAGATAAAGAGCAGCTGCTATCACAATACAAGTCAAATAATAAGGGCTCCATAATGCCCGAAATCCGAATATTTCTAAGTTCTCCATTGCTGCGCCTCCTTCAAGGGCAAAGCGGGTTTACCACCATATAATGGTCAAAAAGGCTAATACGGTAATAAACGCAACAAACACACCTGAGTATAGAAACAAGGCGGGTGTTTCATGCCCTTTTTGGTTCATGTGCATAAAATAATAAAGCTGAAAAGCTACCTGAATGCCTGCAAGCAGTAAAATAAATGGTACTGCGAACCAATTTCCAACGTCTTCTGAGGCGATCGTTAAAAACGCAACAAATGTTAATCCAATCATCAAGCCGAAGGAAATGAGCTGATGCTTCATTTCCTCGGCATTTTTCTTTTTACGATATACAAGATCGACTTTGGACTGATTTGTGTTTTTATTTCCCATTCTTATCCCACCATTCCCATTAAATATACAACGGTAAAGATGAAGACCCACACAACATCAATGAAGTGCCAATAGAGACTTGCCACATAATATTTCGGCGCATTGTATAAATCAAGTCCGCGTCTCATATTTCGAATCATAAGAGCGGTAATCCAGCAAAGTCCGAAGGCAACGTGAGCTCCGTGAGTTCCTACAAGTGTATAGAAGGAAGAACCAAGAGCAGAGCTGGTAATCGTAAATTCATACGCATGCACATAGTGATAAAACTCATAAATCTCAACCCCTAAAAATCCAGCACCTAAAAGGACCGTGATACCAAGCCAAAGCTGCATCTTTTTAAAGGCAAAGTTTTTCATATGATACATGGCATACACACTCGTTAAACTGCTCGTTAATAGAAGCATTGTGGCAATAAAGACAAGTGTGAGGTCAAACATATCAGTTGTTTTTGCTCCGCCTGCATTTGAGTTTTTCAGCGCCAAATAAGTGGCGAAAAGCGATGCAAACAGAACGGTTTCTCCTCCAAGAAACAGCCAGAACCCGACAAACTTATTCTTCCCTTCTAACGTGGCCTTCTCAGGAGAAGCTGGAAAGGTTTCCGCCGTCATTTTTTGTGGTTCCATTATGCTTTCACCCCTTTATCATCGTCGTCGGTCAAATCTTCTTTGTGAATATGGTATCCATGATCATCTTTCAGAGACCTAACGAGCATGGTCGCAAACGTAATACCAAGACCAATGAAGATCACCGGAAGCCCCCAGCTGTGCTCTTGACGATACATGAAACCAAACGCTGACACAAATAGACCGAATGAGATAATGACAGGCAAGATGGAGTTATTCGGCATGTGAATATCATCGAGCGGTTCAGATGCTGTCATTCCTTTTTTACCATCCATTTTTTCAATCCATAATGGATCTAGTCCTCTGACAAGCGGAAGCTGTTTAAAGTTGTATTCTGGCGGAGGCGAAGACACTGCCCATTCAAGTGTTCTTCCATCTCCCCAAGGATCGCTCGATACACGCTCCCCTTTGGCTGTTGTCCAGATGATGTTAATCAGCATGATCACAACAGCTACAAACATAAACAGTGCCCCAATCGTACTGACTAAGTTCCCAAGCTCGAGACCCTGACCTGGCAGGAATGTAAAGACCCGGCGCGGCATGCCCCATAGACCGAGAAAATGCTGGATAAAGAAAGTTAAATGGAAACCGATGAAAAACAGCACAAAGCCAATTTTCCCAAGCTTCTCATTCAGTATTTTTCCAAACATCTTCGGCCACCAGTAATGCACACCTGCTAGAATACCGAATACAACTCCGCCGATAATGACGTAATGGAAATGCGCCACAACAAAATACGTATCATGGAACTGATAATCCGCTGCAGCTGCCGCAAGCATGACCCCAGTTACCCCGCCAAGTAAGAACGACGGAATAAAGGCAACAGAATAAAGCATCGGCGTTGTAAACTTCACATTACCGCCCCATATCGTGAGCAGCCAGTTGAATACTTTAATTCCTGTTGGCACCGCAATTGCCATGGTCGCTACAGCAAAGATCGCATTGGCGATAGGTCCAAGCCCCGTAGTGAACATGTGATGCGCCCACACCATGAATCCAAGGAAACCAATCAATACAGTAGCGAACACCATGGACGAGTAACCAAACAATCTTTTTCTTGCAAACACCGGAATGATCTCAGAAAAGATTCCGAATGCCGGCAGGATCAAGATATATACTTCCGGGTGTCCGAAAATCCAGAACAAATGCTCCCAGATGATTGTATTTCCTCCAAGCTCTGGATTGAAAAAGCTCGTGTCAAACATTCTATCAAGCATCAGCATCGCAAGCCCTGCTGTCAGCGGAGGGAATGCGAATAAAATAAGTGCGGAGGCGACAAATGTCGTCCAAGTAAAGAGCGGCATTCTCATATACGTCATACCAGGCGCTCTCATATTAATAATCGTTGCAAGAAAGTTAATTCCTGCAATCAGCGTACCAATACCCGCGATCTGTAAACCTAAAATGTAGAAATCCATTCCATGACCTTCTGAATTCAGCGTGAGCGAAGCGTATGCAGTCCAGCCTGCATCAGGTGCTCCGCCCATAAACCATCCAAGGTTTAAGAAAATTCCTCCGAAAAAGAATAACCAAAAACCAAGTGAATTCACAAACGGAAATGCTACGTCACGTGCACCAATTTGAATTGGTACTACCGCATTCATTAATGCAAATAACAGCGGCATAGCTGCAAGGAAAATCATTGTCGTTCCATGCATCGTCATGATTTCATTGTAAACCCCTGCACTGACAAAATCATTTTCAGGGATGGCTAGCTGAATACGGATAAACATCGCTTCTATCCCGCCAACCAAAAAGAAAAATCCCCCTGCCACTAAATATAATATGGCAATTTTTTTGTGGTCAACCGTTGTCAAGTAATCCCATAAGACAGCGCCAAACCCCCGCTTTTTAGCTATTGTACTCACCATGAAATCCCCCTCTTATCTCCCATTTGCCCCTTTTCATATAGATGTCTTTCTTCACGATCCTTTAAGCAGACTATGTCTGACAGATGACGACTTCTCGGTTGTAGAGACATATTCGGGAGCTCTTAACAAAAACTTCACATCGATCACATACCCTCTTGAATATCTGCTCTAGTTGTTACTCGATTTTAAGACCTTTTAAATACTCGTAAAGTGCATCCGCTTCTGAGTCATTTAATTTAGGGTACGTTCCTGTCATCTTATTACCTGGTTTAAAGCTTTCTGGATCTTTCAGCCATGCTTTCACATTTTCTTTGTTCATGTCTTTAATTCCAGCTACTTTCGTCCGCTCTCCGAAGGTCGCAAGGTTTGGTGCAGTCCTTGCTGCTTCCGGCCGCTTGTCACCAGGCTCTACTGCGTGACAGCTTAAGCAGTTTTTCTCTTTAAATAGCTTTTCGCCCTCTAAAGCGAGATCCTTTGTGGATTCAGGCTTCTTGTAATCAGCCATTTTTTTCGTCCATCCTAAAAACTCATCTTGAGAAAGCGTTTTAACTTTAAAGTCCATTAAAGCATGTGACGGCCCGCACAGCTCCGCACATTTCCCGTAGAAATATTCCCCTGCATCTTTCGTTCGTTTCGAGTCAAAGGTTAAATAAAATTTGTTGTCATTATCTGTGTTTGTATCAATTTTACCGCCAGCCGATGGAACCCAGAATGAGTGTTTGACATCGGACGCTTTCAGCTTAAAGTATACCTTTTGATCTGTTGGCACGATCAATTCCTGACTTGTGACAATCCCATAATCAGGGTATTCAAATTCCCACCAATATAAGCTGGCTCTTACATTGACAACAAGTGTCTTTTCAGGATCTCGTTTTTTCTTATCCATAGCGCTTGTATCCCCTAGTTCAAGCGTATATGCCACAACAGGTACAACGAGAATAATGAGTAGAAGAATCGGAATCGCTGTCCATGTGATTTCCAGGTTGCGGTTCCCTTCCACCTGCTTTGGAATCGTATCTTCTCCCACTTTAGAACGTTTGAATTTAATGATGACGTAAAAGAAAATGATCGATACAACAATGACGACAAGAACCATAATGAGTGTACTCAGTACCGTTAGGAAAAACTGTTTATCTGCTACTTCCCCAACAGGCTTGAGTGTTGATAAGTATGGTTCACCACAGCCCGCCAAAACGAGCGTCAGTAAGAGAAACAGTGAATAAACACGCCATTTTCTTATCATAATTTGTCCCAACCCCTTTTGCTTGATCTCCTTTGCCTTTCGCTTTTTACCTCTTATTTATAAAATCACTTCTCACTCATCCATAACCCCCGCCTCTTATAAAAGCACTTACATTTCCTCTTTTCATAAAAAAATGATGTTTTTACTCAAAATACCATCTATGTATAAACAGAAAGCCGCCTAAATAGAACTGAATATCAGGCGGCTTTCATAGTTGTTAGAAAATGTTGTGTTATAAGATATAGCCATTGTTTTGATGTGATCAAAGTGTATTTCACTCTAGAATAGTGTAATAATAATCATCGCTACGAAAAAGATGGTTAAGTAGTTTAATGAATAAACGAACATGAGCGTTGACCACTTCATGATGTCTTTCATTTTAAAGCCCATAAGGCCAATAACAAGCCATCCAATATTAAGCAATGTACCAAGTGCGACAATCGGCCATCCTAATCCACCTAAGAAAAATGGAAGCGGAAGAAGACATGCTGTCCAAATGATGATCTGGCGTTTTGTGACTTCAAAGCCATAAACAACTGGCAGCATTGGAATGCCCGCCTTACGGTAATCTTCCGTTTTCTTAATCGCAAGTGACAGGAAGTGCGGGATTTGCCAAATGAACATAATCATAAACAAAACCCAAGCCGTTGTGTCGATTGTACCTGTGACAGCTGTCCAGCCGATTAATGGCGGAACCGCGCCAGATACACTTCCGATAACTGTATTGATGGTGTAATGGCGTTTAGACCACATGGTGTAAAGAACCGCATAAGTAAAGACTCCAATAAATCCAATCACTGCTGATGTAATGGTTGTCATCAGAAGCATAATGAGTCCTAATACAACAAGCAGAATGCCAAATGCATACGCTTGCCCCGGCTGAATTTTACCTGTAACCGTCGGTCTTGTTTTTGTTCTTTCCATTAATATATCAATATCACGGTCAAACGCATTATTAATTGCGCATGAACCGGCAATAATAAGAGAAGAACCAATCATTGTTAACAGCACAATATCAAGATTTCCAAGAAAACTCATACCTGTAAAATAAAAAGCAAGCCACATTCCAGTAAATGTCGTAATGAAATTGGAATTGACGATGCCCATTTTAATCAGAGCAAGAAAATCTTTCCACGCTGTTGTTTCTTCTATTTGTCCATGAATAGCTGCTTCCGCGGCTGTTTTGGAATTTGCCAATGTGTATAACCTCCCTTGCCCAAACCTTCAAACGAACGAATGACACGTAAAATCATTACAACTCTATCATACAAGATAAACAGCTGTAAAAAAACATCCTATTAAATAATAAACGACAAACTTGAAGTTATTTGTGAACTTTTCGTGAATTTATTAGGATATATGTGTGTTTCAGAAGGCGGTGCAAAATGAAATATTCTCTCCTCTATTTCTATCAGACTGTCAAAGAAAGATCAAGCACTCTAAATCTGTAAACTTTGTGAACTAACATATCATTTTTTTGTGAACTTTGGTCATTATGAATTGCAACAGAACACGCATTTGGCTTAAACTTGAGAGCATGTGAGGTTTTCATTTACATCAGAAGTTTTTTAGAGAAGGTGAAATAATTTGATGAAATTTGCTTTAAGGCTATTGAGCGCGATCACAACGTTTGTGATGCTGATCGTACTGATTGGCGGTGCGCTTGTGACGAAAACCGGTTCGGGTCTTGGCTGCGGTAGACAGTGGCCCCTTTGCCACGGTCGTTTCTTTCCTGAAATGAACCCCGCTTCCATCATCGAATGGAGTCACCGCATGTCAACAGGAGTTTCCACCATTCTTGTTCTGGCACTGGCGGTCTTATGCTGGAAAAAAATTAGTCCAGTATTCCGTGAAACCAAATTTTTGGTCATCATGTCCATTATATTCTTAATGCTTCAAGCGCTGTTAGGAGCTCTTGCTGTCGTATTTGGTTCTAACGCACTTGTGATGGCACTGCACTTCGGTATTTCACTCATTTCATTTGCTTCAGTATTACTGCTTGCACTTCTTGTCTTTGAAGCAACCAGATCTGAAACAAAGCTTGTGAAGCCGCTTCATATCGGCAAAAAAATGCAGTTCCATATTTATGGGTTGATCACGTATACGTATATCGTGGTATATACGGGCGCTTATGTGAGACATACAAAGTCAAGCCTTGCATGCTCTGTTTTCCCGTTTTGTTCAAAAGACGGTGCGCTTCCAACGTATTTTAATCAGTGGGTTCAAATGTCCCACCGAGCAGCAGCACTTCTTTTATTCGTCTGGATATTTGTCGCTATGTTCCATGCCATGAAACATTATAAAGAACAGAAGCAGCTGTATTATGGATGGATCATTTCAGCCATTCTCATTACACTTCAAGCCATTTCAGGTGTGATGTCTGTTTATTCTCAGCTTGCACTTGGTTACGCGCTGGCTCATTCATTCTTTATTTCTTGTTTGTTTGGGGTACTATGCTACTTCTGCTTACTCATTGCCCGGTTTAAATATGAAAGCAAAGAGCCATTTAGATAAGAATTGTATCCCCCTTTCATGTGGAGAGGGGGATTTTTTATTGTTGTTTTGCTTCTTCGAATAGCTAGATGGCTTTTTTGCGTCTTTCCTTGTGATCAACTGTCGGCAGCGGGTATGTATCACCTAGCACACAGCTCGATTTCCGTTGTTCATCTATCGGCATTTTACTTGGTTCATGAATCCATTTTTCATCAACACGCTCTAGCTCTGGTACATATTTTCTAATATATTCCCCGCTTGGATCAAACCGCTTCGACTGGGTCGTTGGGTTAAAAATACGGAAGTACGGTACGGCATCTGTCCCAACAGAAGCTGCCCACTGAAATCCTCCGATATTCGAAGCCTCATCATAATCCACAAGCTTTTTTGCAAAATACGCTTCTCCCTTTCTCCAATCAATCAAATAGTCCTTTGTTAAAAATGAGGCAGTAACCATTCTTAAACGATTATGCATCCAGCCTTCCTCATTTAACTGCCGCATCCCTGCATCAACGAAAGGAAAGCCTGTTTCACCTTTACACCATGCTTCAAACAGCTTCTTATCTTCATTCCATTTCATCCCTTGAAATACCGAATTGATTTCTTTTTCTTTCATCTCTGGATAATGAGCATAAATCATATGGTAAAAATCTCGCCACGCCAGCTCTTTGATAAAGGTTTCTCGGCCCTCGTCTTCAAACAGCGCCTCCTCATGTACCGCATGAAAGATCGTTCGAATTGAGATGGCTCCTGTTTTCAAGAAACGTGACAGCTTACTCGTTCCAAAAACAGATGGAATATCTCGTTTTTCATGGTAACGTGTTAGTCTTTTTTGGATAAAGTCATGAAGCGTGTTCATCGCTTTGTGTGAGCCGATTTGATCAAATTTTCTTGAGCATCTCATGATTATACTGCGTAGCTTGTCATTCCCTTTGTGTGAAAGTGACTCATCACAAATCGTATGAGCGCTGCTGAGAAATGATTTGTCAACTTTTATCACAGGCTGCTTCTCTTGCTTTCGCCATGATTGATAGTATGGAGTAAACACTTGATAATGAGTGCCATCCCTTTTTAAAATATCTTGCACCCCGTGAAGGTGTGTATCTTGCCATTTTGATACATGAATGCCCTTCTTTTCTAAAAAAGCGGTTACTTGATGGTCACGCTTTTGACCGATTCCCACTTGATCTTCATTAAAAAAGACAGCTTTGATGTCATATACATCGATAACTTGCTGAAAGGCACGCAAGACATCGCCATAGAGAAGATGAACATACATTTGAGATTCTCTTGCTTCCTTGATAAAATGCGCCAAGCTTTGAAAAAAATGTTCGTTGTTTAAATCGAGGTCCATTTCAGTAAAAAATGGATCTAGATGATAAAGAGCAAATAATTTGTACTCGTGTTTTTTTGCATATGTGATCGCTTTTGATAAGGCGATATGATCATCTAATCGCATATCCCGGCGAAACCAAATCACAACAATGTTGTCCAACCTTCTTCACCTCACTCTATAGTGTAATCACTCTCACTGGCTGCTGCACATTTTAATGCGCTCAAAAAAAAAGACACATCACGGTGGATGTGTCTCGCTTCTTATTCAGGCTTTAATACAATTAATAGATCACCGGTTTGAATCGGTTCTCCATTTGTCACATGTATTTCATCTACGACCGCAGAAAATGGAGCTTGTACAGTCGTTTCCATTTTCATGGCTTCATTGATCATCAAATGCTCACCTTGTGAAATTTTCTGCCCTTTTTCCACGAGTACTTTGATGACAGTGCCTGGCATCGATGCGGCGATGTGATTTGGATTTGAACGGTCCGCCTTCATTTTTTCTTGAACGGAGGATTTGATGCTTTCATCCTTAATCACCACTTCACGCGGCTGGCCATTTAATTCAAAGTAAAGAACTCTTGTGGCATCTGGATTCGGTTCACCAATTGATACGAGTTTGACAATCAGAGTTTTTCCTTTTTCGATTTCTACCTCAATCTCTTCTCCAAGCCTCATCCCGTAGAAGAACGTTGGTGTATCAAGAACAGAGATGTCACCATAGCTTTCTGCTGTTTGGACAAATTCAGAAAAGACTTTCGGATATAAGGCATACGCAATTGCGTCTTGCTCTGTTAACGTCAGGTCATGAGATTCTTTGAACTGCTTCTTAATGTCTTCAAAGTCCACTGGCTTCAGCTTCTCACCAGGTCTGACAGTAAGAGGCTCTTCCCCTTTTAAAATCAGCTTTTGCAGCTTTTCTGGGAATCCGCCATGCGGCTGGCCCAAATAGCCTTTAAATAATTCCACAACAGAATCCGGGAAGTCTAGTGTTGCGCCTTTTTCATAAACATCTTCTTCTGTTAGATCATTTTGCACCATATAAAGTGCCATATCTCCAACTACTTTAGAGGATGGTGTTACCTTTACAATATCACCAAACATGTCATTCACACGTCTGTACATTTCCTTTACTTCATTCCAGCGCTCGCCAAGACCGACACCTTTCGCCTGCTGCTGCAAGTTACTATATTGACCGCCAGGCATTTCATGCTCATAAATTTCTGTATGAGGCGAATTCATGCCGCTTTCGAATTCATGATAGTATTTTCTGACGGAATCCCAGTATTGAGAAAGGCGTTCGACAGATTGGACGTTCATGTCTGGCTTTCTTTCATGTCCATCTAAAGCATAATAAAGTGAGCTTGCACTTGGCTGCGATGTGAGTCCTGCCATAGAGCTGACGGCAACATCCACAATATCAACACCTGCATCAATCGCTCTTGCATAGGTGAACAGTCCATTTCCACTCGTGTCATGCGTATGAAGATGGATAGGGATCGTAAGCTCATCTTTTAAAGCAGAGACTAGCTCGTAGGCTGCCTGCGGTTTTAATAGCCCCGCCATATCTTTAATACCTAAAATATGCGCGCCGGCAGATTCAAGCTCTTTTGCAAGAGATACATAGTACTCAAGATCATATTTTGGACGAGATGGATCAAGAATATCTCCCGTATAACAAATCGCCGCCTCTGCCACTTTGCCTGATTCCCGAACAGAATCAATGGCAAGCGTCATGCCTTTTACCCAGTTTAAGCTGTCGAAAATACGGAACACATCAATGCCTGCCTCGGCTGATTCTTTTACAAATGCTTTGATCACATTATCCGGATAGTTTGTATATCCGACAGTGTTTGATGATCTTAATAGCATTTGGAACAGCGTGTTTGGCACTTCTTGACGAAGCTCTTTCAATCGTTCCCAAGGATCTTCTTTTAAGAAACGGTACGCAACATCAAATGTAGCCCCGCCCCACATTTCCATACTAAACAGCTCTGGCCATAAACCTGCTGTTGGCTGGGCAACTTTCTTTAAATCATGTGTTCTGAAGCGTGTCGCAAGCAGAGACTGATGCGCATCTCTAAAGGTTGTGTCAGTTAAAAGGACGTTATTTTGTTCTTTCACCCAGTTGGCAAGCCCCTCAGGTCCATGCGTATCTAACAATTGTTTTGTCCCAGACGGAATCTCTTGATTGAGAGGAAGCTTCGGTACGTCTGGTTTGTCAAAATGAGGCTTCTTTTTCTCCGCAATACCTGGGAACCCATTAATGGTAACGTTACCAATATAAGTCAACATCTTCGTTCCGCGGTCTTTTTGCTTAGGGAAATTAAATAGCTCTGGCGTTGAGTCGATAAACGATGTATCGTATTCCCCTTTTAGGAACTTCTCATGCTTAGCCACATTTTCAAGAAATGGGATGTTAGTTTTAATTCCGCGAATCCTGAATTCTTGTAAATTTCGGACCATTTTAGCAGCCGCTTGATCAAACGTGAGCGCCCATGTAGACAGCTTGACCAATAATGAGTCGTAATAAGGTGTAATGACCGCACCTTGGAAGCTGTTCCCTGTATCAAGACGTACACCAAATCCCCCACCTGAGCGGTAGGCCATAATTTTTCCTGTGTCTGGCATAAAGTCATTTAGAGGATCTTCTGTTGTGACCCTTGATTGAATGGCAAAGCCGTGTGTAAAGATATCTTCTTGCTTTGGAATACCAACTTCTTTGCTGTGAAGGTTATGCCCCTTTGCAACAAGAATTTGGGTTTGAACGATATCGACACCTGTGATCATTTCTGTGATCGTGTGTTCTACCTGCACCCTTGGATTGACTTCAATAAAGTAAAACTCTCCATTTGCAACAAGGAATTCTACAGTCCCTGCATTAATGTACGATACATTCTGGGCCAGCTGGACAGCCGCTTCGCAAATATCTTCACGCAATTGATCTGTTAGAGACACACTTGGCGCCACTTCAATGACCTTTTGATGCCGCCTTTGAACAGAGCAGTCACGCTCATATAAATGAATGATATTGCCGTGATTGTCTCCAATCACCTGCACTTCAATATGTTTTGGATTTTCAATCAGCTTTTCAACGTATACTTCGTCATTTCCAAAAGCAGCTTTTGCCTCTGACTTCGCACGGTCATAGGCTTCCTTCAGCTCTTCTTTTGATCTGACAATCCGCATCCCCCGGCCGCCGCCGCCTAGTGAAGCTTTAATAATAAACGGGTAACCGTATTCTTCACCGAATTTTTCGACTTCTTCGACCGAATCAACTGGTCCGTCACTTCCTGGAATGACTGGAATACCAGCTTTTTTCGCTTCATCTCTCGCCTTTACTTTATCTCCAAACATATCTAAATGCTGAGAAGTTGGACCGATAAATTGAATGCCTTCCTCTTCGCATCGTCTTGCAAAATGAATGTTTTCGGATAAAAATCCGTAGCCTGGATGAATCGCATCCACGTCATTTCGTTTTGCAATTTCGATGATCCCCTCGATATCGAGGTAGGCATCAATCGGTTTCTTCCCTTCTCCAACTAGATATGCTTCATCAGCTTTATAGCGATGATAAGAGCCCGAGTCTTCTTTGGAATAAATGGCCACTGTACGTAAATTGAGCTCCGTACAGGCCCTGAAGACTCTGATAGCGATTTCCCCTCTGTTTGCAACTAGAACCTTTTGAATTGTTCTCTGTGACATTCTCACTCCTCCATATCCCTTAAAATTTTATATGTACTCTATAATAAAGGAAGAAATGAAAACTGTACACTTTTGTTTTCTAAAGATTCAAAGTTTTCTGCAATCCATTTTTTTCAACCGATGGTTTGCTCATTGATTTTTTCTTTTTGTAACGCTCTTTATATTCAGTAAACATGCTGATATTCAGCAGCATTCCCATACAGATGCTAAGTAAAATGATAGACGATCCCCCGTAGCTGATAAACGGAAGTGTCACCCCAGTAATTGGAATAAGACCTGAAACACCGCCTAAATTGATACAAGTTTGGATCGCAATCATGGAGGAAATTCCTATTGCAAGCAAACTTCCAAACGGATCTTCACACTTTCTCGCAATATAAAAACCTTTCACGACGATGAAACCAAGAAGAGCGAGAACAAAAAACACGCCGAAAAAGCCAAGTTCTTCTGAGATAATTGCCATGATAAAGTCTGTGTGCGGCTCTGGAAGATATCCGTACTTTTGAACGCTTTCCCCTAGACCGAGTCCAAAAAAGCCGCCTGATCCAATCGCATAATATGAATTAATCAATTGATGCCCAGTAGCCCCTGCATCTTTAAATGGATCTTGGAAACTCTCAAAACGTCCGAGACGATTTTGCGTGAAAATTTTATCCCAAAAAAGAATAATAAACGGGGTCACGACGACCATCACTGCACTAAATAGCGCCAGCAGCTTCGCAAGCGTTTTGCCGCTAAAGCCTGAGCATAAAATCATCGCAAGGGCAATCATGCCAATGATAAAGGCTGTCCCATAGTCTGGCTGCAAAATGATAAATCCGCACAGGATAGAGACAATCACGATTGGAGGCGTGACACCTCTTAAAATATGATCAATATAATGCTGCTTTTTGGCATACACAGCAGCAAGATAGATGATGACGACAATCTTTACAAATTCAGCTGGCTGAAGACTAAAAGGGCCTAATTTGATCCAGCTTCTTGCGTTCCCTGCAATATGACCGCCAAAGTACACATAGATGAGGGAAAAAACTGAAATCAGCAGCATACCAATCTGGAATTTCTTATTTGAAAACAGCTGATATGGAACTAATGCTGTAAAGATCAAGATGGCTGCTCCAACAATCATAAATAAGAGCTGTTTCTTAAAAAAGTTATCTGGCGCGGCATCGTATCTGATAACAGATGTAATCATACTTGAGCTATACACCATAACCAAACCAAATGCGCTGATTAAGATAATGGCGAACAATAATGAGTAGTCATACGATTTTAGCATTCTCTTTAACATATAATCCTCTTCCTAACGTCTGTTTCTACTGCTTGATATCTTCTTAGCTGTTCTTATTCTACTACATTTTCTCCGTTTGATCCCGTATTACCTCTTTTATATTGTTCGTCATTCATGAAAGAATCAAGTCCGTTTGCCGTCAATCCATCAAAAGAAAATAGGGGACAAAAAAACTCAAACTTATGTTGTGGCAGTTTGAGTTTTCAATCGTTATTTTTTTGTGAACGCATCATGAAGTGCGGAAAGCTCTCTCTCAAGTTTATCGAGTAGTTTCTTGCCTTCATGTTGATCAACTAATCCAAGCCGGACAGCAAAATCAATCTCCCTCGATAATCCGAACATTTGAGTATCTAAAACCTCTTCATAAAGAGGACATTGCGGCATCGTTAAGTTGTCCATTTGCACTTGGATCAATTTTAAAATTTTATCTGCATCCAATTTTAATAAAGCCAGTGCTTTTTGCCGATGATCGACTAAAATTTCTGACGCCAAAAGTATCCCTCCGTTCCCCAGGCGAGTACCTAATTCTTCTATTTATCATAAAGCGAAACGCCCAAAATTGCAAGCAGATTTGTACAGTTCGCTTTGTGAAAATAAAAAGAAGACATTTCTCATTAAAAGATACTCATCTCATATTTTTCACTCATGAGCTCAAGCAGCTTAATCCCAGCAATACTATTCCCTTTTTCATCCAGGGCAGGACCGAAAATTCCGATCCCAAAATCATATGGTGCCGCTCCCATAATCCCGCCTGAAACACCGCTTTTAGCAGGTATGCCGATATTAATGGCAAATTCACCGCTTGCATTATACATGCCGCACGTCACCATAAAGGTTTTACAAATTCTAGCGACATCTTTTGAAAGAATTTGCTGCCCCGTTTCTGGATGTCTGCCATCTAATGAAAAAACACAAGCAATTTTCGCCAAATCTAAGCTGTTCATCATGATGGCACATTGTTTCGTATACACGTCCATGACCTCTTCTACGTTCCCTCTAATAATATGATATTGCTTCATATAATAGCACATAGCCCGGTTAATCATCGATGTCTCAAATTCAGATGCGGCTGTTTCCTTGCAGTATGTAATGCTTTTGTCATTTGCGAGCTCTCTAATAAAGCCAAGAAGGCGGTTCAGCTGATCTTGCGGAGTCGCTCCTCTTATTAAGCTTGTGACTGCAAGCGCTCCTGCATTAATCATTGGATTCAGCGGCTTATTCGGACTTGCTGTTTCCAGCTTAATCATTGAATTAAACGGGTCACCTGTAGGCTCTTGTCCAACAAATTGAAAGACTTTTTTTGGCCCTTCTTCTGAGAGTACGAGCGCAAGGGCTAATACTTTAGAAATACTTTGCAGGGTAAAGCGTTTATCTACATCTCCTGCCGAGTGACAAGTATTACTCACATGGTACACAGCCACAGATAAATCCGTCTGCTCCGCTTTGGCGAGAGCGGGAATATAGGATGCTACTTTGCCATCTTTGGCCACTTTTTTTGCTTCTTCTACAAATCGCTGAAGCTCTTCATTGTCGCGACATGCCATGCCCAATATCCTCCCTATCTTTCATGTAAGATTAGTGTGTACAAGAGGAAGCATGTTTATGAAAGTGACAAAGCAGGCGAAAACTTCTATAATTTATGGTGGAAAGGGGTTGTCTTGAACATGAGCATCATTCAAATTAAGGGGAACGTAAAGTACAAGATCACCATTGATCCAAGTGTATGGATTTTTGATGACCGCAAATTTTTAATGGATTCATTTTTTGAAAAAAGGACAGCAAATGAAGAAAGTCAGCTGGATCAGGAGCTTGACCAAGAGCGGGTAATCAGAGAAGGACAAACACTTCCACCCACTTTAAAAACAGAGAAGAAGTACGAAAAGGAAAGACTCATCACAGGCAGCTTCGGAATGAAGCTGGGTGATATGCTGAAAAATGCAGAACCGCTTGAACATGCAGACACATGCAAATTTGTCACAGAAACAGAGACAATTGCTGTTCCGCTTTCTCAGGCAATGGAAAGCATTGCACACTTCAGCCAAAATGGGAAGCCTATGACTGAAGAAGGACCAATCCACGTTTATTTCGCGGATCAGTCCAACCTCACTCAGCCGATAAAAGGTGTCAAAGAGCTCATCATTACATAAGACAGAGGGTCTGGACTACAGCAAATCAGCTGCAAGCTGTGCAAGTCCAGACCTTTCTCCTTTGACAAGCTTGACATGTCCAGATATTTGCTGTCCTTTGAACCGCTCAATGACATACGTAAGCCCATTATTTAAGCTGTCTAAATAAGGATGATCAATCTGCTCCGGGTCCCCCATCAGCACAATTTTACTTCCCTCTCCGACGCGCGTTAATAATGTTTTTACCTCGTGTTTCGTTAAATTCTGTGCCTCATCAATGATAATAAATTGATCAGGGATACTTCTTCCGCGGATATACGTTAAAGCTTCCACTTGAATAGAACCAATTCCCGCCAAAATCGCATCAAGTTCACCAGGTTTTTTTGTATTAAATAAAAATTCTAAGTTGTCATAGATCGGCTGCATCCATGGTCTGAGTTTCTCTTCCTTTTCACCTGGCAAGTAGCCTAAGTCCTTGCCGACAGGAACAATGGAACGGGCTACGATCAGCTTTTTAAACATGCCGAGATCCTCTGTCTGCATTAATCCGGCAGCCAGTGCAAGGAGTGTTTTACCCGTACCCGCTTTTCCGATCAATGTTACAAGCGGAATATCACGGCGCAATAGCAGCTCTAGGGCCATCGTCTGCTGAACATTTTTCGGACGGATTCCCCAAACATGCTCTTGATCATAAATGAGGCGTTTCACGTTCTCGGCTTTTTGATCAAGCATTCCTAAAGCAGAGCCGCCTTCATTCCCCTTCATAATGACGAATTGATGTGGGTTTAATGGTGCACTTGTGACTTCTTTTATCGGCAATTGACTTTGCTTATAAAATGTATTCAATTGCTCCGTCGGAATATAGAGCTCATGATAGCCGTTATCAATGTCTTCGTTTTGCAGCACACGGTCACTTAAGAAGTCCTCTGCTTGGAGACCTATAGCATCTGCCTTTACCCTGACTAAGACATCCTTACTGACCAAAATGACAGGCCGGCCGTGAGGCTTTGTTTCTTCCTCTAAGCTCAAATTTTTCGCGACAGCCAAAATCCGATTATCGTTCGTTTTTTCAATAAAAATTTCTTGAAGTTCATGGAAAGAGCGGTGATTCAGCTCGATGCGCAGCGTCCCTTTTGACTCTAGCGTAATTTTTTCATGCAGTTTCCCTTTCGATCTCAAACCGTCGATTAAACGTGAGACGCGCCGGGCGTTTTGCCCAACCTCGTCCATGTATCTCTTTTTCGAGTCTACTTCTTCTAACACAACGGCCGGAATGACGACCTCGTTGTCTTCAAATGAAAAGATTGAATTCGGATCCTGTAATAACACATTTGTGTCTAATACATAAATTTTACTCAGGTCCTTCGCCTCCTGATCGGGGTTTCATTCATCCTTGTCTTTCCCAAAACGATTGTTAAAATATATGTTTTCATGAATAAAGTTAGAAGGTTAATTCAACAATAAAATAAATCATGCAGTTTGTGAAGGAGGGAATATAAATGCGACTATTTTTGACATTATTCATGATTCAAACGATCATTCTGTTAGGCGCTTGCCAGCAGCAGGAAAAGCCAGAGGCGCTGGACAAGCAAGATGGACGCCAGCACTTAGTACGGGTGTCAGACTCATCGAAGAAAAAGACAAATCAAGCCCGCCCATCTACAGATGTTGCGGAGCATCTTGTCAATGTGACAGAGCACGTAGCAGATGTCAATGATGCAACGGCAATCGTCATCGGCCGTTATGCTGTTGTAGGTATTGATGTAAAAAATGATTTAGATAGAAGCAAAGTAGAAACCATTAAATATTCAGTTGCAAAAGCGCTGAGAAATGACCCGGAAGGTGCAAATGCTGTTGTGGTTGCTGATCCGGATACAGTCAGCCGTTTAAAAGAAATGGGCAAAGAAATCCAAGCAGGCCGTCCTGTAAGCGGTATTATGGATGAACTGGCTGCCATTGTCGGCCGCGTGATGCCAGAGATGCCGAGAAATGAGATCGACCGTAACGAAAAGGATCCGACAAATGATCCGAATAATCAGCTCAAAGAACAGGATCAAAAGCAGTTAGAAAAAAATCAAAACGACCAATCAAACCATCATATGAATCAGAAGAACTAATGAGAACGGCTTATATCTCCTGTGATATAAGCCTTTTTCTACGCTGATTTTAAGTAGCTGGAAAACATGCTATAATAAATGCAATAAAGTGAGGTGAAAATGATGAGAGTGAAGTGCTCATTATGTGAAAAGCTTGAAACCATTGATGATGATACACTTGTTGCTAAACGGTTAAGAAACCGGCCCATTCATACATATATGTGCGATGACTGCCAAGAACGCATTAAAATAAAGACTGAAGCTCGCATCAAAACTGGCAGATTCTCTCTTTATCAGGATCCTGCGACGAAAGAGAAAAAGAAGAAAAAAGGAAAGAAAGAACAAAAGACATAAAAAAAGACCTGACACATGTTCAGGTCTTTTTTTACGTACTGACTGTTCCTTCTTTTTTCGCACGATGCAACCGTATTTTATAAATAATCAAAATGGCAGCTGCCACAACCAGTCCTTCCGCTACCGGCAGGAAGATTCCTAGAAATGTGAGAAACGTGCAGCCAAAAATCAAAAACAAATAAATTACGAGCGCTTTTAAAATCGGTAAACGTCTTGCAAAGCCGAGCTTAAAAACAATAATCGCTAAAACAAGGATGGTGCCATATAGGAGCCACATCCCTGTTTGCGGATTTTCATCGACACGAAACAGCATCGCGAAAAAGGATAAATTTTCACTTACTTCCTGATCATTCAAAAAGATTCCCTCCCCTTATCTTTCAGGGTTCTATCTTTTTAATTCTTCATGGAATTAAGATAATCCTGCTAGCTTTTTCTTCTTCGCTGCTTTCTCACGTTCGTTTTTGTCTAAAATTTTCTTTCTAAGACGAATTGATTCAGGTGTAACCTCACAGTATTCGTCTTCATTCAAGTACTCAAGAGATTCCTCAAGTGACATAATACGAGGTTTTTTCATGCTAACCGTTTGATCTTTCGTCGCTGAACGTACGTTTGTTTGTTGTTTCATACGGCTTACGTTTACAACAAGGTCGTTCTCACGGTTATGCTCCCCAACGATCATGCCTTGGTATACTTCAGTACCCGGCTCAACAAAGATCACACCGCGCTCTTCCACGCCTTGGATTCCGTAAGCAGTCGCTTTACCTGTTTCCATTGAAACAAGTACACCTTGACGGCGTCCGCCAACTTGACCAGACTGCATTGGCTGGTAGCTGTCAAACGTATGGTTCAAAATACCAAAACCACGAGTTAATGAAAGAAATTCAGTTGTATATCCAATTAAACCACGTGATGGCACTGTAAAGATCAGGCGAACTTGACCGTTACCATTATTGATCATGTCAATCATTTCACCTTTTCTTGCACCCATTGATTCCATAACAGAGCCAGTATGCTCTTCTGGTACATCAATTTGAACGCGCTCTACAGGCTCACATCGAACACCATCAACTTCTTTTACAATAACTTCTGGCTTCGATACTTGTAATTCAAAACCTTCACGTCTCATATTCTCAATGAGAATGGATAAGTGAAGCTCTCCGCGTCCAGAAACAACCCAAGCATCAGGTGAATCAGTTGGATCTACACGAAGACTGACATCTGTTTGAAGCTGCTGCTCTAAACGCTCTTCGATTTTACGTGATGTCACGTATTTTCCTTCACGGCCTGCAAATGGGCTGTTGTTTACAACAAACGTCATTTGAAGTGTCGGCTCATCAATACGAAGGATTGGAAGTGCTTCTTGGTGTTCTACCGGACAAACCGTTTCACCTACGTTGATGTCTTCCATTCCAGATACAGCGACAAGATCTCCCGCTTTCGCTTCGTTGATTTCCACTCGTTTTAACCCTTGGAAACCAAAGATCTTTGTTACACGGAATTGTTTCACAGTGCCGTCGACTTTCATCAAGGCTACCTGCTGTCCTACTTGCATTGTTCCTCTGAATACACGGCCAATTCCAATTCTGCCAACATAATCATTGTAATCAAGTAGTGCCACTTGGAATTGAAGCGGCTCTTCATGGTTATCAACTGGGCAAGGAATATGGTTCACAATGGCTTCAAACAAAGATTCCATGTTTTCATCTTGCTTGCTCGCATCATTACTTGCTGTACCATTGATTGCTGATGCATAGACAACTGGGAATTCAAGCTGTTCTTCTGTTGCATCCAATTCAATAAACAAGTCGATTACTTCATCGACTACTTCAGCCGGACGAGCAAAGTCGCGGTCAATTTTATTGACGACAACGATTGGTGTTAAGTTTTGCTCAAGTGCTTTTTTCAGCACAAAGCGTGTTTGAGGCATACAGCCTTCATAAGCATCCACAACGAGGAGTACACCATCTACCATTTTCATGATACGCTCAACTTCACCACCGAAATCGGCGTGTCCTGGTGTATCTAAAATATTAATGCGTGTATCTTTATAATGGATCGCAGTATTTTTAGCTAAAATCGTAATACCGCGCTCTCGCTCTAAATCATTTGAATCCATGGCTCTCTCAGCGATATTTTCATTCGCACGGAAAGTACCAGCTTGATGGAGCAATTGGTCAACAAGCGTCGTTTTACCATGGTCAACGTGGGCAATAATTGCGATGTTGCGAAGGTCTTTTCGAAGTTTCACATTTTCATCTCCTAAAATAATTAGATAACTTTCATATTATATCACAATCCCCTTTAAATGCCGATCGTTTTTCTGTAAACTTATATTAACTCTAAAAAAAGGGATGAAGACAAATGAAACAAATCAAATGGCTTCTATTATTATGTGCATTACTTGCAGTTGTCAGTATGGCGTTTATTGGGGTATCTCTTGCAGAAAAAAACATACTGGGCATATGTTTAAGTATCGTGTTCGCCATGATTTTCATGGGTACAGGATTTACATTAAAAAGAAAATTAAACGTGCAATCATAAAATTAGTTAAAAGCCTTTTACATTCTATATGTAGAAGGCTTTTTATTTTGAGTAAAAACAAGACAAATCACCTATGAAAGCTCCATTTTTCAGACGGAACGTATCTTGAAGAATTGACAAAAGTAAGCAATCTGAACCCCTCTATTTATCGACAAGAACTTTTATAGTTCTCCAAAATCAAACATAAAGTTACAATTTTCCTATTCTTCCACAAAGTTTCTCATGGTATGCTTTTCTTGCAACAAAATTTAACAGAAAAGGGAGAGAAAAGAAGCATGAAGAAGTTTTTGAGCAAATCGCTCAGCTCTGTTGTATTTTTCGCTTTAGCTATCATTCTTACTTTCACAACAGTAGCTCCTGGGCAAGCAAGCGCTGCAACTTTCAAAGGAATTCCTTTTGAACAGCAGCAAATCATTAAAGAATTATTGGAGAAAAACGAGCGTGTCATCAACATTCTCATCAATTCATTTGTTGAGGAAGACAACAACTACACATTTGATGTGAAAAAAGCTGTTGAGCTCGGACTAACTGAAGAAGAAGCGGCGACTGCTGAGAAATTCTTAGATCGCGCAGCTGTTCTTACAATCGTTTTCAGTGAAAGCATCACTAAAAACGAAAAAGGAAAATTGGTTTTTGATGCAGCAAAAGCTGTTGAACTTGGTCTTACAAAAGAAGAAGCGGCTAAATTCGAAAAGCTTTTCAAATCAGTGATCAGAATTGCTGATCTTGCTGGCGATGCCCTTGTTCTAGACAAAAAAGGAAACGTTGTGATTGATTCAAAAATCGCAAAAGGTCTTGGATTCAGCTCTACTGAATTACTTGTTTTCAACCAAATGCTTAAGAAAATTCCTCAAGAGCAATTAAAAGTGTTCTATGATGCAGTTCAAATTGCGAAAGAAAAATTAAGCTAAGCTCAGAAAAACCCCCACCTGGTTCATCCAGATGGGGGTTTTTTATTTCAGCCAATAAAGAATGATCATCATGACGTATCCTATACAAAACGCGATACTTGCTCGATATAGCAGCTTGCCATAGTAGCGCTTTTCAAATTTTCTTTTTTCTTCCTTTTCATCTATATATGGCACGAGATCAGGAGTCTGTATAAGGATTATTGGCTCTTTCATTTCGTGATAAAGGTGACGGCAGCTCTCGCAGGATTGTATGTGATCTGCAACAATTTTATTTGTTTCTGCACTCGTGTCCCCCTCTATATAAAGTGGTAACAATTCTTCAATCAAATAACAGCTCATTTATTGAACTCCTCACAATGTAGCATTCGCTTCAGCTCTAATCTGGCTCGATGAAGGGTTGTTTTGACTTTAGATAAAGTCCAATTCAAAATTTCAGCTACTTCTTCATATGACAATTCTTGAATATCTCTTAAAATGAGGACCTCCCGATATGAATCCTTCAGCTGATGAATATGATGCCACAGCCTTTCGATGTCAGCTTGTGTTTCGATGTAATCTTCTGGTGTTGTGAACGACTGCTGCTCTAAGAAATCTATTTCCTCTACGTTTGTAAAAGTCCATTTTATTTTTCGGCGATAATCATTCACAAATGTGTGATACGCAATGGTATAAAGCCATGTTTTCATACTAGAATGTCCCTTAAAGGAGGACAACCCATGCAGTGCCTTCATAAATACGTCCTGTGCAAGGTCCTTGGCCGTTTCCATATTTCCCGTCCGGCGATATAAATATTTAGTGATTTCCTGAAAATATTCTTCATAGATTTTTTCAATTTGGTCTGCTGGTCTGGACATCAAAAATAAAACCACACAGTCATCCAAATCGATAAAACGATAAAAAAGAAGTATAACGAGTAAATAAACCCTTTCATGCGTTTTAAATCGTCATAGTCATTCTGACTTTCCATCGGCGCTGAAGACTGCTTTTTACCCGCGACCACTTGCTGAAATTGCTGTTCGTGTGCCTTCATCCAGCTGGCTGCCTCGCCTCCCAGATCCCCTTCTTGATACAGTTCATATAAGTCTTGAAAGATGGCTTGTTTTTCTTTATCTGTCAAAACGATGCACCTCTTTTGTTCGTCCATTCACTTCATAGATTTTATGCTCATTTGATCCGAAGGTTTGTATGATGACAAGCCATGAAATGTCGATATTCCCTTCTTTGTCGATCATCCTCACAGGTTTTATTTGCTTTTTATAGATCGTAGATGGTTTATACCTCTTAAGTACTTGCTGATAGACGTCTTCCCGATCTTGATTAGATACTGCGTGCGGGATAGAAGAAGCTGATTGCGATTGCACTCTCAACTCAATTCCATCATCCCCTTTAAATAGATTGATGACATGAGAGGAGTGGTTAAATGTAAATTGTTTGCTTTCACTAGTGCCTGTTTCTTTTCTTATGTCTTTTGGCTTTTTCCCTATGATTTTTAACAAATCTTCATCGCTGACGTTCCCTTTTTTCTGTTGAAGAAACGCTTTTGACAGCTTAAAGCTGATAACTTCTTTTGTTGAGCCATTAAACAGAAACTCCGATTGATCTTTAGTTGTGACCCTCACTTCATGCTGCCAATTAAAATAAAATTCATCAATGCCTGTGATTTGATAGGCTGGCGGCTCTAGATTTAAATGTTTATAAATACTGTTGATCCTGTTTTTTATCTCCGTTTCTGTTAGATGGATTCCGTCTATATCCTTTAATTGAAAGATGGCGTTTTCGTATTGCGCTTGTCGAAGGGTCCCTTTTTTCCAAGTGGCAAACGCAAAGCTGTCACGTTCATTCTGAGACATTTTTGGCAGAAGAAGAACATTCGTCTCTCCGTCTTTTTTTTGTACAGCCAATTGAATGCGATGTAGATCGATTGACCGCCCGCTTTTTTCGAAAAATTCAATGGTTTTTTTCCTATATTCTTTATCGGTCAGCCCCTTTCCCTCTACACGACCTCGATAAGAATATCCGCTTAATTCACCTGTAAACGCAGATATATTCACTTCATACTGATCATCTGCAAACACGTAATGATATGGGATAGGCTGATGACTAGCATTTAAATAAAGCGATTGATCTTCTGGTACAAATTTTGAAGCGAATGCTTTTGCACTTACTGCTGATAAAGGGCGATATTCTTGTGAAAAAGTATCTACCAGTTCCGTTTTGGTAAATTGGAACATGGTATGAGGAATATTGACAACCGGGTTGAGTAACAGCAGAAAAAAGACAGTTATACAACCAGCGCCCCACTGCCTTAATCTCAGCTTGTCCCGTAGTAAAGCAGATAACAAATCAATCGTCATTAAGCTTCCTGCTGCTGCCGCTAAAATGACAATCGATTTAAATGAAGATTGGAGCTCATGCTTCGAGATAGAAGGATAAAATATATAAACCAAGGCTGCGAAAATCAAGCCATAGAACAAAAGCAATTCCTTCCACTTTCGCTGCCAAAACAAGCGAAAGAAATTGTGCAGCAACAAAGCGGCAAAGCAAGCCATAGCCAAAATGGTGATCATATCTCTCCATACTAGCCCCGTATCACCGCTAAGAAAGAACTTTTTGCTTTCAGCAAACACAATAAACACTGTTTGACATAAAGGCAGAAGTAATACAGATAAATCAAAAACAAAGAACATACCTTTATTTTTTAAATAAGGAAGAGTAATCACATAGTACAGTGATGCAAGCAAGACATACCCATAGATGAGAAATTGCATGAAATCTGTCAGCACTTCAAATGTTTCGATCGTATACTGTCTAGCTAGGACTTGGTGGATCATTTCAACTGTTATACCGCCAAGCAGAACAACTCTTAATACGATTCCAGCATAGAATGCATAACCACTCTTCTTTTCTTTCCATATGGGAAGTGTCATGAAAAGGACAAATAGTCCAAGTACACACCATTGAATGATGTGGATACTGTACTCGTTTAAAATAAAATACCTTTCAAAATGGAGCGATAAATCACTAAACAAATCAAACATTGATACACAATCCTTTACATGAAATTAAGGCCTCATTCGTATAGACATCCGCCTTACCAAAAAGTTTCAGGAAAAACAAAAAATCACTTCATTCTCATGAAGTGATGTTGTTTATTTTTTATTTCCGCTTCCTTTTATGTAATCATGCAAGATTTTTTCACAAATGGATCGATTTCCAGCCACTATACTGTTTTTGTCTAGGAACGTAAGACGTTCTCCGTGAATATTTGAGTAAACGGCCCCTACTTCATCAAGCAGTACGCAGCCAGCTGCATAATCCCACGGCGCAAGCCTTAAGGTGACATATGCGTCACTTCTGCCGCTTGCAATATAAGCAAGCTCAAGGGCAGCTGATCCAATCGTTCGTGTCCCTCTCACGTCACGCACAAGACGGGCAAATGGTTTGGCGTCAAAATAAGGGCTTTCAATCGCCCATGTCGGATTAATACCCACAATGGCTTTTTCAATCTCCACATCTTTTAATGGAGGGAGCAGGATATCGTTCATATAGGCTCCTTCTCCTTTAATGGCATGGTAGAGCTCGTCATGAATGACGTCATAAATAAGACCGACTTTCCCCACACCATTTTCAAATATCCCGATTGAAATGGCAAAGTTGCGCTTTTGATGGACAAAGTTCATTGTGCCATCGATCGGATCAATGATCCACACAATTCCATCGAGTGAGGTGACCTCTTCCCCTTGTCCCTCTTCTCCTAAAATGTGATGATCTGAAAATGTCGACTGTATTTTTTCAATAAAAAAACGTTCTGTTTCTTTATCGATATTCGTGACTAGATCATTTGGATTTGATTTTGTTTCAATTGATAGACCTTCCTGCATGGACGCTTTAATACGGCTCCCTGCTTCTTTTACCCAGAGCTTTGCAAGACGGTCAATTTCCACCCAGTTTGTCATCAGATTGTAAACCTCTTTTCTATGTAGGACCTATTTGTAATAGCATACTGATATTATGTACGTAAAAGCAAGAAAAAAGCAGCTTCATACAAAAACGAACCGATGAATTGGTTCGTTTTTACCTCACCCTGTTTTACCCTTGAAGCTGCTCCCATTCTTTTCTTAGGCGCTCAAGCTTTCGTTTGCTGCGTTCGATTTGGGTGTCATCTTTTTGTTCGATGGCTTCATGAAGCGTAGAAAGCTCATAATCAACCTCTAATCTCCACACAGCGATGCGATTTTTCTTCTCCTGTCTATACCCCTGCTTCACGATTTGCTTCATTGGTCAACGCCCCTTCCAGAGAATGATTCATTCCTTGTCAGTTTTCATTGATAAAAAATTCAATCGATAAGAGAAATGGTTCTTGCTTATATCGTATGAAGCGATCGCATAACCGCAACGACATTCTGAAAATTGTGTCTTTACCTATTAATGATGTACCACAAAATGAAAGGTTTTAAACGCTGCACCACGCCCTTTACAATCTTTTATCTGACGGTGCATCTTTTTTTGAGCTTGACCCAAGCTATGATAAAATATGATCAGCGAAAAGATACAGGAGGCATAACATGAGTGAAATGCGTTTTAGAGATGAAGATTTTGAAACATTCACAGTTGATGGTTTAGATGAACGAATGACTGTATTAAAAGAAAGAGTCCGTCCAAAGCTTGAGGCACTTGGCGAACATTTTGCACCACTTCTTTCTTCTATTACAGGAGACGAAATGTTTGTACACGTCGCAAAGCATGCTAGAAGATCTGTCAACCCACCAAATGATACATGGGTTGCTTTTGCAAACAGTAAGCGCGGATATAAAAAACTCCCTCATTTTCAAATTGGGCTTTGGAAAACACATGTCTTTGTCTGGTTTGCGCTCATTTATGAATCTCCAGTGAAAGGTGAGTACGGCCAGTTATTTGAAAAAGAGCTAGACACCATCCAGCAGAAAATACCGCAAGATTTTGTTTGGTCTAAAGATCATATGAAACCAGATGTCATGCGTCACAGCGAACTAGATTCCGAACAGCTGAAAACGCTGTTTGAACGTGTTCAAACAGTGAAGAAAGCCGAGCTTCTATGCGGCATCCAGCTGCCTAGAGAGGAAGTCGTTCAAATGAATAATGAAGAATTCCTATCGAAAATCGAAAATGCCTTCCGCACGCTGACGTATCTATACCGCTTCACACAGAAAGAATCTGTATAAAAAAACGAGCCCTTATCGGCTCGTTTTTTACATGCGTATAAGGGCTGTTTCTTCTGCCTCTCTTGCGGTTTTCACTGCACGATAAGGGGAATACCCGCTTCCCTTTTCAAACGCCGCACAATGCGTTTTTTCCTCTGCTTTTGATGGCACAACCTCTTTAAATCGTTTATAAGCATCTAATAACTCCTGCTTCGCAATTCCTTTTTCATAGGCTTTTTCAACAGCCTGAAAAAATGAAATGACCGCAATTTTTTCCTCTGTCGTCCAGTCGACATCCATTGGATATTGATATTCCATTTACTTGTCCCTCACTTTAACACTCATTTCTAATTTGAACTTTTATTATAGCATCTGTTTGATCAGAAACCGATTGATTTTATGCTTTACATTCCGATCAGTTCATAATATAATTCTTTTGTTTTATGCAATGAAATCTGCTGTAATTGGCACAATAATAGCAGGTATTTCGATGAAGGTGGGAAAGCAATTGTCACAACATGATACACCCTTATATACTGGACTAAAAAAACACGCAGCAACCAATCCAGTCCAATTTCACATTCCAGGCCATAAAAAAGGAGCCGGAATGGATCCTGAATTTAGAGCATTCATTGGCGACAATGCATTAAGCATTGACCTCATTAATATAGAACCTCTCGATGATTTACATTCACCTCGAGGGATGATAAAAGAAGCTCAGGAGCTTGCTGCTGAAGCCTTCGGTGCTGATCATACGTTTTTCTCCATTCAAGGCACAAGCGGAGCCATCATGACAATGGTGATGACGGTATGCGGACCTGGAGATAAAATTATCGTTCCGCGTAATGTCCATAAATCAATTATGTCCGCGATTGTATTTTCTGGCGCAGTTCCTGTTTTTATTCACCCAGAAATAGACAAAGAGCTTGGCATTTCTCACGGCATTACACCGGAATCAGCCAAAAAGGCGCTCACTGAGCATCCAGATGCGAAAGGTTTGCTTGTCATTAATCCAACGTATTTTGGTATTTCAGCAGACTTAAAATCAATCGTAGACATTGCCCATTCATTTGATGTGCCTGTCCTTGTCGATGAAGCACACGGTGTGCATATACATTTTCATGATGAGCTTCCCCTCTCTGCGATGCAGGCAGGTGCCGACATGGCAGCAACAAGTGTCCATAAACTCGGCGGCTCTCTTACGCAGAGCTCTATTTTAAATATGAAGGAAGGGCTTCTTTCAAAAGACCGCGTGCAATCGATTTTGAGTATGCTGACGACAACGTCCACTTCTTATTTGCTCTTAGCGTCACTTGATGTCGCTCGAAAACGATTAGCCACTGAAGGTAAGGCACTAGCTGATGAAGCCATTCGTTTGGCTGAATCAGCGAGAAACCGCTTGAATCAAATTGACGGCATTACCTGCATTGGCAAGGAAGTACTCGGTTCAGCTTCCACTTACGATTATGACCCAACGAAATTAATTATCTCTATTAAAGACCTTGGGTTAAACGGACATGATGTCGAAAAATGGCTGAGAGAAAGTTACCGAATTGAAGTAGAGCTCTCTGACCTGTACAACATTTTATGTATCGTCACTCCTGGCGATTCAGATGAGACAATTGATACGCTCGTGACGGCGATGCAGGAAATTGCCGCAGCCTCTACTTGTGAGGGCGGCAAACAAGCGGTAACGGAAGTGCTGCTGCCTGAGATCCCATCGCTTGCTATGACGCCGCGTGACGCCTTTTACGCTACAACGGAAGTCGTTCCGTTTAAGGAAGCAGTCGGCCGCATTATCGCAGAGTTTGTGATGGTATATCCGCCAGGTATTCCGATTTTTATACCAGGTGAAATTATCACAGAAGAAAATATATCGTATATCTTTAAAAATATTGAAATTGGTCTCCCTGTCCAAGGACCTGAAGATTCAACGCTTGAAATGATCCGTGTGATTAAGGAACAAAAACCAATTTTATAAAAAAGAAACATGCAGCCCCAAATGGAGCTGCATGCTTTTTTATTTATTCAGAGGCTTCATCACAGCAATGACAGTGACCACACGTTCCGTATAGCGTTGTCACTTTTTCATTTTCAAATTGATCAATGGTTTCATTGCAATCTTGACAAATAATTGTACCCACGTACATTCCCCTTTTCTTCATTCATAGTTTGAAAGCGTTTGATCTATTTCTTATTTCTATAATATGATGTCACATTTAAGTTGTCAACGGTTAATTGTATGACACATTTAATCATTTTTTATAAATATGTGCTTTTTTCTTATCATATTGAGGGAACGTTTCAATTGTATTTTGCTTCATATCAATTCTGTAACAATTGAGTAACAATCGAAAATTGTCAAAAGGGACATGATACACTAGAGTGACTAACAGGGAACAAGCTCCTAAAAATGTTGGGACAACCCCAAATGATTTTGAGGTGAATAGATTGAATTTTATGAGGACACTTCTCATTATATTCCCCATGCTCTTTGTACTTAGTTCATGCTCATTAGCGTATATCATACCGAATCAGACCGACCAAGTCCGTCATATTCAAAAACCGAGAATTCTCTTTTTTACTGATGCAGAAAACCTTGATAAAGAAAGCCCTTATTATGATGCAGTCCTCGATTTAAAAAATGAATACCCTAAGGAAATGTCAAAAATGATTGTAAAAGAAGATCGTAAAGGCTGGAAAAATGAAGTTGACGAATTACCGGCTATTTTACTTGTCAATGATGAAAAAGTGATCGTGAAGGTGGAAGGAAATGTCCGCAGTAAACAGGAGATCTTATCGCCTTTATGTCATGCTTTAGACCGCGTCAATACAAACTAATGATATTTACCTTGCACTTATATATATCCATATGAAAAAACCCCTCACCACATGAGGGGTTTTTCATATGGTGTTCAGGGCACCAAAAAAACCCTCTCCATCAAGGAGAGGGTTTCATAGGTTTCATTATTTTACGATGTGGATTGGGCTTCCGATTGCTACTTCAGCCGTTTCCATTGTAATTTCCCCTAATGTTGGGTGAGCGTGAATTGTCATAGCGATATCTTCAGCAGTCACTCCAGCTTCGATTGCAAGGCTAAGCTCTGAAATCATATCAGAAGCGCCAACACCTGCGATTTGTGCACCGATCACTAGACCATCCTCTTTACGAGTAATCATTTTCATGAAGCCATCAGTTGCATCAAGAGAAAGTGCACGTCCGTTCGCTGCGAATGGGAATTTCGCTGCAACGATTTCGATTCCTTCTGCTTTCGCTTCTGCTTCAGTGTATCCAACAGTTGCAAGTTCTGGCTCAGAGAATACAACAGCAGGAATACCAAGGTAATCAATTTCAGCTGGCTCTCCAGCGATTGCTTCAGCTGCAATTTTACCTTCGTAAGAAGCTTTGTGAGCAAGTGGTGGTCCATCAACGATGTCACCAATTGCATAGATGTTAGATACGCTTGTACGGCATTGTTTGTCTGTTTTGACAACTCCGCGGTCAGTCAATTCAACACCAACTTGCTCAAGACCAAGCTCATCAGTGTTTGGACGACGACCAACAGTCACAAGTACGTAATCAGCATCAACTGTTTTTTCTTCGCCTTTTACTTCGAACGTAACAGTGACACCATCAGATTTTTCTTCAACGCCTTTTGCAAGTGCGTTTGTATGGATTTCAACGTTTCCTTTTTTCTTCAGGTTACGTTTAACCAATGAGCTCATTTGCTTTTCGAAACCTGGAAGGATTTCGTCTCCACCTTCAAGGATCACAACTTCTGTTCCAAAGTTTGCATAAGCAGTACCAAGCTCAGTACCGATGTATCCACCACCGATGACAACTAATTTTTTAGGTACTTCTTTAAGCGCTAAAGCACCAGTTGAGTTGATCACGCGGTCTGTGTATTTAAAAGTAGGCAATTCAATTGGACGAGATCCAGTTGCAAGAATTGCATTTTTGAAAGTGTAAGTCTGTGCTGAATTTTCATCCATTACACGTACAGAGTTGCTGTCTACGAAATAAGCTTCACCTTTAACGATGTCTACTTTATTCCCTTTAAGAAGACCTTGAACTCCACCTGTTAATTTGTTTACAACAGAAGCTTTCCACTCTTGAACTTTTGTGAAATCAACTGTTACGTTTTCAGCTTTGATACCCATGTCTTCAGAATGCTTAGCATTTTCGAAACGATGGCCAGCATTGATTAATGCTTTTGAAGGAATACAGCCAACGTTTAGACATACACCGCCAAGTGTTCCTTTTTCAACGATTGTTACTTTTTGTCCAAGCTGTGCAGCACGAATAGCAGCTACATATCCACCAGGACCTGCACCGATGACAAGAGTATCTGTTTCGATTGGGAAATCTCCTACTACCATGACATTACGCCTCCATTAAAATTAATTGTGGATCATTCAATAAACGCTTGATGTGGTTAAGGGCATTTTGCGCAGTAGCTCCGTCAATCATACGGTGGTCAAAGCTTAGGGAAAGAGCTAAGACTGGAGCTGCAACGATTTCGCCATCACGAACAATCGCTTTTTCAGCGATACGGCCAATACCAAGGATCGCTACTTCTGGGTGGTTGATGACTGGAGTAAACCATTGTCCACCAGCAGAACCGATGTTTGTGATTGTGCAAGATGCACCTTTCATTTCAGCTGGAGCCAATTTACCATCACGTGCTTTTGTTGCAAGCTCATTGATTTCGTTAGAAACTTCGAAAATCGCTTTGCGATCTGCATTTTTCACAACTGGAACTAGCAAGCCTTTTTCAGTGTCAGCTGCAATTCCGATGTTGTAGTAATGCTTTTGAACAACTTCATCTGTTTTATCATCGATAGAAGTGTTAAGTACTGGGTACTTTTTCAAAGCAGAAGTTAGAGCTTTTACAACGTAAGGCAAGTAAGTTAACTTGATTCCTTGATCAGCTGCAACTTGTTTAAATTGTTTACGATGTGCAACAAGGTTTGTTACATCAACTTCATCCATTAATGTTACGTGAGGAGCTGTATGCTTAGAGTTCACCATTGCTTTCGCGATTGCTTTGCGGATTCCGCTCATTTTCTCGCGAGTTTCTGGGAATTCTCCTTCAAGAACTGGAGCTGCTGCCGCTTTAGGAGCTGCTTCTTCTTTCACACTTTCAGCTGCTTGAGGTGCTGCTTCTTGAGCTGCAGAACCACCATTAACGAAGCTGTCGATATCTTCTTTTAACACACGTCCGTTTTTACCAGAACCTGCAACTTTGTAAATTTCAATGCCTTTTTCACGAGCATATTTACGTACAGATGGCATAGCGATAACGCGTTTGTTTGGATCAGCATCTACTTGCTCTTGTGCGCCTGCACCAGTTGCTGCTGCCGCTTCTTCTTGTGCTACTTCTTTCTTCTCTGGTTCGTTACCAGCTTCAGCAGTACCTTGTACTTGAGCTTCAGTTTTTGCTTCGCCTTCTTCTTCGCTGCCTTTAAATTGAAGATTTTCGTAACCAGGTGCATCAAACGTAATGATTGTTTGTCCTACAGTTGCAACTGTTCCCTCTTCAACTTTTAATTCTAATACTTTTCCTTTAACAGGTGAAGGAATTTCTACAACTGCTTTATCATTTTGTACCTCTGCTAAAACGTCATCTTCATTGATTTCGTCGTTTGGTTTAACAAACCACTTAACGATCTCACCTTCGTGGATACCTTCTCCGATGTCCGGAAGTTTAAATTCAAATGCCACTGTTTTTCGCCTCCTAGATTTTGTTGAACCCTTGTTG
This sequence comes from Bacillus sp. I-2, assembly GCF_001974945.1. Classification (NCBI taxonomy): domain Bacteria; kingdom Bacillati; phylum Bacillota; class Bacilli; order Caryophanales; family Bacillaceae; genus Bacillus; species Bacillus sp. I-2. Next base: position 49,349 of record NZ_LZRW01000011.1, on the reverse strand, counting down.
TGTATATTTACACGGTCATGTAATTGATAAAGGGGAAGAGAAATAAATTCTTTTCCCCTCTGTCATTTAATTAAAATTCAAGAACTTTCTTCGCTGTTTCAAGTACGTCTTTATGGTTTGGAAGCCATACGCTCTCAGCTTGAGAGAAAGCAAATACAGTATCAGGTGCAGCTACACGAAGTACTGGTGCTTCCAGGCTAAGGATCGCTCTGTCATTGATTTCAGCTACTACGTTTGCAGCAATACCAGCTTGTTTTTGTGCTTCTTGAACAACGATCGCACGGCCTGTTTTTTCAACAGAAGCGATGATTGTTTCAATATCAAGCGGGCTTACTGTGCGAAGGTCGATAACTTCAGCAGAAACGCCTTCTTTTTCTAGCTCTTCAGCAGCTTTTAGTGATTCGTGAACCATTGCACCATAAGTGATGATTGAAAGGTCAGAACCTTCACGTTTCACGTCAGCTTTACCGATTTCAATTGTGTACTCTTCTTCAGGAACTTCCTGACGGAAAGAGCGATAAAGTTTCATATGCTCAAGGAATACTACAGGATCGTTGTCACGAATTGCAGAAATTAAAAGTCCTTTTGCATCGTAAGGTGTTGAAGGAATGACAACCTTGATACCAGGCTGTTGTGCGATAAGACCTTCTAAGCTGTCAGCGTGAAGCTCAGGTGTATGAACTCCCCCACCGAATGGAGAACGGATTGTCACTGGAGAATGCCAGCGTCCGCCAGAACGGTAACGCATACGAGCCATTTGTCCAGAAACAGAATCTAACACTTCGTAAACGAATCCGAAGAATTGAATTTCCATTACTGGGCGGAATTCTTGTAGTCCAAGGCCAATAGCAAGACCGCCAATACCAGATTCAGCAAGTGGAGTATCGAATACACGATCCTCACCAAACTCTTTTTGCAATCCTTCAGTCGCACGGAATACGCCGCCGTTTTTACCAACGTCTTCTCCGAAAACGAGAACGTTTTCGTCATTTTTCAGTTCTGTGCGTAACGCATCAGTGATCGCTTGAATCATTGTCATTTGCGCCATGGCTTACTTCGACTCCTTCTGTTTGTAAATTTCAAGCTGTTCAACTAAGTTGAATGGTTTCACATCGTACATGTTTTCAATCAAGTCAGTGACTTTTTGCTTAGGCTGTTCGTCAGCTTCTTTGATTGCTTGTTTGATTTGTTCTTTTGCATCTTCGATGACTTTATTCTCTTCTTCTTCAGACCATAGGCCTTTATTTTCCAAGAATTTGCGGTAGCGTACCAATGGATCTTTTTGCTCCCACTCGTTTTCATCTTCTTTTGTACGATATCTTGTTGGATCGTCACCAGCCATTGTATGTGGGCCGTAACGGAATGTAAGAGTTTCGATTAATGTTGGACCTTCACCATTTACAGCGCGCTCACGAGCTTCAGCAGTTGCTGCATAAACAGCTAATGCATCCATACCGTCAACTTGTACGCCTACGATACCAGCTGCAGCTGCTTTTTGTGCAATTGTTTGTGCAGCAGACTGCTTTTCAACAGGTGTAGAGATCGCATATCTGTTGTTTTGGACAACAAAAATCGCTGGCGCTTTGTAAGCCCCTGCAAAGTTAATACCTTCGTAGAAATCACCTTGTGAAGCTCCACCGTCACCAGTGTAAGTGATTGCAACAGCTTTTTTACCGCGCTTTTTCAAACCAAGAGCTACACCAGCAGCTTGAATGATTTGTGCACCAATAATGATTTGCGGTGAAAGTGCATTCACATCTTCAGGCATTTGATTACCAACAAAGTGTCCGCGAGAGAACAAGAATGCTTTTGTTAGCGGAAGACCATGCCAGATTAATTGTGGTACATCACGATATCCTGGAAGAATGAAATCTTCTTTCTCAAGTGCAAAGTGAGTTGCAAGTTGAGAAGCCTCTTGTCCAGCTGTTGGCGCATAGAAGCCAAGACGTCCTTGACGGTTCAATGAAATTGAACGTTGATCTAATACACGTGTAAACACCATACGGCGCATTAATTCTTTTAATTGGTCATCTGAAAGATCCGGCATTGCCGCTTCGTTTACGACTTCGCCTTTTTCGTTTAAAATTTGAAACGTTTCAAACTGCTTTTTGATGGCATCAAATTGCTTTTTGCTATCAACAATTGCTTTTTTTGTTTTTGCAGCCATTCTAAAGTCACCTCTTCCTTTCTTTTAACAGTCCATTTGTCGTGAATCCATTTATACATACAGATATAGGATAACCCAAAATACTCATATGACTCCTGTATATAATAGCCACTAAGATCGTTGTCGAAACATTGGTTGACCACTCGTTTTTGAGTCCTTCTAACTGTATTAACGATAGTTCACAAAAAACTAATACAACTTCTGTTAACAAGGAATAGTTTACAACAAGAAAAATAGTCCGTCAATTGATTTAACGGCTTTATTTAAATAAATGTATTCGCTTTACTTTTTATGGCGAACTGTATCAATCTGTTTAACAAACAACCCGAACTGTACTAGTATAGAGTGTACTGCTGTACTACAATAGAAAATGTTTGTTTTTGTCGAAAAATAAAAAAAGAGCTGTTTTTCAGCTCTTTTTTGACTCTTGATCTGCCGCTTTATACAAAGCCTGTTTATACTCATTCAATTGGTCTGTATATTGATTGAACTTCTTACTTTCTTTTCTGACTTTACTATATGAACGATTCACGGCCTTCAGCTTAGACTTCAGCTCTTTATATCCTAAATCCTTTTTCTTTAAAGATTGATACAAATGCTGATCTTGTTTCAGCGCCTTTTGATACTCCTTGTAAAGCTGATCATATGACGCATATCGTTTCTCAATCGATTTGACCGTTTGATCGGCTTTCTCTTTTAACTCCGCATCCTTCAATCGCCCGGCAGATTCTTTTACCGTTTTCAATTCTTTTTTCGATTGATCCATGCTGTCTTTTTCTGTTTTTAAATGTTCTTCTCGTTTCGCTGCTGATGCTAACGCCTGATCAGAAAGACTTGACACTGTTTTTGTATGGTCCTTTGTTGTTTGAATCATTTTTGTATACAGCTTCTGCTCTTTTTTCTCATAGCTTTGCAGTGTACCTTGCTCTTTTTCGAAAGATGCTTCTTTTTCACTCATTTTCGTCATCGCATCCTGCATATCATTGAACGGACTTTGACCTCCGCATCCTGCCAGCAAAAGGGTACATATCCCCGCTAAAGCAGCACCTGCTTTCATGCTTCTTTTCATCTGTTTCATCACAAGGTCCCCCTTTACATCTCCACATACCACTATAATTTTTATAGGCGTTTGTGACAAGGAAAGAGGTCAGTCAGATGAGACGGAGAAGATTTTTTTCAAGCCATAGGCGCATGACTATACAAATAGTGCATTCATACATAGTTTATATTACACGCTTCGCCTTCACTTATGAGAGGCCGAGTGTATTTCCAAAGGAGGTCAAAAGTATGTCTAATTATAGTCATGGAAGTATGTATGGTGGATACGGCGGTTACGGGTATGGATACGGCGGTGGCTGTTGTTACCCAAGTTATGGCGGTGGATACGGATGCGGATACGGTGGCGGACGTACATTCGCTTTAATCGTTGTGCTTTTCATCCTATTAATCATCGTTGGTGCAGCATTCTTAGGCGGCGGTGGCTGCTGCTAAGGCGGCTTAAGCCTCTGACCGGTCTCATAGGACCGGTCTTCTTTATTTCATTGCATATGTTGTGTATCATTTTATATACTTTACATACAAAGGAAATAGGAGTGAAGTTTTGTGATTACCATGGATGATATCGTAAGGGACGGACACCCCGTCTTAAGACAAACAGCTGAAGCGGTCGAGCTCCCGCCGACAGAAGAGGAAAAACAGCAATTAGCTGACATGATCGAATTCGTTAAAAACAGTCAGGATGCTGACATTGCTGAAAAATATGGACTAAGACCCGGCGTTGGATTGGCAGCTCCGCAAATCAATATTAGTAAACGGATGATCGCTGTTCACTGCGAAGATGAAGACGGAGAAGAATACAGCTATGCTCTGTTCAACCCGCGTATTGTCAGTCATTCAGTCAAAAGAGCTTATTTAGCGACTGGTGAAGGCTGCTTATCTGTTGATGAAGCTATCCCTGGATTTGTTCCTCGATATCAAAAAATCAGGGTCAAGGCTACAACTCTTGAAGGAGAGGACATTGATATCCGCCTAAAAGGGTTCCCCGCCATTGTCTTTCAGCACGAAATTGACCATTTAAATGGCATTATGTTTTATGATCATATTCAAAAGGATCAGCCATTCGCTGAACCAGAAAACTCTGTTGCAATCGGCAGATCATAACATAAAAAGAAGACCCGGCGATCTAAGGGTCTTCTTTTTTTATTCTTCAATGAGGCCAAGATGGGTCACTGCATGGAATATTCCGTCCTCATCTACTGGCTTTGTCACAAAATCGGCCAAATCTTTCAGTTCACTCACAGCATTTCCCATCGCAACGCCTGTTCCAGCAAACGAAATCATTTCTCTGTCGTTCAGTCCGTCTCCAAAGGCAATGGTGTCCTTTTGATCGTAAGGAAGTCTTTCGATGACACGTTTAATCCCTTCAGCTTTTGATCCGCCTTTTGGCAGAACGTCTGTTGACAGCTCATGCCATCTGACAAGATCAATCTCTTCGCGGAATGCCTTATACTGCACTTCCTCTTCTGCCTTACAAAATAAAAGCATTTGAAAAATGTCGTTTTCTTTAAAGAAAGACAAATCATGCTCAGGATGTTCTGTTTTTAAAGTACCGATTCCTTCATGGATAAACGGATGATTCGGCACAGACGCCTTCATCGTTTCTTCTCCCATAAAAACAAGCGGATGATCATGACGATCCGCTGTCTCATAAATCCGCTCCATCAGCTCCTGCTTCAGCGGATTGCCGTAAATAACGTCTCCCTCATACATGACATACTGCCCGTTATAAGCAATGAATGAGTCAAGCCCTAATTCTTCTAAAATGGGCCGAATCAGAAAAGGAGAACGCCCAGATGCAATAAAGAGGTGATGGCCTTTTTCTTTTAATAAATGAACTGCTTGCTTCGTTGACTCAGGTATTTTTTTATCATGGTCATATAAAGTACCGTCGATATCAAAGAAGATGACTTTTTTATTCATATCTCGCCCTCCTGCCCTTTGTTATGTATACACACTCCTTTTCATCATACAGAAAGATTTCCGCTTTCGAAACCAATTCCTTATGAAAACGCCTATTTCCCACATATATCCATGTAACATTCATTAGAAACATCATATAATACAAGTATATAGAGAGACCGGAAACGCTGTTTTAGCTTACTTCAAATCGAAAGGAGGCGGCATATGATGCTTCGTCGTCTGCGCAAGAAAATCCGAAGACAATGGAAGGACATGCTTCGTAAAAAATCGATTGCTTAAAGGGATCTTCCGCACATTTGCCGAAGGTCCTTTTTTCTCAGAGACTTTTCTTATGCGCGTTTTTTTAATATAATAGAATAAGCGAGTGTAACATACGGTATTTAAGGAGAGATTTGGATGATATATAAGGTATTTTTTCAGGCAAGTACTACTGAGGTACCTGTAAGAGAACACACAGATTCACTATACGTTGAAGCGGTTTCTGAAAGAGACGTACGCGATAAGTTGAAAAAACATAACTACAACATTGAATTCATTCAGCCTGTAGACGGTGCTTTTTTAGACTATGAACGAGAAAGTGAAAATTTTAAAGTATTGGAGCTATGAGAGGAATGAAATTTGTTAAAAACGATCAGGCGGCGGTTTTTGCGCTCGGCGGTTTAGGCGAGATCGGTAAAAACACGTATGGCGTTCAATTTCAAGATGAAATCATTTTAATTGATGCAGGTATTAAGTTTCCTGAGGATGAGCTTCTTGGAATTGACTACGTCATCCCTGACTATACGTACTTAGTTAAAAACGAAGATAAAATCAAAGGTCTTTTCATCACTCACGGACATGAAGACCACATTGGCGGTATCCCTTACCTTCTCAAGCAAGTGAATATTCCAGTTTACGGCGGCAAACTCGCAATCGGCCTACTTCGTAATAAATTGGAAGAGCATGGTCTCTTGAGACAAACAAAACTTCACATTTTTGAAGAAGAAGATACCATTAAATTTAGAAAAACAGCTGTGTCTTTCTTTAGAACGACACACAGTATTCCAGATTCTTATGGAATTGTCGTCAAGACACCTCCTGGTAACATCGTACATACAGGTGATTTCAAGTTTGACTTTACTCCTGTTGGCGAGCCTGCCAATTTAACCAAAATGGCTGAAATCGGAAAAGAAGGCGTTCTTTGTCTTTTATCTGATAGTACAAACAGTGAGATCCCAGAATTTACGATGTCTGAAAGACGCGTAGGTGAAAGCATTGATGACATCTTTAGAAAAGTCGATGGACGTATCATTTTTGCCACGTTTGCTTCAAACATTCACAGACTTCAGCAAGTGATTGAGTCTGCTGTTGCCAACGGCAGAAAAGTCGCTGTATTTGGACGCAGTATGGAGTCTGCTATTGATATTGGACAAGATCTTGGCTATATTAAATGTCCAAAAAACACGTTTATTGAACATAATGAAATCAACCGCCTTCCAGCAAACAAAGTAACCATTCTTTGTACTGGGAGCCAGGGTGAACCGATGGCAGCTCTTTCTCGTATTGCGAACGGTACTCACCGCCAGATTTCCATTAACCCTGGAGACACTGTTGTCTTCTCATCTTCACCGATTCCAGGTAACAATATTAGCGTAAGCCGCACCATTAACCAGCTTTATCGTGCCGGCGCTGAGGTCATTCATGGCTCGCTTAATAATATTCATACATCTGGTCACGGCGGACAAGAAGAACAAAAACTGATGCTCCGTTTAATTAAACCAAAATTCTTTATGCCGATTCACGGTGAATACCGCATGCAAAAAACGCATATCAAGCTTGCGAATGATTGCGGCATCCCTGAGGAAAACTGCTTTATCATGGATAACGGTGAAGTTCTTGCACTGAAAGGCGACGAAGCAAGTGTCGCTGGCAAAATTCCATCAGGCAACGTGTATATCGACGGAAGTGGTATTGGCGATATCGGAAACATCGTCTTAAGAGACCGCCGCATTCTTTCTGAAGAGGGTCTTGTCATTGTAGTCGTCAGCATGGACATGAAAGAATTCAAAATCTCTGCTGGTCCTGATTTGATCTCAAGAGGTTTTGTCTACATGAGAGAATCTGGAGACCTGATCAACGATGCACAGGATCTAATTTCAAAGCATCTTGAAAAAGTAATGGAACGTAAGACAACTCAGTGGTCTGAAATTAAGAACGAAATTACTGACACCCTTGCACCTTTCCTTTATGAAAAAACAAGACGCCGTCCAATGATCTTACCGATTATTATGGAAGTGTAATCACAAAAAGAGACACAGCCAAGCGGCTTGTGTCTCTTTTTTTCACCATTCATTGAAAAAAGCGCATATATACATATGCGGTTTCTCTCTTTTTATGATTGAATTGGGAGATGCTGAAAGCTTCTGACATCAAACAAACCCTTTGTCGTCATTTTCACATCAGGAATGACTGGGAGTGCCAAGAAGGACAGCGTCAAAAATGGATTAAAATCTAAAGTAAAGCCTGTTTCTTTCAACGCTTCATGGAGTGCATGAAGGCTTTCATTTACAAGATGTGCCGGCTGATCTGAAAGTAAACCAGAGATCGGTAATGGCAGCGTATGAAGAGACTGGCCCTCTTTGACAACCGTCAAACCGCCCCCTGCTTCTTTTAATGCGTCAATGGCTTTCACGATATCAGCATCATTTGTGCCAACCGCAATTAAATTGTGAGAATCATGCGCAACCGTTGTTGCAATTGCGCCCTTTTCTAATCCAAAGCCGCTGACAATCCCTATCCCCATTTCAGATAAGCCTTGATGGCGTTCGACAAGCACCATTTTTAATACATCTCTTTCTGTATCACTAGTGAATTGTCCGTTCGTTTCTGAAGGAGAGATTTGTTCTAATTTTGTTTCTAGCTGATTCGGAATAATGCGGATGACATTCATTTTTTGATGAGCTGTGATAGGCAGAGACAGATCCTGCTCTTGAACGTCTATAGCATGAACAGATTGTAATAAGGCTGGACTTGGTGCAATTTTTTCGACACCTTGCTTGTACTCTCCATGCTGCGCCACCAATTCTCCCGCAATAAATACGCTGGTGATGTCTACTTGATGAAGATCAGAGACAAGCATAAAATCAGCATCAAAGCCTGGCGCAATGGCTCCCTTTGTTTTGAGGCCAAAACACTCTGCTGCGTTTAAACTTCCCATTTGATACGCTAAAAATGGGTCTAATCCTTCTTTTATAGACATACGTACTTGTTCATCAATACTTCCTTCAGCCATTAAATCATCTAAATGTTTATCATCGGTACAAAAGAAAAAGCGTCTCGCATTCTTTTCATTCACAGCTGGTAAAACGTTTTTCACGTTTTTGGCAACAGAGCCTTCTCTCAGCATGACATACATGCCTCGTTTTACACGTTCAAGGGCTTCGCCGGCTGTTGTCACCTCGTGATCTGTTTGGACACTAGCTGTGCGGTACACATTTATTAATCGGTCCGTTAAGCCTGCTAAATGGCCATCAATCAATTTATTCTCATTTTGAGCATCAAGCAGTTTTTGAAGCATATCTTCTTCTGCCTGCTCCACACCGACGTAATCCATCACCTCGGCAAGACCAAGAACCTCCTTCTCTTGATACAAAGGCTTTAAATCTTTCGCTTTTAAAACAGCACCTGATCGCTCAAAACTAACTGCCGGTACGCAGGATGGCAGCATGAAATAAATATTTAAGGCAGCTTTTCTCGCTTCTTCCAGCATAAAACGGATGCCTGTGATCCCTGACACATTGGCAATTTCATGCGGGTCTGTTACGACAGTTGTCACACCGTGCGGGACGACAGCTTTGGAGAATTCAGCAGGGGTAACCATAGAGGACTCGATATGAACGTGGCCATCAATAAAACCGGGTACAAGCATTTGACCTGCTGCATCCAGCTCCTGTTCTCCCTCGTACTCTCCAATCCCTACTATTTGTCCATTTTCAACAGCGACATCAGTGTCTAGCCATTCCTGGTTAAACACGTCCATAACCTTCGCATGTTTAATCACTAGGGCTGCTTTTTTTCTCTTTGCAGCTACCTCAATTTGATGTCTGAAAAGCTCCTTATCCAACGACACTGCCTCCTCCAAGTAAACAATATAATGTTTCTTATCGTAAACGAATCTGTTTGCCCAGTCAATGACATTTAGAGAAATTCATCCAGATAAAAAGACTGATTTTTATTTCTGAATAGTGATAATTGCACGAAAAATATGATGATTGACTTTAGCTGTTTATGCAGAACAAAACAGCCCTTTTAAATGTCTTCTTCCCTCTTCATTGTCCACCCCATATGTACACAATCATATAAAAAAACACCCCGCCCAGGAGTGTTTAATAATCGTTCTGCATTTCTCGTTTTTCAAAGCGTCCGATATCAGCTACTGCCCCGATGACAATTAGAATATCTTCTTTTTGAATCATTTCATCTGCGAGCGGCGAAACAATCACTTCTTTCCCACGCTTAATCGCCACAATATTAATGCCATATCTCGCTCTAATATCGAGATCTAAAAGAGAATGCCCTGCAAGCCTGCTGTTGGCAACGATTTCGATGAGGCTGTACTCATCTGACAGCTCAAGATAATCTAATACGTTATTGGAGATGATTTTATGTGCAATTCGTCTGCCCATGTCCCGCTCTGGATGAACGATGCGATCAGCCCCAATTTTATTTAGTACCTTTTCGTGATAGTCATTTTGCGCCTTTACGGTGACCATTTTGACGCCAAGCTCTTTCAGCATGATCGTCGTTAAAATACTGGCCTGAATGTTTTCACCAATCGCAACGATGACATGATCAAAATTACGGATACCGAGATTTTTTAAAACAGATTCATCCGTCGAATCACCAATCACCGCATGTGAGGCAATTTTCGCGTATTCGTTCACTCGATCTTCATTCATATCCATGGCCATGACTTCAAGTCCTTCTTCGCTCAGCGCCTTGCAAATACTTCCGCCAAAGCGTCCAAGACCAATGACTGCATATTCCTTTTTCATGTTCAGACTCCTTTTATCTCACTTACCATGCATTTTACTACGGTTTGATTAACGAATCCATATGCGAGCGAATTTTTTTGCGGAACGCTTTACTTAAGTAAAGATCTGCTCCTTTTTCAATTTCACTGCGGTAATGACCTGGCGGAGCAATTTCATCGCTCTTTTGAAGAACTAGAAAGGTTAAACAGTCTTCATATATTTGATCACCTATTTTGACATCGACAAAAGCTGGACGATATGTGCCCTCATAGACGCCTTCTCGTTTGTACAAATATCGAATGGCATCAAAAGGAACCTCATATAAAACGCCCTCTGTTTCTCCGCCGTCTTCTACCATATCGGCTCTTGATCCATCAGGCCTTACCAATGTAAATCTAGTTGTAAAGCCGTTCAGAGCACCGCCGCCGATGATTTGTTTAAAATAATGATCAACTTCCGCCAGTTTAAATCTTGCATCATCCATACAGGAGCCATAGGCAAAATAATAGAAGGATGCCGGCTGCTGCTGCCACAGTCTATATTCCTTCCAGCAGCCGCTCTCGATCTCCTCCAGCGATGATGCCTTCTGCTTTGGTAAAGTGTATGTAACAGCCGCCACCGGCCCTTGGTCTGTCATGACATCGACCACCTGCTTGTCATACCCTTCCTCAAGTAAATCTATCTTATTCAGCGTGCTTGCGGTTACCTCGTACAATTCTCCATATACTGTGCTTTTCTCTTCTGGAACGCACGCAGGGTATCCTTGACCTGTATCATAGATTCTGCCACTGATCCAAGCTGATTTAGCTAATGGCCTGCTTTCTTTCATATAGGTCTCGTGGTGCTCTTCATGCTGCAGAAGCGTCCCATATACAAATAAAGCTTTCGCCTTCATGAAATCACGTCCTCTCGCCTTGCTGCTGTCTGCATTTTTGCCACACAGGTAAATAGATATGAAAAGCTGTACCTTTTCCCAGCTCACTGACCACATCCATCCTACCGTGATGATCTTTTAAAATTGCTGCACAGATGGTGAGGCCAAGTCCCGTCCCTTCTGTTTTTGTGGAGAAGAAAGGATCATATATTTTCTGAATATCCTCTTCAGACATCCCTTTTCCTTCATCTTGAATGGTAATTTTCCATTCGTTCATCACTTTTTCTGTTGATATGTATATACTGCCGCCTTCAGGCATAGCCTCAATGGCATTTTTGATTAAATTAATGAACAGCTGCTTCATTTGGTTAGCGTCTGCTAATATAGCGCCGGCATCCTGCTTTTTAAATGGCTGTTTGAGATCAATATTCGAAAGGACTGCATTGGTTTTTAGCAATGTAATGACCTGCTCTAACAGTGCATGAAGCTGAACTTCTTGAAACTGGACCGACTGCGGCTTTGCCAGTACAAGCAGCTCACTTAAAACAAAATCAATCCGTTTAATTTCGGAAAAGATAATGTCAAAATAATCGGTTCTTTCAGGATATTGCGTTTTCATCAGCTGCAAAAAGCCGTTTACTGAGGTCAGCGGATTTCTGACTTCATGGGCGATTCCAGCGGCTATTTGTCCTGCAACGGCTAACTTTTGTGCCTGCATTTGCACTTGTTGATTTGATCTTTCAAGTTCAAGCTTTGCCAGCTTTTGTTTTGTAATATCTGCAACTGTTCCAATACCACCAGTAAACTGATGATGCTCATCAAAGTAGAGCTTATAATGAACGTCTCCCCATACTTTCTTCCCCTCTTTATGAAGAAGCTGCAGCTCGATCCGCCCTGAATCTTTATGCTCTTTGATGACAGATGACAAATGCTGAATAACTCTTTCTTCTTGATCAAAGTACTGGTTGTACATCGTACCTAGACATTCATCTATGTCATAGCCGGTCATTTGTTTCCATGCTTGATTTAAGAAGATGATGTGCCCTTTTTCATCTGTTTCAAAGACAATTTCTTGCAAGTTATCTGTAATTCGATTCAGCCGCTCTGTCAGTTCGTGTGCTTCTTTTTCTCTCTTATTTAGATCTGACACAAGTAAATTCAAGCGGTCTACATATCCTGAGACAACCCAGATCCCTGCTAACACAACGACTGTAAAGGCTAGATCGAGCGGCCAATTAATTTGATAGCCGCCTACATAATAAAAGAAATCCCAGCTTATGATTAAGATAAATGCAAGAACAGATAACACGATCCGCACTTGATATGTTTTGTTCAAATGATTCCACCTGCCGCCCTGAGATTCTTTGTTAATTGTACCATTTTCCACTTATTTTTTGAGGGAGAAGGGGCATTTTTAAGGAACTTTTTTAAAGAAAAAATAGCCTGTTCTCAGCACAAAGGAAGAGAGCAGGCTATTTGATTACTTCTGAAGAGCTTCTTGCAGCTCTTTTAACAGCAGTTCTGCGCCTTCAGCGCTTAATGTAATTTGACCATTTCCATATTCATGGTTCTCTGATGTAATCTCACCAGTCATGAGACAAACGCCCTCTGGCTGATATTTTTTCAAGACGATTTTATCTCCATCTATAAAAAATTCCATACTGTCTTTAATAGCGATATCAAGTGCTCTTCTCAATTCGATTGGCATCACAATACGCCCTAGTTCGTCTACTTTTCTTACGACTCCGATAGATTTCAATTTCGTTCCCTCTTTCTTTCATTAGCTCAAGATCAATCTGTTTTTCACCAATTGATATATCGTAGACGTAAGAGATTCTTAAAAGGTTTCTCCTCTATAAAAATTTTTTTCATAAAAGAAAAAACAAAGAGAAAATTTATTGTGATTGTCAAAATGATACTTGAATTTTACAGATTCATTTCAAGGTGATCACAAACCCCCACAAATGACATCAACCCTCTGAACTTTTAAATGTAAAATTGTTTTAAACAGCAAAAATAGAGATTGGGTGAAAACATGTTTCAAAATGCCGAAATTGGAATTGATTTAGGAACAGCTAACATATTGGTTTATAGTAAAAATAAGGGAATTATTTTAAATGAACCTTCCGTCGTAGCAGTCGATACAGAAACAAAGACTGTACTTGCCGTCGGATCAGAAGCAAAAGAAATGATCGGGAAAACACCTGGAAAAATTGTTGCGATCCGTCCGATGAAAGACGGTGTCATCGCTGATTATGATATGACAACAGATTTACTTAAACAAATCATGAAAAAAGCAGGAAAAAATATCGGGTTTACCTTCAGAAAGCCAACTGTCGTTGTATGTACACCTTCTGGTTCAACAGCTGTTGAGCGCCGCGCCATCAGCGATGCTGTGAAAAACTGCGGAGCAAAACATGTGCATTTAATTGAAGAACCTGTTGCAGCTGCAATCGGTGCTGATCTTCCGGTAGACGAGCCTGTTGCAAACGTCGTAGTCGATATTGGCGGCGGAACAACAGAAGTTGCGATCATTTCATTTGGCGGCGTTGTCTCTTGTCATTCGATTCGAATTGGCGGCGATCAGCTGGATGAAGATATCATTACGTTTGTCAGAAAGAAATACAACCTATTAATCGGCGAACGGACTGCCGAGCAGGTGAAAATGGAAATTGGGTATGGTCTCATTGAACATGAGCCTGAATCATTAGAAGTGCGCGGTCGCGACCTTGTGACAGGTCTGCCAAAAACGATCACACTTGTCTCTCATGAAATTCAAGGCGCCATGCGAGAATCACTTCTTCATATTTTAGAAGCGATCCGTGCCACACTAGAGGACAGCCCTCCAGAGCTAAGCGGAGATATTGTAGACCGCGGCGTCATTTTAACTGGCGGAGGCGCTCTTTTAAATGGAATACAAGAATGGCTTTCTCAAGAGATTGTGGTTCCAGTCCATATTGCAGCCAATCCCCTTGAATCTGTTGCAATTGGAACAGGTCGTTCATTAGAAGTGATCGACAAATTGCAAAAAACTTTAAAATAATCTTCTTGTTCTACTTCTTTTTTTGTCATTTCGATCATATCGTGAGAAATGGATAAACGTGAAGGAGGAAGAACATGTTGCTTGATTTAGGTAAACGGGTCGTTGTCACAGTCATTTTAACGGGTATTATTTTAGGAGGAATGAGCCTGTCGTTTTCACATATGCCGCCTTCTAATGCACAGCCTGTGAAACAACTGAACCGCTAAAAAAGCCGCACAAAAGCGGCTTTTTTATTTTAGCTTTAAACGGGCTCCCCATTTTCCTTTTCGGTCATAAATCTGATATGATGAACATGACTAAAGGAGGGTTTTTTATGAGTTCATTTGAAAAACAACTAGATCAATATGCGAAGACCATCGTTGAAGTCGGTGTGAATGTACAAAAGGGGCAGGAAGTCGTTGTATCGGCATTTACTGAATCTGCACATCTTGTTCGTCTTGTAGCGAAACACGCGTATGAGCGCGGGGCGAAAAACGTACATATCCGCTGGAGTGATGGTGTTCTCACCCGTTTAAAGTATGAACATGCGCCACAGGATGTATTTGAGCAATTCCCTGAATGGGAAGCACAGATGATGGAAACCATCGCAAAACGCGGAGGCGCTTTTATTACCATCCTGTCAGAAAGCCCTGACCTTTTGCGAGGCATTGATTCGAAAAAAATCGCTGCACAGCAAAAAGCTGCTGGTTCAGCACTACATACATATCGTCAATACGTTCAATCTGACAAAGTCGCTTGGACAGTCGTAGGTGCTGCATCAAAAGAATGGGCGAAAAAGATTTTCCCTGATCATACAGATGAAGAAGCTGTCACGTTATTGTGGGATCAAATCTTTAAAGTCGCACGCGCTGATCAAACAGATCCAGTTGAGGCTTGGAAAAAGCACGATGCGTCATTAAATGAAAAGGTCAATATACTCAATGAACGCCACTACCACAAGCTTCATTATGAAGCACCGGGCACAGACTTAACGATCGAGCTTCCAGAGCAGCATATTTGGGTAGGTGCTGGCAGCGTAAGTGAACGCGGAGTCTCGTTCATGGCCAACATGCCGACAGAAGAAGTCTTTACCGTACCGAAAAAAGACGGTGTAAACGGGACAGTCTCAAGCACAAAGCCGCTCAGCTATGCTGGAAACATCATTGATGAGTTTTCATTAACCTTTGAAAATGGCCGGATTGTGGATGTGAAAGCAAAAGAAGGCGAAGATATTTTAAAATCTCTCGTTGAAACAGATGAAGGCTCTCATTATCTAGGTGAGGTTGCCCTCGTACCAGATGATTCACCAATTTCTAACTCAAATATTCTTTATTACAATACACTTTACGATGAAAATGCATCAAATCACCTTGCCATCGGCAGCGGATATGCGTTTAATATCGAAGGCGGAAAAGAAATGAAACGAGAGGAATTGGATGCTGCGGGTGTGAACAGCAGTATTACACACGTTGATTTTATGATTGGTTCAAAGGAAATGAATATTGACGGAATCACAAAAGACGGGAAACGCGAACCGATCTTTCGAAATGGAAACTGGGCGATTTAATCAAAAAAAGACATCCACATTTGGATGTCTTTTTTGTGTTATGCGTAAAGCTCTTCAAGTCTTTTTTGGA
The DNA here is from genome assembly GCF_001974945.1 of Bacillus sp. I-2. Classification (NCBI taxonomy): domain Bacteria; kingdom Bacillati; phylum Bacillota; class Bacilli; order Caryophanales; family Bacillaceae; genus Bacillus; species Bacillus sp. I-2. Next base: position 33,658 of record NZ_LZRW01000011.1, on the reverse strand, counting down.
TGTCTTGATCCGATAAAAACTCATCATATGTTGTTTGTTTATCGACGATGCCATTTGGCGTCACTTCGATAATCCGGTTTGCGACTGTTTCAACAAACTGATGGTCATGAGATGAGAAGAGCATGGCTCCTTTAAAGCTCATGAGACCGTTATTCAGCGCTGTAATGGATTCTAGGTCTAAGTGGTTCGTTGGCTCATCCAGCAGCAAAATATTCGCTCCAGACAGCATCATTTTTGATAACATACAACGAACCTTTTCTCCTCCTGATAAGACACTTGCTTTTTTCTTCACTTCTTCCCCAGAGAAAAGCATACGTCCCAAGAAACCACGCAGGAAGCTTTCGCTTTGATCATTCGGAGAATATTGACGGAGCCAATCAACGAGATCAACATCGTTTCCTTCAAAGTATTCACTATTATCTTTCGGGAAAAAGGCTTGTGACGTTGTGACGCCCCATTTAAATGATCCGCTGTCTGGCTCCATTTCACCAGCAAGGATTTTAAATAATGTGGACACAGCAAGCTCATTACGGCTTAAGAACGCAATTTTATCTTCGCGGTTCATAATAAAGCTGACATTATCCAGTACTTTTACACCGTCAATTGTTTTTGATAGACCTTCTACTTGAAGGACATCATTTCCGATTTCACGCTCTGGCGCAAAATGAACATACGGATATTTACGTGAAGACGGCTTAATGTCATCTAAAGAGATTTTATCAAGCAATTTCTTTCTTGATGTCGCTTGCTTCGATTTAGAAGCGTTCGCACTAAACCGGGCAACGAATTCTTGAAGCTGCTTAATTTGTTCTTCTTTTTTCTTATTCGCTTCTTGGCTTAGTTTCAGCGCTAACTGGCTGGACTCATACCAAAAATCATAGTTACCGACGTATACTTGGATTTTTCCGAAATCAAGGTCCGCAATATGTGTACATACTTTATTTAAGAAGTGACGATCATGCGAAACGACGATGACGGTATTTTCAAAGTTAATGAGGAACTCTTCGAGCCACTGGATTGCTTGTAAGTCCAAGTGGTTCGTCGGCTCATCGAGAAGAAGAACGTCAGGCTTGCCAAATAAAGCTTGAGCTAAAAGTACTTTTACCTTTTCAGAACCGCCAAGCTCAGACATTTTCTTCGATTGAAGGCTTTCTGGAATGCCAAGACCCTTTAATAGGATTGCTGCTTCACTTTCAGCTTCCCAGCCGTTTAATTCGGCAAATTCACCTTCAAGCTCCGCTGCACGAATCCCGTCTTCATCTGAGAAATCAGGTTTCATATAGATCGCATCTTTCTCCTGCATCACATCATATAGACGTTTGTGACCCATGATGACGACTTTCAGCACTTCAAACTCTTCGTATTCAAAGTGGTTCTGTTTTAAAATCGCTAAACGCTCGCCAGGACTCATATGAACATCGCCCGTTTGAGGCTCAATTTCTCCAGAAAGAATTTTTAGGAACGTTGATTTACCAGCTCCATTGGCACCAATTAATCCGTAACAGTTGCCAGGAGTGAATTTAATATTTACTTCTTCAAATAGTTTACGATCAGCAAAGCGCAAACTAACATTATTTACTGCAATCATTTATTAATCCTCCATCACTCATTCATCATTATGAAGTATAACATGAATAACGTTTGATAGAAACGTCTCTCGCTAAGAACGAAGGCTTTTTGTCTATTATGATATAATAAACGGGAATGATTGATTGAAGGAGTTCGGGCGATTTGAGATTACTCACACTGTTGGAATACTGTTTATTGATTTTCTTTATGGGCATTTATTTATCTGCAACAGGCTTTAATGCGAGGGACTTTGGGCTTTATATTGGGCTTGTCCTCATTTACACACTGGTCCACATCTTTTCCAAACGCTTTTTACAAAAGCGGGGAAAAGAAAACCAAAAGATCGGATTGTTTCGATCCGTTTTAGCCATTACCGGATCTGTGTTCGCTTCTGTTCTTGCGATTGTAATCATTGTTACGGTGCTCACACCAAATTAAAAACGACCCTTCTGTAAGGGTCGCTCGTTCAAGTACCTTTCTCTTGCCCATGAGAAGGTGCTTTTATTTTGTCTGTCGAATATCGCCAAATGGGAAGAAAACAAATTCTGATGTCCCGACAACCCGATCCTTTTCAATGAGGCCAAGTCCATTTCGGCTGTCCATGGAATTGAGTCTGTTGTCCCCCATTACAAAGTAATCGTTTTTCGGTACTTTCACTGGACCAAAATCTCCAGTTAAATGCACTTCATACTCTTTCGCATGCGCCTTGTTCTCTTTTAAATAAGGCTCATCTACTTTTTTACCATTAATGTAAAGCGTATCATCCTTCATTTCAATCGTATCACCTGGAAGGCCGATCAATCGTTTGACATAATGAATCTTCTGACCATCTTTTCCATTAATAATCACAATGTCACCGCGTTTCACACCACCGAGATAATTAATGGTTTTGTTGACAAACAGCTTTTCCCCGTCATGAAGGGTCGGTTCCATTGACTCTCCTTCCACCACATACGGTTCAAATATAAACGTACGGATGAGCAAGACGAGCGCAAGTGCGATTAAAATGGCTTTGATCCATTCAAACAGTGAACTTTTCTTCTCTGTTTTGGCTTGCTTCGCATCAGATTGAATGTCATTTTCGTTTTGTTTGTTTTCTTCGTTCAAAATACTGCTTCCTCCTAAGACTTTCTGCTAAAAGACTTGAAACGTGAATTGAATAACTTTACTTTATCATATGTCAATTAAAAATTCACAAGACAACCATCTAATTAGATATTTTTTCCTAATTCACTGATAATTAAACAAAAAGAAGCACCGTTTTACACGATGCTTCTCATCTGCATTACGCTTCTTGCCTAACTGGTTTTTTCAAAATACCCAGTAAAATCGCTGTCACAACGGCACCGATTAAGATGCTGATGATATAAAGAACTGGATGATTTGTTACCCAGAAAACAAATAGTCCGCCATGCGGTGCAGGAAGCGTCACTCTGAAGAATTCCGTTAATCCGCCAGCAACTGCTGCACCAATAACAGCTGAAGGAATCACACGAAGAGGATCTGCCGCCGCAAATGGGATTGCTCCTTCCGTGATGAAGGCAGCTCCCATGAAGTAACATGTAATCCCTGCTTCACGGTCACGTTTTGAAAACTTATTTCTAAAGATCGTTGTTGCAAGTGCAATACCTAGTGGTGGTACCATTCCGCCTGCCATAATTGCAGCATGCGGTGCATAGTTGCCAGCAGCAATCATCGCAAGACCAAATGTGTAAGCCGCTTTGTTAATTGGGCCTCCCATATCAATTGCCATCATACCAGCTAAAATAATACCCATTAAGACAAGGTTTCCCGTACCTAATGATTCAAGCCAATGTGTTAATCCGTCCATCACCATTTTCACTGGTGTGTTGACAATATAATGCATGATAATGCCTGTGAAGAAAATACCGAACAATGGATACAGCAGAACCGGTTTAATCCCGTCGAGTGTCTGCGGTACGAATGTAAATACTTTTTTGAGCAGCACAACAATGTAACCTGCTAGGAAACCAGCAATCAATCCGCCTAAGAACCCTGCACCTGCTGCTGACGCCATAAAACCACCGACCATACCTGGCGCAAAACCTGGACGATCTGCAATACTCATGGCAATAAATCCAGCTAATACCGCAACGATTAAGGCAAGTGCATTATCGCCGCCAATTCCTTTTAAGACAGCTGCAAATGAATTAAATGAAGGGTCCTTAGGATCTGCTGAGTTAATGCCCCAGAAGAATGAAATCGCAACAAGGATACCGCCTCCGACAACAAATGGAAGCATGTTACTTACACCACTCATTAAGTGCTTGTAAAATCCGCTTCTTCCTTTGCCAGATGATTCATTTTCGTCTTTAGAAGAACTGCCGCCTGAACCTTTATAAATCGGCGCATCTTGATTGATTGCTTTTTCAATTAATTCCTGTGGACGGCGAATACCAGCTGTTACAGGGACTTCAATGACATGCTTGCCTTTAAAGCGTTCCATTTCTACTTGCTTGTCCGCTGCCACAATGATGGCTGGTGCTTCTTCAATTTCTTTTGCTGTAAGGGCATGTTTAATACCGCCAGAGCCGTTTGTTTCAACTTTAATGTCAACGCCCATTTCTTTTGCTTTTTCTTTCAAAGCATCTGCTGCCATAAATGTATGGGCAATGCCTGTCGGGCAAGCTGTTACTGCTAAAATTTTAGCAGGTTTTCCTTCTGCTGCCGGCTGCTCTTGAACTTCCTCTTCTTCTTCATCATCTTGATCATGTGTATTGATGATCTCAATGATTTCATCTTCAGTCGCCGCTTCAAGGAGCTGCTTTCGAATTTCTTCACGCATAAGAAGTGTGGATAAACGAGAAAGTGCCTCTAAGTGCGTGTTGTTTGCGCCTTCAGTTGCGGCAATCATAAAGACAAGATGACTCGGCTGCGCGTCTAGTGATTCATAATCAACGCCAGCAGTTGAGCGGCCAAATGCAATGGCAGGCTCTTTTACACTTGCTGTTTTAGCATGCGGGATGGCAATTCCTTCACCAATACCAGTAGAGCTCTGTTTTTCGCGATTGATCACAGCTTCTTTGTAGCCCTCTTTATCATTTAACTTGCCTGCTGTATCTAAAACAGTGACTAGCTCTTCAATGACTGCTTCTTTCTGCTGGCTGTCTAATTGAAGCTTAATGGTATGCTTCGTGAGTAGTTCTGTAATTTTCATGATGACTCCTCCTTTAAATGCGTGTGACTTTTACTTGTGGTAATAGTGTGTCGACAAGCTCTTTTGTGCCAAGCTCCTCAGAAAATGCTGTAGCGCTTCCTGAAGTGACACCAAGCTTAAATGACTCTTCAATTGAAAGGCCTTTTGAAACGCCGGCTAAAAAACCTGCAACGACTGAATCCCCTGCTCCAACTGAATTAACGAGCGTTCCATTTGGAACATTGGACTGATAGATTCCTTCTTTACTGAATAAGAGGGCGCCATCACCAGCCATGGAGACGACGACATGTTCAGCACCTTGTTCTAACAGCTTTTTCCCATAAGGAATGGCTTCTGCTGCTGATGAAATACTCGTCTCAAACATTTCACCCAGTTCATGATGATTTGGCTTCATTAAGAACGGTTTCATGTCTGCTGCTTTTTTTAACGCTTCGCCAGAAATATCAAGAACAACTCTTACATCTTGCTCTCGGCAAACTTCAGCAATACGCTCATATGTGTTATGAGGTAATGATGAAGGAATGCTGCCAGCTAAAACAACGACATCTCCTTCAATCAATGAAGAAAATTGAGATAGAAACGACTCAAATTGCGCTTCAGTAATAGATGGGCCGAGTCCGTTGATTTCTGTCTCTTCACCTGTTTTTAGTTTCACATTGATTCTTGTATCTTCTGACACCTCATGAAAGGCTGTTTGTAATTGTTCATTCTGTAAAAAATCTTGAATATATTTGCCTGTAAATCCACCAATGAATCCAAGTGCTTTCGATTCAACACCGTGACGTTTTAATAGCCTTGAGACATTGATTCCTTTACCACCTGGATATTTTTGATCATAGGTTGAACGATTTAAACCGCCGACTGCAAAATCCTCCACGTGTACGATGTAATCAACTGATGGGTTTAAAGTAACTGTATAAATCATGTTTTCACTACCTTTATAACCGTTTTTTCATGGTAATTATCGAATGAATCTTCTTTTGCGTCGTTTGTGATAATGGTGGCTTCCTGTAAACTAGCAAAGGTTGAAAACGATATTTCGCCAAACTTTGAGGCATCTGATAAGATATAGGTTTTTTTCGCCTGTTTCATGGCTCTTTTTTTCATGAGTGCTTCCTCTGGATCAGGTGTTGTAAAACCCGCCTCGGGATGAATGCCGTTTGTCCCAACAAAGCTTTTGTCAAAACGATAATTTTCCATCGCTGTCAAAGCTGCGGCTCCCACCATGGCTCCTGTTCGATGTTTCACTGAGCCGCCTATCAAGTAAAAGGTAATGCCTTTTCTCATGAGTGCTTCAATGTGCATCACACCGTTTGTCACCACGACAATATCTTGATCTGGATCGATATATTCAATCATTTGCTGTGTGGTTGTACCAGCATCTAAATAAATACAGTCGCCCTGTTTTAAAAGAGATGCCGCTGCCTCTGCTACCAATGACTTTTCTTGAAGGTTTTTGGCAGATTTCTCAAATACATCTGGTTCAAGGCGAATACTCGAAATCTTGGCTGCTCCTCCATGAACCCTTTTAAGAAATCCTTTTTCTTCAAGGGCTGATAAATCTCTTCTAATTGTAGATTCAGACGCATCCGTCATCATCGTTAAGTCCTGTATTTTAATGACATCATTTTCTTCTAAGCTGTCGATAATGAGTTGATGTCTTTCCGGTGTTAACATGAGAACACCCCTTTTGAAAACGTATTCATTTTGCGCGCACCTTTATTGTAATCGCTTTTTTCAACATTATCAATACAAAACAATCAAATACATTCAATAACTATCAAAATCTTTCACCATGGTCATCTTACCTTTATATGTACCATTTGTAAACTGAAAAATATGTGACAATAAGATGAAAGTCATGATATTAGCATTTCTATCATTTTTTATTTCATTCAATGGAACTAAAAAAAGCTTTTATGCGATTTGCATAAAAGCTTTTGATGGGTAATGAAGGCGAATGTAAACCGTTTGTATGCTTTTTACTTCTCTGAATTATTCATACCTGAGCGATTCAATAGGGTCTAGTCTCGCTGCTTTATTCGCTGGAATTAACCCAAAAACAATACCAATGAGCATACTAAACAGTACGCCTCCACATACTACTTGCCAAGATACAAGAGACGGCCAGCCGGCAAATAGTGATACTAACGAAGCACCGCCTAAGCCAAGTGCAATCCCCATCAACCCGCCGATAAGCGTTAAAACAACAGACTCAATTAAAAACTGAACGAGAATTTGAGCCCTTGTTGCGCCCATCGCCTTTCGAATACCGATTTCTCTCGTCCTCTCTGTCACAGAAACGAGCATAATATTCATCACACCGATGCCGCCGACAAGTAAAGAGATACCAGCTATTGAGCCAATGATCGTTGTCATGACGGACGTTATTTGCCCGATACCTTCTGCGATTTCTTCCATATTGATCATTTCGTAAGCATCTTCTGTATGATGATTTTCATTTAATAGGGCAGCCGCGCTCTTTCCTACTTCCTTCATTTGATCAGCATGTGCTACTTGAATAGACAACTTATCATATTCATTCATACCAAATGTGGAGGTGAGCATTGCAAAAGGGACATATATTTCGTTCATATCAAATGAAAACATCCCTTTCTGTTTTGCTAACACACCAATGACTTCAACTGGCTGTCCGTTCATCCAAATCAGTTCACCTAATGCCTTTTGTCCATTGAATAGCTCTTTTAGTAAGCCATCCGAGATGAGGGCAGCTCTTCTGCCGCTTCTAAAGTCAATATCTCTTAAATTCTGTCCTTCTGCGATTTGTAATGAATGTACATTCGTATACCCCTCATTTATGCCGTTAACTGTCGCATCAACTGTCGTATCTTGAAATCTCAGCTGCATTCCTTGTGCAGTCGAGGAGGCGACCTGCTTTACCCCATTGATTGTCCTAATGCTTTTTATGTCTTCCTCAGTAAATGAGGCTTCGAATAAGGCATTTGGATTTGCATTTAACTCTTCGTCAGAAGGCGTATATGTCATATCAATGGTATTGTTTGGACCTGAAATCGATCCTTTTAACATTTGCTCACCGCCTTGACCAATCGCCACGACTGCAATGACTGATCCAACACCAATAATAATCCCAAGCATCGTTAAAATAGAACGTAATTTATGAGCTAAAACCGAATTCAGTGCTATTTTGATATTTTCAAAGAGTTTCATTCATAGCGTCCCCTTGTATCCATCTATCTTCAACAAGCCGTCCATCTCTCACAACGACCGTACGGTTTGTATACGCAGCTATTTCTTCTTCATGGGTGACAAGCACAATCGTTGTCCCTTCCTCATTCAGCTGTGTAAACTGTTCCATAATTGACATGCTTGTTTTTGAGTCGAGCGCACCAGTCGGTTCATCTGCTAAAATAAGCTGAGGCTTATTGACAATCGCTCGTGCAATTGCCACCCTTTGCTTTTGTCCTCCTGACAACTCACTTGGCATATGTTTCATTCGATCGGTCAAACCAACCTTTTCAAGTGCCGATTCTGCACGTTCTTTTCTTTCCTTTTGGCTGATCCCAGCGTAAATCATTGGCAGTTCAACATTGCGCCTCGCATTTAACCTTGGCAGGAGGTGAAATTGCTGAAAAACAAATCCAATGGATTGATTTCGAATGACCGCAAGCTCTTGATCCTTTGCTGCTGACAGCTCTGTACCTTGAAAATGATAGTGTCCTGTCGTCGGACGGTCTAAACAGCCAATAATATTCATTAATGTTGACTTTCCAGAGCCGGACGGGCCCATAATGGACATATACTCGCCTTTCTCAATGACAAGATTCATGTCACTTAATACATCAAATGTTTCGTGTGCGACCTCATAGCTTTTTGTTACGTTGGAAAGCTGAATCATTCAGCATTCACTTCCATTCCGTCATACATATCATCTGTTGGATGAGCAATGATTTGATCCTCTGCCTTGACACCTTTTGTCACTTCAAGATCATGACCTGTCGTTTCCCCTATGACCACTTTTACTTTTTTCAGTACATTTTTTCGAACAACATAAACGTATTGTCCATCAGTCTCTTTTTTTACTGCTGTTTCAGGAATCGTTTGCGCTTGGCGCTTATCTGTTTCAATTTCCATGATCATTTTAAAACCAGGCTTCGCCTCAGGTTTCTTTCCCTTTATTTCAACTTCAACAGGATATTGAACCGTTTGATCGCTCGAAGTTGTTTCGGCTGCAGTCTGGACAGGAACAGCGCCCACTTTTTTCACGACTCCTTGCCAGCTCTTCCCGCGAATGACATCAGACGTTACCTTCACTTTTTGTTTCTTTTTGATTTTGATGGCATCATACTCTGAGATCAAACCCCGCACGATCATTTTTTTCTCATGACCAATATGGATGATCGGCTGCCTATCTTCCGGCCCCCCTGCTCCGGCCTCTTGCTCAATGGAAATCACTGTTCCATCAATTTTACTATGTACGGTTAAATCTTCTATTTGCGCCTTTACTTTTTCTTGGCTGATCTCTGCTTGCTTTTGTTCTAATTCAGCCGCTTTCAGTTCTAATTGAAGCTGATCTCGCTCGCTTTTGGCATTAGCGTCAGATCCGCCTGCTTTTTTCTCATCTAATTCACTCAGCCTTTTTTGCAATTGTTCCAGTTTTAATGTACTTGACTCAGCGGCTAGTGCTTGCTGCTGCTCCTCAAGCTCCAGTTCCTTGTTTTCATATGTAAGAAGCGGCGTTCCAGCCTTTACCTTTTCCCCTTCTTTCACAGCAATTCCCTTCAATTTCCCCTTCTCCTCTTCTTCATAGATGAACTGCTCTTCAGAGAACGAAAGTGTCCCGGGTGTCATCACCGTAGATGTGATTTCTTTCGGCGTGAGTTTGACTGTTTTAATCGCTGCTGTAGAAGCAGGCTTTGCTTGGTTTTTCGCAATATTAAATCCAATAAATAGTCCAATCATAATAATTAAAATAGATCCAATGATGATTTTCTTTCTCATAAAAACCTTCTACCCCCAGCTTACTGATATGTTAATTGCTGTTCCTACATATTGAAAAATTAACGATAAGATATAAAAAACGCCGATAATCACCCAAGAAATTCTCGGTGATATACGCCCAACTCGGATGAATAAAAAGCCTGTTAAAACAAGATTCCAGATCACAAAAAGATCGATATTGGCTAACACCGCCTGCCATGGACCAGAAATTCGTATGAGCGCGTTTAACGAGGTAACCGTGATGTCTTTTGGAACATGAAAAAGGATTACTGCCAAATGAGAAATAATCGTCCCAATGATCGTAACGGGCGTAATGAACAGGACCGCTGAAAACAGCTGCCGAAATGATGCATCACCTTTCGCTAAAAATACGATGAACTTATATATAGCAGCATTGATGACAATCCCAAATACCAGACCAATAAGCGTCACCACATAAACAACAGGTACCGGCAAACTTAAATCTGCCCACATTCCCTTATTTACGAGCTCAGACAAATAAGTCACAACGACTGTTAAAATAAGCACACAAGATAAAGGCCACCAAACAACTGGATGTTCCCATACTCTTTTCAGGTGCTCTGATGGTCTTGTGCTCACTCCAATGATCGTAGGTTTTTGCATGTTTTCTTTCACCAAATGTCATCCTCTCTATGTCAAGCAAGTATGCAAACGCACAATGACGCTCTTTTTCTTTCTATTTTATCAAAAGATTGCCAATAAGTGATCGATCATTTAATTTTCTTATTTTCGTTGAGAAAAAATTTTATCTATTATTCTATTTTCACGAATGAAACCCTTCAAATGACCTCATGATCCGACAATATTCACATCAAGAATCGTGCTTTTACTGACTTAAAAACATTTTATTAAGTAAACAATATGTCTTTCGGAATAAATATCCTTTTCTTTTGGATTCGCATGGTCTTAGATAGACACAACAATTTTTTGTTAAAATAATCCTAGTAATTTCGGCGAATCCCGGCTTTATAGGACTATGATTGGTTTCTTTTACAGAACAAATAAGTCTTTAGTATCAATACTTTCATATTAAAAAATTAAAAATAAAGGGATTTTACTTGATCAAAAGTTATTTTTTCATATAATGTAAAATAGAGGTAGGTTAAATGATAGTGGAAATGGAGTCAAGTGAATGTTAAGAGAAAAATTGAAAATGCAATTGATTTTACTGTATGAAAAGGAACAAGAAGCATGGCAATACTTTCGAAAGGAAAGAGAATCGATTTATCATGAGCTCAAATTACTTGATATGAAAGAAAGCAGACCTTCTAACGACAAAATATACTACGCTGCAAGATGTGTAGATATTATTAAAGAGAAAAAGGGAAGCATTGTGAGCACAAAAGAATTAAAGGAACAGCTTCAAGCTCAAACAGATTTCAATGTGAGACGAATCAGCGAATTGTATGATCTCATTCAGCAGCTCGATCCTCACATTTCTAAAGCAAGAAGGGGATGTTTTATTTACGAAGATCACACCCAAGCACCTCTACAAACTTTTCACACATAAAAAATTGGTTACAGCCGGGTGGCCATAACCAAATCCTCTAATATCTATTATCCACCACTTACAGGAGGAATGAGTGCAACAGTGTCCCCGCTACGCACTTCAGCATTTTCCCTCGTATATATTTCGTTGACTGCAACCATTACGTTTTGTGCAGCATCAACACCATATACCTCCTGTAATTCTAATTTAATCTCATCAACCGTTGTTTGATCTTTTTGAATGATGATTTGTTGTTTACCGGCCTTCTCAGCAAGGCCGGCGAACAATAACACATTAATCATGCTGATCACCTTCTTTCTCTGCAAGTTGAAGATGGCTAGGTTTACCTTCTGGATATGAAACCGTTTCAAGCTGATCACCTATCCAGGCTTCTCCGTCTTCCCAATATTCTTTTTTCCAAATGGGAACGATTTCCTTGATTCGTTCAATGGCATATTCATTGGCTTCGTAGGCAGCCTTCCTATGAGGAGACGAAACGGCGATCGCAACAGCAATATCCGTTATCTCAAGTGTTCCAATCCGGTGCACAATCGCTGCTTCAGTGTCAGGCCACCGATTCTTCATTTCTTGTCCAATCTGCCTTAGCATATTTTCCGCCATTGGTATGTATGCTTCGTAGGTTAAACGCAATGTTTTCTTGCCGTTTGTCCATTCTCTGACCGTCCCGATAAACGTTGTAATGGCTCCTGCCTTTCGTCTTGTCACATGCTGAATCAATTCGTTTACCTCAATCGGCGTTTTTGTTATTTTAAAAAGTTCGCTCAAAACGTGCCGCCTCCCTTCAATAAGTGAAAAGCAGATGTCATCCCGCGCTTATCAAAAGCTGAAAACACAGGAAACGGGTAATTTTCGGTTAATGGATTCTCTTGAGAAAAATAAATAGCTGCTTGTATATTAGAAAGAGTCGAAAGGTCATTAAGCTCCTCTTCATTCTTGACACAAACGATTTTGCGATAAGGCGCCTGTTTGTACCCCTCTATGAGAACAGCGTCTAACGGAAGATGCTGACACATGTTGAGCAGCTGCTCTAACGTGATGTGCTGCATCGAAAAGTGAAATTCACCCTCTCCTTCAACACCTGCGGCATATGCACCTGCCTGAATATATCGATCAGTATCTTTTTCTTTGAAAAGACGATCTGGTGTCCCGCCATGTCCATGGTGTTTAAAGCAGCCTAGCTTCAGCCCTTCACGTTCAGCCAGCTGACAGAGCTTTTCGATCAACGTGGTCTTGCCGCTATTTTGATAACCGACCACCTGTAATATGCTTAATTTGTCATCCAGCATGGAGACCCACCGCCTTTGTGCTGAAACAGCAGAACATCAACTTGATCACCTGCTTGAAAACCTCTTGTTCCCCCAGGCAGCACGATGAAACAGTTAGCCTCTGCAATAGAGGTCACTGCACTTGATTTATCAAGACCTGTTGGAGTCACACTGATGTGACTGCCAGTGAATTGAAGGGCCGCCCTGACAAATCGAGTGAACGGATTGGCTTTCGGAAAATCATGTGTGAGTTTCGCCTCAGCGAAGCCGGGAAACGGATTTTCTTTCCTATACCATTTATAAATGATCGGTTTCACAAATAATTCAAAGCCCACAAAACAGGCAGCAGGGTTGCCGGACAGCCCAAACAGCAATTGACCATTCGGCATTGCAGCCACAGTCGTCACACTTCCAGGTCTCATGGCTACTTTATTAAACAGGACCTTGGCTCCCAGCTTTTCATAAATGGCAGGCAGAAAGTCAAAATCACCCACTGACACACCGCCTGTTGTGATCAGAATGTCTACCTTGCTCATGGCTGCTTTTACTGCATGATAACTTTTGTCAAAATCATCGGAGACTCCGCCTAAATCAAGCGGCTCAGCTACGGCCTCAAGTACTTGCGCATAGACCATACTAAGATTACTATTTCTAATCTTGCCGTCCACCATGGCATCACTTACTTGAAGAAGCTCTGTGCCTGTTGAGATAATGCCAATCACCGGTTTTTTGACAACTGGCACTACCGCATATCCGAATGTCGCCAATAGAGCCGTGACGCCAGGAGTGACATCTGTTCCTTTTTTGACCATCACGTTTCCTTTGAGTACCTCTTCTCCTTGACGAGAAATATTGTCTCCCTTTTTCAGCGGTCTTTTCAGTGACATGAATGATTTGCCGCCTTTTTCAAAAGTCTTCGTCAGTTCAATCATGATAACGACATTTGCGCCATTTGGAATTTTTGCTCCTGTCATAATACGAATGGCCTGAAAGGGACCGATGGTTTTTGCTGAGACCATTCCTGCACCAATATGATCAATGACCTCGAATTCCACTGGATGCGCACTTGACGCTTCTTTTGTATCTTCTGCCCGAAGTGCAAAGCCATCATAAGGAGAACGATCAAATGCCGGAACATCATGGTCTGCCAAAATATCTTCTGCAATAAACCGTCCAAGGCTGTCTTTTAAAGGGACCCATTCTATTTCTCCATTTTTTTCGTATTGGTGGACTTTCTTTATAGCCTCTTCTACTGGTATTGGCTGCCGTCTTTCCATCACACATCACTCCTATATCCCTAGCAGTCTTGCTAGTAATGAATTGGCTTCTTTTTCATCATTTGTTCCATGGATTAATGCACGTCCCCCTTTGAAACAGACCATTCGGTAGTTTTCATAGCGTACATGGATTAAGAAGTCGTTTACTTCCACCTCACATATAGATGAGAGCCGCTCTTTCATATGCTGAAATGATAGTTTTGCTAAATCCTTTGAAACAATTTGAACGGTGTCACGTCCGCAAAGGACCGTCGATTTTTTACGCTGGTCATGTAAATAAGGATAGGTTCTTGCCGTGCCGCAAGTTGGACAGGTCTTCTCTTTAGTGCGAGATAAATCCATTTTAAAGGATGTGGACTGCCAAAGATCAAACGTGACAAATTTCCGCTCGATTTGCTCTTCATGACCTGTTAAATACTTGAGTGCCTCTGTTTGCTGATAAGCAGAGACCATTTGAACGGCAGGTGAAATAATCCCCGCTGTATCACACGTCAAGCCGTCAACAGGCATTGCCGTGAACACACATGATAAACATGGCGTTTTATCCGGCAATATGGTCATATACATCCCCTGACTGCTCACACAAGCGCCATATATCCACGGCGTCTTCGTTTCTAGTGATAAATCATTCATCACCATTCTTGTCTCAAAATTATCTGTTGCATCAATGACGATATCTGCTCTCTGGAATAACGGCCTTAACAGCTCCGCCCCTGCATCTTCAATCAGGGCGTGTATCGTCACTTCATGATTGATCTGCTCGAGACGTTTTTTTGCCGCAGCTGCTTTTGGCACATGTGCCTTTGCATCATGTTCCGTGTACAGCTGCTGCCGCTGTAAATTTGAAAATTCCACATAATCACGATCGACAATCGTAAGCGTACCGATGCCAGACCGAACAAGCCCTTCCGCAGAGGCGGTACCAAGAGCACCGGCTCCAACGATCAGAACGTGACTTTCAGCCAGCGCATGCTGTCCTTTTTCCCCAACCGGAGGGAACAAGATTTGTCTTGAATATCGGTCATTCAATGCTGTTCTCTCCTCACCGTTTTTTATGTATCATATCATACCGTTTTCAGGTAAATCGCTTCTTTTATTGATATTACGAAATTCGTTTGATGTCACGTTCAATTCTTCCTCTGAAACGATGCGCACATGAAGCTTTTGAAGCAAGTCCTTGACGGCAAATTGATTCTCTTTTAAACACGCGCGAATAAAAGGCAGTGAGCGGCGGTGATAAAGCGCAAATAAAGGCTGTAATCTGCCCTGAACAAGCGGGATGATAGCGTCTGCGTGCTCGCTGCAATAGGACGATAATACTTTCGCCGTTTCCTTCCGTATGAAAGGCATATCACATGCCGTTACTAAATACCATTCTGCCTCTTGCTTTTGCATCGCCGTATATATGCCGGCAAGCGGTCCGCATCCGCGCACCTCTTCATCATCTAACCACACACTTTGTTCACCTCTTGCTTTGAAAAAAGGAAGAAGCGATGGATGGCTGATGATAACTGTCTGCTCTTCTAAAAGCTGCTCTTTCACATGCTCATATAATGGTTTCCCTTGATACATATGACTTGCCTTTGGCTCTCCAAAGCGTCTGGAAGCGCCTCCAGCTAAAATTACATTCACTACGTGCATCCTCTAAGTCCTCCTTTGATATGGTTGTTCTAATCGCACTCCTTTTGCATACTTTATTGGTAACATGAATAAGGAGGGTCTATCGATGAACAGGCGCCATGCTTCTCCCCTATTCCATGATTTATCTCAAGAGAATTTATACTTAAAAGCTGAAACTGCCAAATATCAACAAATGATCTCTGATTTACAGTCCTCATATACGTATTCTAAAAATAAGAAGTTAACTCAAGAATATCATGAGATGAAAAAGGATTTCACGCAATTAAAACAACAATTGGATGAAATGACCAATGATCAACACAGTGCTGCCTCAAAAATACAGGAACTCTCCTACAGCAAATCAGAATTATTACATAAAATGGTCCTTCTTCACGAGATGCTGCAAAAGGAAACCTATCATAGAAGAAAAGAAACCGAAGAAAAACACAGGCTGCATTTGAAAGTTGTCAAATATAAAGAAATCTCTCAACAATTAAATGAACGGATAGAGGATCAAGATAAACAGCTTGCAAAAGAGGAGAAAAAAGGAAATACTTTATCCGCAGTGATTGAGAAGCTGCAGCAAACATTGAGCGATAAAAATGCAGAGTTTCATGTATTACAGGAAGGCGTCAGACACCTTGAAGAGCGTTTTTATGAAACACAAGAGAAATTGCTACAAATAGAAAAAGCAAAAGAAGCGATTTTTTACGAAACGCTCACAAGCTATCAAAAACAGTTAGCAGAAAGCGAAGAATGGATCGCCTCTCATTTTGCTGATATTGACCAGTCAGCACAAACAAATGCACAGCCATTCTCACGAGACCGCATCCTGCAAACGACAGAAGAAATCGAACCGATCTTGAAGAAACTCAACGAACAAGTTCAATCACTTCAGGAACAAGTCGATGCAGTGCAGCGTAACGGAGAGGTCATGACAGTCAAAATCGACAGCTTTAAAAAACAGCGTGATCACCTGCCCAAGGAACGCAAAATTGTCTATACAGTTGATCAAAAGAAGTAATTCTCGAAATAAAAAACTGCTGGCTTTTATGCCCAGCAGTTTTTTATTTATTCGTCTTCTGTTTGAATGTCGCCTTCTAAAATATACTGTCCGCGATAAGGCTTCTTCACTTCAGGGTACATTTTAATTAAGCTTTGCATAAACGTTGTCATATTTGGGATTTCAAGACCGCTCTCTTTTTCGATCTCTTTTTGAAGCTCTGAGCTTTTAATCGCTGCATTATGACGTTTTAACGTTTTAATCGCAGCTTCACGAAGCTTCGCTGCCTTAGAGCCAGGACGAGCTGTGCCTCTTCTGCGTCTTGTCGATCCTTCAGGAATACCTACAGGCGCACCGTTTAGCTGTCCTGTTCCTATAGATGACGATTGTGGTTGTGCCGGCTGCTGGTAGCTTCTCATTTCTTGCGCAGCAAGCTCAGCTAATACAGGCAGTGAATCCGTCTTTCTCTCTGTACGTACTTCTTTTTTTGTATCTGACACTAGACCTGTTCCTTGACGGTCTAATTCTCTTAATTTTGCATAAATCGCATCTCGCTCAATTTGATATTCACGGATGACCTTTACTTCTGCCTCGTTTAATTGTTCCAATCGTAAACGTAACGCTTCCCTCTCATTAAACAATGGATTTCCCCCTCATCATATAAAAAATATTCTATAGTAAATATTAGATTAGAAAACTAATTTTATCAACTATTTTTTTATCATTTTACAGTTTACTAACAGATAGGTATTTTCAACTAAAATTTTGCCAAAGAGGAAAAATCGGCACCCATTTCATTGCCACTATAGGCTTTTGACAAACCTTAAAATATTGTAAAAAAATTGAATAAACGCTTATACTACTTGATTTATATAGTTATTTACCTAACTGAAATTTCTTTTGTGCAAAAACGTTCTGAATAGTAAAAAGTTAAAATCTTTACATTTTCATTTCAAAACAAAAATGTAAATAGGTCGTTATACCTTTTTGTTTCAGGGATATTTTTTAATAAACTCCCTCATTTTCTCTTTTCTTAGGAATAATACCTACACAAAAACTCATCCGAAGCCATATGCTCCCTATTTTTGTCCATGAAAAAACCCCCATTTATGGGGGGGAAGCTTATTCTGCAGCCTTTTCAGACTCAGAAAGCACTCGATTGACACGTTTTTCAAGCATTTTCATTCCGCTTCCGCCGGCTTGGAAGTGGCGCAAAGCACCTGTTTTATCAAATACATAATATGCCGGTACATATTCGTTTTCAAAGGCTTCTGTTAAGTGATGATCACTGTCCACAAAGATTGGCTGCGTGATTTCATGCTCTTTCGCAACTTCTTTGATTTTTTCTAAATCTAGGTCATCCTCTGAACGAGGCATATGAACTGCCACAACGTTTAGTTGATCCTTGTATTCATCACGGAATTGATTGACTTGAGGCATTGCCTCTTTACAAAGATGACAGCTGACTGACCAGAAATGAATCAATGTTGGTTTGTCACCAATCAAATCTTCTTTTGTTACTTCTCCATTTAACCATTCTTTTGCGCCAGTTAGTTCTGGCATTGGTTGACGTAATTTCATTATGAAGCGCCTCCATCCATTGTATGTGTCGAAACAAAAAGGTCTAACATCAGTTAGACCCTCCTGTTTCTTCAGTTATCAATTAAAGTGTTTTTTGACCAGGTTTCCAGTTCGCTGGGCAAAGTCCACCAGTTTGTAGTGCTTGAAGAACACGTAATGTCTCATCTACATCACGACCGATGTTGTTGTGGAATACTGTTTGGTATTGAAGTTCGCCTTCTGGGTTAATGATGAATAAACCGCGAAGAGCAATTCCTTCTTCTTCAATTAAAACGCCGTATTCTCTAGATACTGTGTGGTTAGTATCAGCAGCTAACGGGTATTTTAATTCACCTAGACCATTATCTTTACGGTCTGTATTGATCCAAGCAAGATGCGTGTGGATTGTATCAGTAGATACACCAATGATTTCTGCATCTAAATCTTCGAACTCATCATAACGATCGCTCATTGCTGTAATTTCAGTTGGGCAAACAAATGTGAAATCCATTGGATAGAAGAAAAGAACTGTCCATTTGTCATTCTTCATGTTTTCCTCTAAACTTACTTTACCAAATTCCTTGTTAGCAAGTACTGCTTCCATTTCAAAACGTGGAGCTTGCTTTCCTACAAAACGCTCTGCCATATGTAAATCCCTCCAAAAAATAATATCTTTATACAGTCTTCTTAGCTGTATATAAAATGAGAATCAAAACTTAAAATTCTCATTTAGTTAATAACTTCACAATTACAATTATAATACTTATGCGATTTTTAGTCAATATTAATTAATAATAAATTTAATTAACGATTTGTCACAATTCCTGCTCTACTTATCAAAAGTTTAACATGACTTGCATAAGGGAACAAATGATTAGCTTCTCTTTTAGAGCATACATAGAAAGGTTTTGAAGATTATGAGAGCATTTCAACAAGTAGATTGGGTTTCCATTATCCTCAATAGCAGTATAATTTTGCTAAAAATAGTCGCCATTTTTGCCATTTACTTTATCATCAGAGCCATAGGAAACAAGATGATTAAACGCGCCTATTCAACATTCGCTGAAAAGCATGAAGTCTCTTTATCAAGAGCTCAGACACTGCAAAGTCTGACGTTAAATATTTTCGCCTACTTATTGATTTTTATTCTAGTTGTGATGATCCTCGACTTATTTCATTATAACCCGACCGCTTTACTGGCAGGTGCAGGCGTTGTGGGACTTGCGATCGGTTTTGGCGCTCAAGGGTTAGTGAGTGATATTGTGACTGGATTCTTTATATTATTGGAAAAACAATTTGATGTAGGAGAATATATAACGGTCGCTGGCTTCGATGGGATTGTCGAACAAATTGGCCTAAGAACCACGCAGCTTCGAAGCTTTGACGGCACCCTTCATTTCATTCCAAATCGCAGCATACTGAATGTGAGCAATCATTCTAGAGGGACGATGCAGGCACTCGTTGATATTGAGCTGTCACCGGATGAAAATGTGGATCAGATGATCACAGCCCTTCAAGCTGCCTGTGATGAGGTGCGGGAGGAAACTCCTCAAATTATCGAAGGTCCTCAAGTTGTCGGCGTGGAGGCGTTCGGTTCCTCTTCCCTTGTGCTGCGCATCATAGCGAAAACTGAAACAATGGAGCAATGGCGGGTGGAACGAATCTTGCGCAAAAAAATGAAAGAAGTACTCGATATAGAAAAAGAGCAAAAAGAACCGGGATCATAATCTACCGGTTCTTTTTCTTGTTTTATTGAACACGCTGTTCTACTTCTTGGCAAATTTCATCAGCCGTCATACCTGATGCTGTAATAACAGATGCCTTTGTTGTTGTGTCTGAAATGCCAAGAACATTTGAATCTAGTCCTGTGACGACATAACAGTCACACTGATCCATTTGCTGCTCATTTTGAATACGTACGACATCATACCCTTTTTGCTTCAATAGTTCTTCTACATCGGATAAAGATTGTTCTACACCAATTCTTGTCATAATCAAGAACACCTCCTGTTCATAAGGTGTACAGGAGACAGCTCGATTATTCATTCGCCAGCTTGCTTTTTAAAATAAGCCGTCATGACATTCACAGCTGTTTCAATCGCGTTTTCATCAGGCTGGAGCTTTGCATGGTGCAGGCCGTATTCTGAATCGACCCCTAACCAAAACATAAAGCCGGGATACTTTTTCAGCATGTACCCAAAATCTTCTCCTGTCATGGCTTCTCTGCATTCAATCACATTTGCTAGCCCTTCTTCAGCTACATATGACATAAATTCCTCAGTCAAATCCTTTGAATTGTCCACTTCGTAATAAGATGAAGGGTATCGAACGGTTGCCTTGCATTCGTAGCCAATTTCAATACCTTTTGCCAATGCTTCAATTCTCTTTCTCACCTTGTCCATAGACTCTGGGGATAGTGTGCGAATGGTACCGTCAAGCTTTGCATGCTGCGCAATAATATTTTGAGCCGTTCCACCGGTAATTGTACCGACTGTAATGACCGCACTATCAAGGGGGTCGACATTACGCGAAATGACCGATTGCAGCTGACCTACAAGTGCACTTGCAGCAACAACCATATCATTTGCTAAATGAGGATACGCAGCGTGTCCTCCTTTTCCTTCAAGCTCAATCACAAGCTCACTCGTATTGGCAAATAACAAACCAGGCTTCGTAGCAATTGTTCCAACAGGGTATTCAGGTGCGATATGCAGCGCTGTAATAAAGTCAGGCGTCCATTTTTTCAATACATCACTTGCAAGCATCGGTTCAGCTCCGCCTGGACCTTCTTCTGCCGGCTGGAAGATAAATAATACATCTTCTTTGATCGGTTCATGAACGAAATGATCAATGATACCAAGTGCAATGGTCATATGAAGGTCATGTCCACATGCATGCATCTTTCCTTCATGCACAGATTCAAATGGATACCCTGTTTCCTCAGGAATAGACAGACCATCCATATCTGCACGATAAGCAAATACGCGCGTTGGATTTGTTCCCTTCACTTTCACAAATAGCCCAGTTCGCCACGTTTCAATCTCAACTCGATCTTTTGAATAGGTACTAAGGTGCTGAATGAGATACGCTTGTGTTTTAAATTCTTGGAAACCAAGCTCAGGGATTTGGTGTAAATCTCTTCGAATGGATATTAATTGCTCACGATTTAACAAGTGAACTCGCTTCCTTTCTTCTATACGAATAAGACGTGGATATCTCATCCACGTCTTTGTCTTCAGCTGCGAATTATATGAATTAAAGCTGACGCAGTTCTTGTTTGATTTCAGTCTTACCTTTTGTTTTCTCATCGATGTCTTTGATTTTCTTTGCAGGTGTACCTGCTACAACTGTGTAAGGCTCTACATCGTTTACAACGATCGCACCAGCAGCTACTACTGCACCTTTACCAATTGTCACGCCTTCTAGAACAACAGCGTTCGCACCGATGACAACGTCATCTTCTACAACAACTGGTTTAGCAGACGGCGGCTCAATGACACCTGCAAGAACAGATCCAGCACCGATATGACAGTTCTTACCTACTGTCGCACGGCCGCCAAGCACCACGTTCATGTCAATCATCGTACCTTCGCCAATCACAGAACCGATATTAATAGAAGCACCCATCATAATGACTGCATTATCACCGATTTCAACTTGATCACGAATGATTGCCCCTGGCTCAATACGGGCTTTAATGTTTTTCAAATCTAACATCGGAATTGCAGAGTTGCGGCGGTCATTTTCCACGACAACATCTTCAATTTTGTCTTTGTTAGATGCTAGCGCTTCTTGAATTTCGCTCCACTCACCGAAAACAACTCCAGTGTTTCCTGTGATGAATGTTTTTGCATGTTCACCAAACTCAATACCTTCTAAGTCACCTTTGATATAGACTTTGACAGGTGTTGATTTTGTACTATTTTGAATAAATGAAATAATTTCATTAGCGTCCATTTGTTTCATGTATGTATGTCCTCCTCTTAATTTATACTTCATTACTGTACCAAAGGAGTGTTTTAATGACAAGTGTTAGAGTCATCTCCGCAATGGAAAATAAAACAAGCGGGACCGATTATCCCGCTTCTTGCTGGTGAAGCTGAACAAATTGTCTGCCAAAAGAAATTAATTCGTCTTCCTCCTCCCCTTCTGGATTCAGCTCAATCTTAACTGAGGGCAGGACAATGTCACCGCCAAGCTCCTTCACTTTTTCTTCGATTAAATCAACAGCTCCGCAAAAATGTTCGTAAGATGTATCGCCAGAACCAAATACTGCAAATGCTTTTCCCGTTAAATCAAGCTCTTCCATTTCTTCATATAAATCAATAAAATCATCCGGAAGATCGCCATCTCCCCATGTATACGCCCCTAACATAATGTGCGAGTAATCATTGAGCAGCTCAGCATCAATATCCATCGCTTCATGCCGATCCACGCCGGCTCCTGCTTCCGTTAACCCTTTTTCAATTAAATCTGCCATCGCTTCTGTATTTCCAGACATCGTGGCATATACCAATAAGACCTTTTCTGTCACTTTTTCTTCCTCCTTATCAATGAATCAATGCAGGCTCCTCATATGGCCTGACAAACTTACTTTCATATAAACCCGCACAGAAAAAGTTTTCGTTTTGATTGGCTACACGAAAACCATGTCCTTTGATCGTATCAAACCATTTGAGCTCTTTTTGCTCGATATCAAGCTGATACACTTTAGAAAATCCGTGTTCGTCTTGTGAGGTGGTCACATACACAATGCCATTATCCTCTGACACATCCAAAAATGATTCTTCTTTAGCAAAGGCCTGTGATTGAATATCATGCAGAATATTTGTATGTAAATCTAAAATTTGAACAGATCCTTTTTTGCCTTTTTTTGAACCTAACGCACAAACAAGAAGATGTTCATGACAGAGCAGCATAGAAGCCGTCATTCGGTGCTCCTCTCTGTTTAGAAGAAAAACCTGTTCACTCTTCAAGTCATACACCCATATTCCTCCGTGAACCTCATGAATCTGTGTTCCAATATAAAGGTGATCACCAGCAGCACATAAAGAACGAATGACCGGCGGATGATTCACATGAGCAAACGGCTTCATAATTTCCCAGGAAATTCCGAAATCATTTGACACATAGATACTATGTTTTCCATGCGCACACACAAATCCATCTTTGCGTCCTGTAATAGACCAAACGACTGCATTTGTTGGGAATGAAGATAACGCCCATGTGTTGCCTTCGTCTCCTGATCTAATTACTGTGCCATTTTCACCAACACCGAATAAATAAGGGCCAATATAGCTGATCGCATGGATTTTATGCTTGAGCTTAAACAGCTGCTGCCATCCGCTCTCCACATTATAGTGAAAAATACCTTCACGTTTTACAGCAACAAAGTATCCACCACTTTTAGATGCTGCAACGGCTGTTGCTCCTTTATGAAACATGATTTTCAACTCGTTTCTCAGATAAAGCAGCCCACGTTAAAAAGCTCGCAGCAAATTCCTGACAGCACGCCACATCTTCATCTGTATCCGGTGCAAGCTCCATTTTTAATGTTTCAGGAAAAACAGATGCACCCGTTGATTTCAGCATGTCATGGAATGTATGGACAGCCTCGCAAAACTTCGGATAGCTGTAATCACCCGATCCAAAGACAGCTGCTTTGATGTGACGAAGTTCCAGCGTAGAGACCTCTTCATAAAAATCCTCTGCTTCATATGGCAAATCTCCATCACCCCATGTATAAGAACCAATGAATACGTAATCGTATGAGGAAAGGTCTTCAGCATTCGTATCATCAAACTCCATCATCTCTGTATCGATCCCTTTTCCTTCAAGTGTTTGCTTTAAGATCGCTGCCATATCTTCCGTATTTCCAGACATACTCGCAAATGCAATTAGTGCTTTCATCTATCGGTCACCTCATCTAAATGATAATCATTTTCAATTATTATATGTACACTTTAAATGATAATGATTTTCATTGTCAAATGATTTCATAAAAAAAAGTACCTCCTAATTCCAAGAAGGTACTTACACGGCATCATTCTCAAGCATTTCTTTAACCACACCAACAAATGCTTGTACCTGTTTTAACTGAAAAGACGCTTCATAGCCTAGCAGCCATGTGTCACGGCCGATTTGCTCTCCGTTCACATCAACAAGCGGTGTTTTATAAACACTTTTTTCGTGGTCATATAAGGTAACAGAAGGCAAAATGGCGTAGCCGATGCCGTGGTAGGCCATTTGTTTACATGTTTCAATTTGGTCTACTAAAATCGTCTGCTTTGGAGACACTTTAAACTTTTGGTGCCACCAGTGCTGGATTTCCTGATAATACGTGCTGTCGCTTTTAAATTGGATAAATGGCCGCTCTGTCTTGATTAATTCATCTACGTCCTTGATCACGGAATCAACTAAATATAAATGATCTGTCATCAAGTATTCCTTTGTCCCCTTCCAATCAGGGTTTCCGCGAATGATTCCTATGTGCACGTGGTCTTCATACAAGCTTTTGAGCATTTCACTGCTCCAGCCAGTAACGAGTGATACTTTGGCATTTGGGTATTTTTCAACATACCGTTTTAACACCTTTGGCAGCCAGTGCTGTCCAATAATCGACGCCACCGCAAGCTTGAGTGTACCGTGAATATCACCCTCAAGTTCATCAATTCGCTCTCTCACTCGATCCTGTTCAACCGTCACCTCTTTTGCAAATTGAATAATCTGTTCACCTGCCGAGGTCACAGTCAGCCCCTTTTGTGAACGAAAAAAGATTTTGGTACCCCATTCCTTTTCGATCGTCTGCAATCTTTGAGATAATGCAGGCTGGGAGACAAAGAGCCGCTCTGAAGCCTTTCTCATATTCAATTCTTCACTTAGCACAACAAGCATATGTAACTCCTGAAGCTGCATGGGTGTCCCCTTTCTCTCTATAAGTTTTCCTTATTTTATATGCTCATTATATAAATTTTAACTTATGAAGGCAAAAAAAAATAAGCTGGGCTGCAGCTCATTTTTTTGCGGAATGAATGACCTCATTTAAGCGCTTTAATACAACTCGTCGAGTAAAAATGCCTTCAAAGACCTGCTCCTCATTTTCTACACAAACAAATCCATTATTCGTCACAGCGTGAACGCCTTTTAGTACAGGATCTGTTGTTTTAAGTCTCGGAATATCCGTCAGCATGACCTCTTCAACCTTCAACTGGTCGAGCTTCTCGAATTCGATACGTTCTAAACCGAAGATTTTATCCATAATCATATTCGTTCCGATTAACCCGTGTAAATGATAAGAAGCGTCTAATACCGGTATGGCTGTATATCCTGTTTTTGTTAGAACCAATAGGGCATGCTCAAGATTATTTCCAATTTGAACATGTGCCACCTTATCTGCATCAATCATATGCTCGGCTACTGTTGACTCAAGCAATTGAGTCGGTTCTATCTCTATCATGTTTCTTCGACCCCTTTTCTCTCAATCATCAATCATACATTCCCCTTTACCATTAAGCATAAACTAAAACGAAATTTGTCGAAAGATTTTTTCTGCATAAAAAAGATACTCAGCCCCCGAGTATCTAATAGAATGTTAAATCAATATTAATTCTCAAACCTTACTCTGTCATACAATGTGATCAATTGCTTATACGTATTGTCGTCGACATTTTTTGTTCCACATTCTATATCATTGATCTCACTGCTTAGTAATTCGACAGCATATTCCTGATTCAGCAATACGTTTAATAATAGCTTTTTCTCTTCTTCATTAAAACGATTTTCGATGACGCTCATTCAACATCAGGCCCCCTGTTTCATATATGCTTTTATATTGATTAGCAGGCTTTTGAATGTCTGCTTCCTCTCTATACAGCTAGAATAAGGAACTAGAATCGAATCGTCAACCGCACGTTTCGACAAGGTTTGGAGAAAAATGACGGAATTTATTTTGTGTATCGATTGGCATAGCAAAATGCTGCATATGAGTCGGGTTTTATTTTCGCTTCAATTCCCATAGCTGTGATCATTCCGGTCATTTCCTGAATCAGCTCTTTTGTACTTCCTTTTTTGCCAATATCCAGATGGGCTTCAAAACGAAGGTCTGCCCCTTCCTCAGCAAACGGAAGAAGCAAATCCATCAGTTCTGTTAAAGGCCCCTCAAGGATGTCTGCACATACCTTTTGGCTAAACGCTGTCTCTAATGAAATTTTTTCTCTAAGACTTTGCACGGGTCTCTCGATCACTTGTTGTGTGAGACAGCCCCAAGCTCCTTTGCCAATCCGGTGGAGATGAATTGCAGTCATAAATGTTGTGACATTTTGATTGACCTGAGAGTCCGTACCAATTGATAACACATAGGCGGATCTAGGGTCTTTTCGAATAAAGTCTTTCATTCTCATGACGACATCAGAAAACGCTAAATGATCTTCAGAAAGATTGTAGAAAAAAGAATCACTCACAGAAAGGAACTCCTTTTTAATGGTCTCTTATCCGAAAAATGCGCTGATTGATCATCTTCCATTTGTACATATCATCTATGATGATCCATGTATGCTGCCGCAATAAACGAAGGAATCCTCAGAAAAAACATTTCATACGATTCAGCTTAGGATTGTAGAAGCTCAAAAATCTCAATCGAAATCATATCAATGTTGTCAAATGGGAAAGTATTTGGCTTATCCCCTTGTTGAAAAACAGTCAATTCAAACGTTTGATTCTTTTCGAAATACTTAACACTACAGATTTTCTCACCGTTCACTTCGAAATAACGCTGTGCCGGCTCGTTTGCAGCTTCTGCTGTCTCTTGAAGACTTTGCAGCCTTGTAATGATACCCATTAATTGTGACATTCTAAAAAAAGACTCCTTTCAAAAAAACAACTCAAGATGAACCCGTATTGATTATACACAAGTCCTACAAAGCATCATACCATAAAGTGTTCTCAGATGATATTTTTCCTCTTGAATTCAAAAAAAGAAAAAGAATCTGTTTTTTTAGTTTGAGTCTTTTTTCTCATCTCATGCACCATGATTTTTATAAACCAGCAGATCTCATCAACCGTTTCGCAATTTCATCAAAATCCTCTTTTGAAATGCCTGGTGCAAACTCTTCCGGTAATTCTCTATAATCTGGCACAGGTGCACCTTGCGGGGTGCCCTCAATGACTGTCAGCGGCTTTCCATCAATCGGATGGCTGCCTTTCCAAATTTTATTGATATCCTTGTAATCCGTATCACTAAATGTATACAGCTTTGTATGAACATTCTGGTCTTCAAATTTCCTCGCTGAGTCAAAGTATTTGTTGTCGAGGTTTGGGATTGGCAGCATCTTCCCAACATCTACTCCTGTAGCGACTTCAAGTGCCTTTGCATATGCCACAATATGCACGCCGCCCCTGACAAGTAAATAACCGATCATCTCTCTTGCTGTAGGATGGTCCGTCATTTCATATACGCGCATTTTGTGCGTACGTGCTCCGCATTCAAGAAAGAAATTATGGAGAAGATCAAGAATGAGGTTGCCACTTGAGAACACATTCTCTCCGGTCCAAGGTTTTGCCATTGAATCAAACGGATAGCCTGTTTGGGCTGTTTGAATAAAATGCTGTGTATTTCGTTTATCGACAGCTGCCTTCATCGGCGTCGTATCTGGGTCCCCGCCATGGGTAGTTCCTGTAATCATGAGATTGATGGCTGTGGTTACAAGCTCAACATGACCAAATTCTTCAGCCGTAATACTGGATACGAGGTCATAAAACGGTTTAAGTTTTCGTTTTCCTCTAAAGTTAAAGGATTGAAACATGTAATTATTTAATGTGGACATTTCACCGAATTTTCCGCCGAGTAATTCTTGCACAGCAGCGGCACCATTTGCATCTGGGTGATCTGGCCTTGGCAAATCAATGAGCAGCCGCATGTCACGTTTGATCATGATGTTTCCCTCCTACCGTCTAACTATCATCACTTAAGATGTATGGAAGGTTTGGGCTGTCCTATGCATGAAGGGAAAGATTGAAGCACAAAAAAAACTTGGCGGGGGTAGCGCCAAGTTTTTTGGATCTTGATCTGATAGAGGGGTTGGGGAACAGAGAGTAGCTTCTCTCTATAACTAAATGATAATGATTATCAGTTTCATTGTCAACCATTTTTTATTTCTTTTTTCTATCAAAAAAAGCAGCCTGCAAGGCTGCTCAGATTGATGACAAAAGGCTAAAATTCCTTTTGTTTATATTTCAGCGTGATAGAAAACCTTTGAAGTCTAGAAAGGACGAGTACCGGAGAGGATTTTACATTCGTGAGCACTGCCACGCAGGACTTAACGAATGCGAGGGTTTGTCTTCACGCCGCGTCTTCAAATTAATCCATCTTGCTCATATAAATAAGCATACGGAAGGTCTATAAACAAATACATATCTCCCTCTAAAGGATAAGAAAACGTACGTATCCTCTCACCGGTTTCTAAATCACTGTAAATATCGCTGAAAAATCCTTTTCCGCTAATTCTCATTTGAAGAATATTTGCTAGGAAATAAGGACGCCAGCTCCAGTTTTTTTCGATATACTCCGGCTGAAACAGCCATTCTTCTTCTTTTTTGAACACATTTCCAGTGATTTGAAAGCCTTCTTCATTACACATATAAATCCGGAAGCTGCAATCTGTTAGTTCAAGTGCCAGTTTTTGAATGAGCTCATCATTTGTGCTGCACGCTTTCTTTAAAGTCGTAACAGCTTGATGAATTCGTTTATAAAATGTTTCAGAATGTTCGTAGACCGCTTGCAGCTTCTTTTTCTCATGGGCAATAAATTGCTGAAATTCTTCTCTAAGCTGATCTTTTCGATGGCTTCGGTCGATTAGTTCTCCCGCAGGCTCATGAAGATAGAACCCTTGAAAATATCTCCCGCCATTTCTCCAAGCATACTGCAGCTGGAAATTCGCTTCAATGTCCTCATAAATTAAGGCAGCTCCTATTTTTCTCGCAAGCAATGAAATACTGTACAAGACATATTCATAGGAAGGAGATGGCGCCGATGCCTTTAATGCCTGTAAATCTATTTTTAATAAATCAGGTGAAAGCAAGGCAATCCGGTCCAGATTACTGCTTTCTTTTCCTATATTTGAGACGGCGATTTTAATCCCATATGTACGATAATACGTTAACGTATGGTATAGCTGTTCAATGTCGCCGCTAAACGTATGCTCTGCAAACTCAATAACAAATCGGTTAAGCTGAATGCCCCTTGCTTCATATTCTTTTAAAAGTTCTAAAAAGCTTTCTCCATGATCCAGCATGAGGATATTGGCATCATGATTAATAAAAATGAGCAAATCGTCATCTGCTGTTGTGAAGAGATCAAGTGCTTGAGTCAATACTTTGTAATCTACTTCCAATTTATATTCGTCAGGAATAGATGAATCCGTAAAGAAGGAGCCTAGGCTGACCGTTTCTGACTCAAGCTTCATTCTTCCTAGAATCTCATAGCCTATCACTTTTTGCTCTTCCGCACTGAATATTGCTTGATAGTGCGGGAAAACATCTTCAATATTCGTTAAAATATCCAATGGATCGACCATTTTCATCACCTGCTTCTCTCTTTGTGTGATTATACCACATCAAAAGCAGGTCTTACATCGTCAATCAAAATGGTGATTGGTTGAGCCATTGTCCCCCATCCATCGTGATACAATCTCCATTTATATAAGACGCATGCTCAGACAATAAAAAGCTCGCAAGCGCTGCAATTTCCTCAGGTGTTCCCAGTCTGCCAAGAGGAACACTATCTAATGTTCTTTGCGCTGCCTCTTCAGATTCCCATAGTTTATCTGCACCGCCTGTTCTCTCAATTGGACCTGGTGCGATCGCATTGACGCGAATTCGATATTGCTTCCCCCATTCCACAGCAAGCGTTCGAGTGAGAGACAACACACCGGCCTTTGCTGCCGCCGAATGCGCCACGCCTACACCAGCACCCCATGCATAGGTGGCCACCATGTTAATCATACTTCCCCTTTTCTTTTGACGAATCCAGTAATTCCCCACTGCATGGCTGCAAAAAAATGTACCGTTTAACACAATATCAATGACAGCCTTCCAGCCGTTAGGAGACAGTTTTTCTGCTGGCACTAAAAAATTTCCTGCTGCGTTGTTAATGAGGGCATCGACATCACCAAATGTATCCACTGCAAACTTGACCATTTGGTCAGCATCCTCTGGGTTTCGTACATCCATTTGGAAATAAGCGACAGATCCGCCCTTCTGCTTCATTTCTTTTGCCGTCTTTTCCAGCGTCTCTTCCGTTCTACCAGTAATCACGACATTCCAGCCTTCAGCTGCCAAATGATCAGCCATCACCTTCCCCATACCGCTTGATCCCCCTGTGACAATCACTGTTTGTTTCGTCATTTGTTCTCCCCCTCTGTGTCATTTGAATGACTATTCATTCATTATTGTCTATCATATCATGATTGACCCTCGGTGCACCATATGGGAGATTATCCAAATATGATGCTATACTTAATTTTATTTATAAAGGAGTCTTATATGAAGCAGCTTTCCCGCAGACAATTTTTAAAAGGAGCAGCTGGTGCGAGTATTCTCGGTTTTTTGGCTACAAGTTGTGGATATGGATATGCCAGGTACATTGAGCCGCGCATGATCGATACCGTGTCACTGACCATTCAAGATGCTCAGCTTCCAGCTTCATTTGACCAGTTTAAAATAGCCCAATTTAGTGACGTTCATTTGAGTGATACATTCGGTGCGAAGAATCTAGAAGCCATTGTCCAGAAAATCAATGCTGCATCTCCAGATCTCATTGTGTTCACAGGTGATCTCGTTGATTTTCAAGCATCCTCTGAAGAGCATGAAAAAGCGAAGGCTTATTTGAATAAGCTTCATGCTCCGTTCGGTAAGCTTGCCATCTACGGAAATCATGACTACGGACCATTTGGCGTGGAGCTTTATGAGAAAACAATGGAGGCTTGTGGATTTACGTTATGTAAAAATGATGTGTTTCTATTAGAAAAAGATCATGCGCATATTCAGATTGCTTCACTGGATGATCTCATGATGAGCGTGCCTGATTACGATTTGATCAAACGGGAAGTATCAACTGATTTATTTACATTACTGCTCGTCCATGAGCCTGATGCCGCATTAGAGCTGAAAGCAACACCTATTAACTTGCAGCTTTCCGGGCATACGCATGGCGGTCAAGTGCAGCTGCCTTTCTATGGACCGATTCTCACAGCACCTTACGGCCGTACATATATAGAAGGTTTATACGGCAGCGATCAGCACCGCATCTATGTCAACCGTGGACTTGGAACAACGCGGCTGCCGCTTCGGTTTTTAGCCAAACCCGAGTTAACCTTTTTTACCTTGACATCTCGCGTATAAATAGAAGCCAAACCGCCCTCTCCTGCATATGTATAATCAAAGTTCTTTTTCATGACAAATGTTAGGAGAAACCTTACTGGGCCTGATTCCGTCCATATAGTATGTCAAGTGACGGCATCATGGCTTCTTTTATTTGAGTAAAAGGAGTGTGCTTTGGTGCTTCGATACACGGTGAAAAGTGGAGAAACCCTTGCTTCTATAGCACTTGATTTTCGAACTACAACAGATGCCTTAAAAGCTGCAAATCCGTCACTTCAAGCTCGTGAGCCCGAACAAAATGAGGTCATTATCATTCCTGGTTTACCGGATCCTAATACGATCCCTTACCGCATTTTTGTTTCAATTTCAACGAAACGTCTCGTTTTGTTTTCTGGATCACAGCTTATTCGTTCGTATCCGATTGCAACAGGGAAAATTTTAAATATGACACCGACAGGTTCTTATTATATTGTCAACAGACAGCCAAACCCAGGAGGTCCCTTTGGCGCTTATTGGCTGAGCCTCTCAAAAATTCATTACGGCATTCACGGTACGAATAACCCGTCTTCAATTGGTAAAGCTGTTTCTAGAGGATGCATTCGAATGTATAATCAGAATGTCATCGAGCTTGCTTCACTCGTTCCAAACGGAACACCTGTGACCATTAGCCAGTAGAAGAAATCAATTGTACGAATGCTTAAAATTTTATATGATATAAAGTGGGATCTTCAGGTTAAGGAGCGTATTTATGGATATTTTTAAAAACAGAAATTTTGTTCGTCTCTTTTTTGCAGCACTTGCTTCGCAAATGGGGACAACAGTAGGCAATATGGCGTTTGCCTTTTATTTGCTCGACCATTTTAGTCATCAGCCCGCATACGCCACATTGGCTGAGCTCATGTATTCTCTTCCTACCGTCTTTGTCTTTTTTATGGTCGGTGTGGTCGCAGACCGTTTTGATCGTAAAAAAGTCGCAGAGAATTGTGATTGGATACGAGCTGGGCTGACGATTGTATTATTCATCGTTATTTATTTTAATTCACTGCCACTTATTTTCTTGATCTTGTTCATTCGAAGTGCCATTACGAAGTTCTTCTATCCAGCTGAAGCTTCTCTCGTTCAGGCCATTTTAAATAAAGATCAATATGCAAAAGCCGCTGGTTTAAATCAAATGCTGTTTAGTTTATTTATGGTATTTGGCGTTGGAATTGGTGCCATCATGTATAAAACGATTGGACTTCACGGTGCCATTACAATTGATTTAGTCAGCTTTATTATTTCAGGCATCCTGATTCGTTCATGTAACATTCCAATTGAAGCGCGTCAGCCAAATGGACAAGCTGGCTGGAGAGGCATGACCATCAAAACGTCTCTGAAAGATTTTAAAGAAGGCATTCTGTATATTTTAAAAAACAAATTATTGGCTTCTTTAATTTTTGGCTTTTTTGTTTTCGGTCTAGTCAATGGCGCATTTGCCGTTCTTCCGATGTTTACAATGAAATATGGACTTTCACCGGACCATTTTGAGCTGCATACATCCTTCTTTACAATTGCGATTGGTGCAGGATTGCTCGTTGGAAGCTTAATGGGCTCTGTCCTCGCTAAGAAGGTAAAGATGCAATATCTCATGTCGATTCCAATTCTGGTCGCAGGTATTTTGATTTTTGTCCTTGGTTCTACCCATACATTATGGTTGTTTTATGTCACATCATTTGTCATTGGTACATGCATTGGCCCAGTCAACATTGTCATTGGCGGCTGGCTGCCTAGAATCGTCCACCCTCGCCTGATGGGCCGTGTGTCAGGATGGGTTGATCCGCTTACTATGTTTGCTCAATCGATGACATTAGGTCTGATTGCTGTATTATTTCCAAAACTCATCACAAATGTTTCTTATATTTATTACGGAATGGGCTTTATTATTTTACTCGTCTTCCTTTTTTACTTCATTACACTGCCAAAGTTCAGCAGAGAAGCTGCCGACTTAGACGTGCAGCGTGAACTAAAGGGTCAGGGAGTTCAATAAATGAATAGTCAAAAGGACTTTCTTTATAAAGAAAGTCTCAGCTTGTAGACAAAGTCTACAAGCTTTTTTGTATAATAAGGGTAATAACACATTTCTGTGGGGGATAAATATGTTATCGAAACGTGAAGAAGAAAGAAGAAATCAATTAGAAGTCGTGGCCTTAGATGAATTAGTGCCTGAAGATCATCTCGTACGAAAAATTGATCAAGCGATCGATTTTGATTTCGTTTATGATCTTGTCAAAGATCATTATAGTTCTGATAACGGCAGACCAA